>CAJOLR010000025.1 GCA_905235565.1 uncultured Bacteroidaceae bacterium | reverse complement strand
CCGATGAGTTCCTCTTCGGTACCGGCCAGTTCCAGGACGGCTATCTGAACATACGCGGACTGACCCGCCGCCTTACCCAGGTCAACACCCAGATATCCATCCCCATGATAATATCCAACAAGGGATACGGCATACTTTGGAACAACTACGGTCTGACTGATTACAACCCGTCGGACTTTACGGTTGAGCTGCAGCAGGGCGGATCGGACGGCACAGCAGTGACAGTAAATGCCACCGGTACCGCCGGTAACGTCAGGGAGCGTCGCGTATTCAACGATTTCAGCGGTGAAATCGAGGTTAAGGAGAGCGGTGACTACTCAATTCTGCTGGATGTAGGCCAGTCAATGGCCCGCAAGCATCTGCTTTCAATTGACGGCGATACCATCATCAATGCCAACAACACATGGCTGCCGCCCACATCATCGGTCATAACCCATCTGGACAAGGGTACACATAAGGTGTTTGTAAGCGGATCACGCGGTGACAAGCCTTCGGTTGGCGTACGCAAGGTTACCAATGTAACCACATTCAGATCGCCCGTAGCAGTGGCACTTGACTATACCGTATTTGCCGGCACAGCCGACGAGATAATAAGTTCATACCGCAACCTGACCGGTAAGGTTCCGCAGATGCCCGACTGGGCTTTCGGTTACATTCACTGCCGCGAGCGCTATGACAGCCAGAGAGAGCTGCTGGAGAATGCCCACCGCCTTAAGGATGAGGGCTACCACACCAGCGTGATTGTCCAGGACTGGCAGTGGTGGGGCAAGTACGGCTGGAACGCCATGCAGTTTGATGAAGGCAAGTACCCTGATCCCAAGGCCATGACCGACGATCTGCACAGCATGGACATGAAACTGATGCTCTCCGTATGGTCCAAGATTGACAAGAACAGTGAGGTGGGCCGTCAGATGAACGCTGCCGGCTATTACATAAAGGGAACAGACTGGATAGACTTCTTCAATCCCGATGCAGCCGCAGCCTACTGGAAGAACTTCAGCGAGAGGCTGTTACCCACAGGCATTGACGCATGGTGGCAGGACGCTACCGAGCCTGAGAACGATGACCTGAAGGGCCGTATGGTGGCAGGCGGTAAGATTCCGGGTGAGTTCTACCGCAACGCCTACCCCAACATGGTCAACCATACCGTTTACAACGGACTCATAAAGGATCAGCCCGACCGCGACCCGATGATCCTGACCCGCAGCGGATTTACCGGAATACAGCGTTACGGTGCCATCAACTGGTCAGGTGACGTAGGCAATGACTGGGAGACCCTGCGCCGTCAGATTGCAGGCGGTCTGAACCTGATGGCCACTGGCCAGCCCTGGTGGACATACGATGCAGGCGGATTCTTCCGTCCTGGTAACCAGTACACCGACGCCGATTATCAGGAGCGTATGCTGCGCTGGATTCAGACAGCCGTGTTCCTGCCGTTCATGCGTGTACACGGTTACATGAGCCGCACCGAGCCCTGGAACTACTCAGAGGAGACACAGCAGATCTTCCGCAAGCAGATAGACCTGCGCTACAAACTCCAGCCTTACATCCTGGAGTGCGCCAAAAAGGTAACTGAGGAGAACTACACAATTATGCGTCCGCTGGTATTTGATTATCCTGATGATACAGAGGCTCTCAGGCAGCAGACGGAATTCATGTTCGGTCCGTCACTGCTGGTATGCCCTGTAACCGAGCCCGGCATAAAGACAATGCGCGTATATCTGCCGGGCGACGGGCAGGAATGGGTTTCATTCAATGCCTTGGTGAATGCATCAGAGCGTGGCATCATGGTCAAACCTTATGTCTATAAAGGAGGTACTTACGTAGACGTTGAAGTATCAAAGGACTGCATACCCGTATTTGAAAAAGCTGATAACTTAATAGATTTGAAATAATGAAAAGATTACTGACCCTTTGCTTTGCACTAACCGGTCTGTACGCCGTTTGCAGCGCACAAGAGCCTGACAACTGGACGACTCAGGTTACTTTCTTTACTCCGTCCATAGTACGAATCTACAAGACAGGTCCTGACAACCCCAACAATAAACAGAGTCTGTCCGTTACAATGCAGCCGCAACAGGTCAAGGTTTCCCAATCAGTCGATAAGAACGGAGCTCAAGTTTACAAGAGTCCGGCCCTGACTGTAAAAGTATCGGGAAACGATGTCACGTTCATGGACAGCAAGGGTAAGGTCCTGCTCTCCGAGAACGGTTACGGTCACGGCAACGTGGCAATGACCCGCCCCGAGTATGCCGACATACCCGTTGACCAGGGATTCAGCCTTGATGCCGATGAGCCTCTGTACGGCATAGGAATTCAGCAGGACGGCAAGATGGCCAAGAGCGGAACCTACCGCCGCATGATTCAGGGCAACACCGATGACTACTGCAATATCATCCAATCCATCAAGGGATACGGCCTGTTCTGGGACAACTACTCCCCCACAACATTAGGCATTGAAGAGGGCAAGTTCTACTTTACCTCCGAGAACGCCGGCTGCGTGGATTACTACTTTATCTGGGGTGGTGATGCCGACGGTGTCATAGCAGGTATCCGCCAGCTTACCGGCACTGTGCCCATGCTCCCGCTTTGGAGCTACGGATTCATGCAGAGCCGCGAGCGTTACAAGTCATCGGCCGAACTGACCGAGGTGCTGGACCGCTACCGCTCAATAGGAGTGCCTATAGACGTGATGATCCAGGACTGGCAGTACTGGGGCAGCAACTACCTGTGGAACGCCATGGAGTTCAACGCCCCCGAGTTCAGCAACCCCGAGCGCTGGATCAAGCATATCCATGACCAGAACGCCAAACTGATGATCTCCATCTGGTCATCGTTCGGCCCCATGACCAAGCCCTACCGCGAGCTGGAGCCCAAGAACCTTCTGATAGATATCGAGACCTGGCCGCAGAGCGGACTTACCGACTGGCCTCCACGCAGGGACTATCCGTCGGGGGTACGTCCGTATGACCCGTACAGCAAGGAGGCGCGTGACATCTACTGGAACCACCTGACCCGCCTGTATGACCTTAATATTGACGGCTGGTGGATGGATTCCACCGAGCCCGACCACATGGACTTTAAGGAGACAGACCTGGATCTGCCCACCGCAATGGGTCCCTGGCGCAGGGTTCGTAACGCCTTCCCGCTTATGGCAGTGGGCGGTGTCTATGACAACCAGCGTTCAATGGAGAACGGTAATGACAAGCGTGTGCTCATCCTGACCCGCTCCGTATTTGCCGGACAGCAGCGCTACGGCTCCAACACCTGGTCCGGCGACGTGCAGTCCAACTGGAACTCACTCCGCAACCAGATTCCCGCAGGCCTGAACTTTGCCCTGACCGGCAATCCCAACTTCAACAGTGACCTGGGCGGATTCTTTGCCAACAGCTATAACGAACGCTCACAGGACGGCAGCGCCACCCGCAACCCGCTCTATCAGGAGCTCTACGTACGCTGGATGCAGTACGGCGTGTTCTGCCCCATGATGCGCAGCCACGGCACCGAGGTTCCGCGTGAGCTCTACCATTACGGTAAGGCCGGCGAGCCCGTATTCGATGCCCTGCTGGGCGCCGTAAAGATGCGCTACAGCCTTCTGCCCTACATCTACTCTGTGGCTCACGATGTCAATGCCAACAACGGCACCTATCAGCGCGCCCTGATGATGGATTTCAGGAATGACCACAACGTATGGAACATCAACAATGAGTTCATGTTCGGACGCTCACTGCTGGTAGCTCCGGTCCTTGAGGCCAAATACACACCTGAAAGAGCCCAAAGCAAGAGCCGCGCCGGAATTGGCGATGTAGACTTTATGGAAGCTAAGAGCACCAAGGTCTATCTGCCCGCAGGCACCAAGTGGTATGACTTTGAGACAATGAAGCTGTATAACGGCGGTCAGGAGATAGAGCGTGAGGTCAACATCAAGAGCATCCCGCTCTTTGTAAAGGCCGGCACCATCCTGCCCATCGGCCCCGATGTACAGTACTCAACCGAGAAGCCTTGGGACGACCTGGAGATTCGCGTCTATGCCGGAGCTAATGGCACATTCTGCCTCTACGAGGATGAGTTTGACAACTACAACTACGAGAACGGAGCCTGTTCAACCATAGAATTCAGCTACAACGGCAAGAACAGCCTGACTATAGGAGCCCGTCAAGGTTCATTCCCCGGAATGATCCAGGACCGCAAGTTCCGCATCATCCTGATCAAGGACGGAAAGAAGACAGAATCCAAAACCGTAACCTACACCGGCAAGAAAATATCAATAACATTATAACGAAACGTTTCCTGATGTGTAATAAAACCTGATTGTTGCACAGAACTTTTTGGGGTATCAGTATCGGAAACCATGGCCGCCCGTGGGCTTGTGAACGGGAGGGGCCAGTCACTAAGAAAATGCTCTGGAAGATGGGAGTTTACTCACGTCTTTCAGAGCGTCTTATTAGGGATGGGAGGGATAGCGCCGCAAGGCGCGTAGTTTCCGATACTTATATCCCAGAAAGTTCTCCTTAATATCGTAGATTTTACAAAGAAAGAACCTTCCTCTTTTTGTTCTTTTTTTGTAAATTTGCAGGCTGAAATCATCCCGTTTCTGATGACAGAATTTGAAATGATAGCCAAGACCTTCCAGGGGCTGGAAGAGATTCTTGCAAAAGAACTTATTGATCTGGGAGCCAATGGGGTGGCCATTGGAAACCGAATGGTGTCCTTTAAGGGAGACAAGGCCTTGATGTACAAGGCCAATTTCCATCTGCGTACCGCAATCCGAATACTTAAACCTTTCCTGCACTTCAAGGCCGACAGCGCCGATGAGGTGTATGAGATATGCCGCAAGGTTGACTGGGAGAAGTATATGGACCTGAGCGACAGCTTTGCCGTTGACTCTGTGGTCTATAGCGAGGATTTCCGTCACTCCAAGTTTGTGGCGTACCGCGTAAAGGATGCCATTGCCGATTATTTCCGTGACAAGTACGGCAAACGTCCCAACGTTAGCGTAGCCAATCCGGACCTCACGTTCCATATCCATATATCACATGATGACTGCTCGCTCTCCCTTGACAGCAGCGGCGAGTCACTCCACAAGCGCGGTTACCGCCAGGAGGCTATGGAGGCTCCCCTGAATGAGGTGCTGGCGGCAGGCATGATACTGATGTCCGGCTGGGACGGCAAGAGTGATTTTGTGGACCCCATGTGCGGATCGGGCACTATTCCCATCGAGGCTGCGCTTATTGCAAAGAACATGGCTCCCGGCCTGTTCCGCAGCAGTTTTGCCTTTGAGAAGTGGAAGGATTTTGACCGTGACCTGTTTGAGGAGATATACAACGATGACTCTCAGGAGCGTGAGTTTGAGTTCAGCATCAGAGGTTATGACAAGGACCCCAAGGCCATACTGACCGCCAAGCGCAACGCCAAGGCCGCCGGTCTGCTGGATACCATCCATTTTGAGCAGCGTGACTTCAAGGACTTTGAGCCGGTCAGGGAGCGCACGGTGATAATAACCAACCCTCCATACGGAGAGCGTCTGGTTGAGGATGACCTGCTGGGACTCTACGAGATGATAGGCGAGCGGCTAAAACATGCCCTTATAGGCGGTGAGGCCTGGATAATCAGTTACCACTACGAATGCTTTGACAAGATAGGCCTCAAACCATCGGCCAAGATACCCCTGTTTAACGGAGCCCTGCCCTGTGAACTGCGCAAGTACGAGATATTTGACGGCCGATACAATGATTTCCGCGGAGGAGACAAGCGCCTTAAGAAGGATGACCTGCCCACCCGCCGCAGCAGCACCTTGCGCCACAAGGCCCGTCTGGCCGAAAAGCAGGAGGCACGCAGCAATGAGGAGAAACCGTTCCGCAAGACTGAAGGCGGAAAGCCTTTCCACAAGACCGAGGAACATAAACCCTACAGAAAAACCGAGGGAGGCAAACCCTTCCACAAGACTGAGGGAAAGAAACCGTTCCGCAAAACTGAAGGAGGCGGCAAGCCCTTCCGTAAGAGTGAAGGCGGCGGCAAGCCTTTCCGTAAAACTGATAAGAAACCGTTCAGAAACAATAAGAAATGAAGATTCTGTTACTTGGAAGCGGAGGCCGTGAGCACGCTCTGGCCTGGAAGATTGCGCAGAGCCCACAGTTGGATAAACTGTTTATAGCTCCAGGAAATGCCGGCACCGCAAACGTAGGAGAGAACGTAGCCATAAAGGCTAATGACTTTGATGCCATAAAGGCATTTGTCCTTGAAAAGAATATCAACATGGTGGTTGTAGGCCCCGAGGATCCTCTGGTAAACGGCATTTATGACTACTTCAAGAATGACGCGGAACTGAAAGCCATCCCCGTCATCGGACCGTCCAAGGATGCAGCACAGATGGAGGGCAGCAAGGATTTCGCCAAGCGTTTCATGCAGCGCCACAATATACCCACTGCAGCATATCAGACATTCACAGGCCAGAACCTGGAGGAGGGGCTCAGATTCTTAGAGACACTCAAGGCTCCCTACGTACTTAAGGCCGATGGTCTCTGCGCCGGCAAGGGCGTATTGATATTGCCAACCCTTGATGAAGCGAAGAGGGAGCTGAAGGAGATGCTGGGTGGCATGTTCGGCAACGCCTCGTCACGCGTGGTGATTGAGGAGTTCATGAGCGGCATCGAATGCTCCGTATTCGTACTGACTGACGGCAAGCACTATAAGATTCTTCCGGAAGCCAAGGACTACAAGCGTGTAGGTGAACATGACACCGGCCTGAACACTGGCGGCATGGGATCGGTATCACCTGTTCCGTTTGCCACAAAGGAGTGGATGAAGAAGGTTGAGGATCGCATCATACGTCCCACAGTCGAGGGTCTGGCTCAGGAGGGTCTGGATTACAAGGGATTCATATTCTTTGGTCTGATAAATGTGAATGGTGACCCCAAGGTGATTGAGTATAACGTGCGAATGGGGGATCCTGAGACTGAGAGTGTGATGCTTCGCCTCAAGAGTGACATCATCGAGCTGTTCAAGGGTGTGGCCGATGGCAATCTTGACACCAAGACCCTGGAGCAGGACCCGCGGTCGGCCGTATGCGTGATGCTTGTATCCGGCGGATATCCGCAGCACTATGACAAGGGATATGTGATAAGCGGAATAGATAAGGTCAAGGACAGCGTGGTGTTCCACGCAGGCACTGCTTTCGATGCCAACGGGAACGTGGTCACCGCAGGCGGCCGCGTGATAGCAGTAAGCTCATACGGAAAAGATAAGGAGGAGGCTCTGGCGCTGTCATTCAAGGGTGCCAGCCTGATTGAATTTGAAAAGAAATATTTCCGCAGAGACATAGGTCAGGACCTGTAAGCCAATGCGGCAATAACAAATAATAACTGTCAATTGGCAGCCATTAACGTTTAAAGGGTTAACTTTGAGGCTCAAAAAGACAACTAACTCAATAGAGAGAGTGATGAATTACAAAAGACTTAACACCGTCATCGGATGGATGGTGTTCATCATAGCCGCAGTGACTTACTGCATGACTATTGAACCTACCGCCAGCTTCTGGGATTGTCCTGAGTTCATAACCACCGGCTATAAGTTGGAAGTTGGTCACCCGCCCGGGGCACCGATATTCATGCTCACAGCCAATCTGTTCTCACAGTTTACCAATGACCCCAGCAAGGTTGCCATGATGGTCAACACCATGTCGGCTCTGCTGAGTGCATTATGCATAATGTTCCTATTCTGGAGCATAACCATGCTGGTCAAGAAACTGGTTGCAGGATCCAAGGCTCCCGATATGTGGCAGATGATAACCATATTCGGCTCAGGCCTGGTTGGTGCTTTGGCATATACATGGAGCGATACCTTCTGGTTCAGTGCCGTAGAGGGCGAGGTTTATGCTTATTCATCATTCTGCACAGCCGTTACATTCTGGCTTATTCTTAAGTGGGAGGAGAACAGCGACCAGCCTCACAGTGCCCGCTGGCTTGTACTGATAGCATACCTGATAGGCGTTTCGGTGGGCGTACACCTGCTCAACCTGCTTTGTATCACCGCCATCGTCCTGGTTTACTACTTCAAGAAAGTTGAAAACCCCACATGGAAGGGAGGTCTGCTGGCCTTCATCCTGTCTGGAGTCATTATTGCTGCTGTGCTTTACGGAATCGTACCCGGTATCGTAAAGGTGGGCGGATGGTTTGAGCTGCTGTTTGTAAACGGTCTTGGACTTCCGTTCAATACCGGCCTCATCATATACATAATCCTGCTGGCAGCACTGCTGATCTGGGGCGTATATGAGACTGACCGCGGAGACAGGGAAAGTCTGATGTATCTCTCTTTCCTTCTGACCATGGCCTTTGCCGGAATTCCATTCTACGGGCATCAGGCATCAGGTATCATACTTGGTCTTGTCATTCTGGCTGCAGGTGGCGTATACCTGTTCTCAAAATCCATCAAGACCAAGCCATCGGCAAGCATACTCAACACTATCATGCTATGCGTCATGATGCTTACCATCGGTTATTCGTCATACGCCGTAATCGTGATCCGTTCTACCGCCAATCCGCCGATGGACCAGAACTCACCGGAGGATATTTTCTCTCTTGGAGATTATCTGGCACGTGAGCAATACGGCTCAAGACCGTTGCTCTACGGACAGGCATACAGTTCAGAGATCAAGTATAAGCTTGACAACTCTACTTCTTACTGGGAACCTGTATTCGCAATCAAGGGCAAGGCATACGGACGTCAGGAAAAGAAATCGGCCGACGAAAAGGACCGCTACTACGTAATGGATGAAAAGAGGGAGTACAAGTATGCACAAAACATGCTGTTCCCCCGTATGTACAGCCCCGAAACAGACCATGTACGCGAATACATAAGCTGGTGCAACGGCATAAAAGGACGTTCCTACAATCACTATGACATATTCAGCGGCAAGAACAAGAAGGTTATAATTCCCACACAGTCAGAGAATCTGAAATTCTTTATCCGCTATCAGGTCAACTTCATGTACTGGAGATATTTCCTCTGGAATTTTGCCGGACGTCAGAATGACATACAGAACCATTTCGGAGAACCCGAAAACGGCAACTGGATTACCGGATTCAACTTCATAGACAAGAAACTTACCGGAGGAGATCCCCACATGCTTCCGGACTCACTCAAGGGAAAAGGACACAATGTGTTCTATTGCATGCCCCTGATTCTGGGTCTGATAGGCCTGTTATGGCAGATCGGTAAAGGAAAACACGGGACACAGCAGTTCTTTGTAGTGCTTGCCCTGTTCTTCATGACCGGTCTTGCAATCGTGGTGTATCTTAACCAGACTCCTCTGCAACCCCGTGAGCGTGATTATGCCTATGTCGGCTCATTCTATGCTTATGCCATCTGGATTGGTATCGGCGTAGCTGCCATATCAGAGTGGCTGGGCAAGATTGCCGGCAAGAAAGCAGCTCCGGTCATAGCAACTGTAATAAGCCTGATAGTACCCATACAGATGGTCAGTCAGACATGGGATGACCATGACCGCAGCGGCCGATACACATGCCGCGATTTCGGACAGAACTATCTTATATCACTCCAGGAGAAAGGATATCCCATCATCTTTACCAACGGTGACAACGATACCTTCCCTCTGTGGTACAATTTCGAGACTGAAGGATTCCGCACAGATGCACGTTGCTGCAACCTGAGCTACCTGATGACAGACTGGTATATAGACCAGATGAAACGACCCGCATACAACTCTCCTGCCCTGCCGATATCTTTTGAGAGGATAGACTATCAGACAGGAACCAACGATGCAGTTCCAATCAAACTGGATGCCAAGCAGAAACTGCTCAGCAGCAATCCCAAGGATGTGGTTGACAAGTCCTTTGAATTGCACAATGTATTGGATTACTGGATCAAGCAGCATGGAGTCATACCGACCGATACCATCTGGCTTAAGATAGACAAGGATGCCGTACTGCGTTCCGGAATGAAGATTCCAGACCAGTATCTGGGAGCTACCGATGAGGAGACCAAGGAAAAGATGCCGGACCGTATGGTAATCTCCCTGAAAGGCAAGAGCCGTCTGTTCAAGAACGAGATCATGATGCTTGACCTTATCGCCCACTGCAATTGGGAGAGGCCTCTGTATATGGCTACAACCGTTCCGTCAAGCAGCTACATGAATTTGGACAAATTCTTCCTGCTTGAAGGACTGGCATACCGTATTACACCGTTTGAATGGGGTAAACTCAGCGCCAATCCGATTGATACGGAAAAGATGTATGCAAACCTGATGAACTTCAAGTTCGGTGGTGCAGATAATCCCAACCTCTATCTTGACGAGACAGTCCGTCGTATGTGCATTTCACATCGCCGTCTGTTTACCCAATTGGCTTCACAGTTGATTGATGAAAACAAGAAGGAAGAGGCATTGCAGCTTCTTGACAAGATAGACAAAGGCATCTCTTCCGAGACTCTTCCACAGAATGACTGGTATAACGTGGAGACAGCAAACCTTTATCTCATGCTGGGTCAGGTGGAGAAAGGAGGAAGAATGCTCACAGACATTGCAGATAACATGATGAGCACCCTTTGCTGGTATCTCTCCATGAACAACAGGAATCTCAGACAGTCACAGTCCTCGTTCAGGGAAACAGTAAAGCGGTTGGATACATTCGTTATGCCTATGCTTTCATACTGTCTTGAAGAAAAGACTTTCGAGTCTCTGCAGAAGGACTTTAAGACTATCTGCGATCAGTTTGAATCAAGAGTAAGGTAAGGGATGTTACTTGAACAGCCTACTTCTATACTGAGCAAGATATACCCGAAAGGCATCTTCCGGAAAAATCCGGAAGAGCATTCGGTGTATATTACCTTTGATGACGGTCCGATACCCGAGGTTACTCCATGGCTTCTGGACCTGTTGGACCAATACGGTATAAAAGCCACCTTCTTTGTGGTAGGTGATAATGTCCGCAAACATCCGGATATCTACAAGATGGTTGTGGAACGCGGACATCACATAGGTAATCACACTTTCAACCATGTACGCGGAATGCGCATGAGAAACCACGATTACATAGACAACGTAAAGAAGTGTGAAGGCCTCATATCAACTCGCCTGTTCCGCCCCCCTCACGGTGTGCTTCGGCCATGGACATATCACTACATGGAAGGTTCATATGACATTATTTTCTACGATGTCATAACACGTGATTATAACGGGAAACTCAAACCGGAGAAGGTTCTTGATATCGTAAAGAAATATACCAGGAACGGCTCAATAATTGTTTTCCATGACTCCTTGCGCAGCGAAAAGAACCTGCGCTATGCACTGCCTAAGGCCATTGAATGGCTAAAACAGGAGGGGTATGAATTCAAGCAGCTGTAAGAGTTAAAGACCCAGTTCACACAGGATTTTACATATCTTGTCCTGAACTCCTCTTGAGGGTGCCATCTTGACGGCACCCTCATTCATTATACAGAACGCCAGGTCCCTCCCATCGGCTGTATGGATATAGCCAGCCAATGTGCACGCCCCTGTTACCGAACCGGTCTTGGCATGAACCTTGTTCAGTGTGGTCTTGTCATTTAAACGCGTCTTCAAGGTTCCGTCCACACCCGATATGGGCAGACACTTGTACAATATCTGGTACAGTTCGCGGTCCCTGTAGATCATAGTCAGCAGATCTACCATGAACTGGGGTGAGAACATATCATACATGGATAGTCCGCTTCCGTCCACAATGTTGTAAGATGATGTATACAGTCCGAACTTACGGGATATGTAGTTCTGAAAATATTTTGCAGCATCCTTGAACGTTATGCCTTTGGGTTGCTGCAGACGCCCTGTCTGAAGGAACATAGCCTCGGCAAACAGGTTATTGCTCTCCTTGAGAGCCTCCTTCATTATCTCTGGAAGCCCATGTGACACTTCCGAGATGTCACGTGCCATTACAGGACATGTTCCCAAACCGTACTTGCCGTAGCTTATACCAGCCTCATCCAGATACTGACGGAACAGTGCGAATGTGAAATCGGCCGACCCGACCACGCTCAGGTCTGTTGACTGGCGGCGCTTGCAGTTTCCGGAAACAACTATCGTGTTGTCATTGTTCATCCAGTCACGAGTAATGGTGAGCGGCCCCAGCGTATTGTCCTCAGTCCTGGCGTTGTTTATAACCTTTATATAGGTATTTGACGGATATACGTTAACCTCCGGAGCCTTGCCCTTTGAAGTGGGTTTTACCTCCACGCCCACAAAGCCCTGATGAACCATTAGTGAAGAGATGTACGGCTGGAAACTTGCAGGGGCGTCATCCCAGCACCATCCCGATGCCCAATATGTGGAATCCATAATAGAGATATCTGCATAGAGAGTTCCGTTTATTCGCCTTACGCCAGCTTTCTTAAGGTCATTGACCATGCTGCGCAACTCATGCTCATTCAAAGCGGGATCCAGACCTCCAACCAGATAGAGATCTCCGTTCAGCACACTGTCTGTTCCTATTGAACCCTGGGTCCTGAGACTGGTCCGGAATCTGTAATCCTGGCCCAGCGATGTCAGGGCTGTTACTGATGTTATCACCTTCTGAACCGATGCCGGACGGCACATCACCTTCTCGCGGCATGCGTACAGCACGGTATCATCGGTCAGGTCATAGACCATCAGTGCTATGTCTGTTCCTTCTGGCAGACTCTCGTAAATGATCTGGTCAATTGACTCTGTTACAGATTCAATGTCCGAACTGATAACCGGTAATGATACCGTAAGGAACAGTAAAAGGCTAAGTGGTCTGATATATTTCATTTCAGTATGATACAGATGTTTCAATGCCGCTGTCCCTGAGCTTGGCGGCAATCTTGTCGAGCGTTTCCCGACTTGCCTTACGCAATGTGGAGACTGGAGTTTCACGGTCTATCGTATAGATCATCACCTGAGCCGGTCCTATCCTCTTGACTGTTTCGATCCAGGGCAATACATATTCATCTGTTGTATTGTCCATGTCCCGACCGTCCAGTGATCCTGTCAGGAACATGGTCTGGATTATGACATGACCTTTGAATTCACACAGGGATCTTATGATGGCATCCAGGTCATAATGCCCTACTGGAGCATCTATCAACCGGATATAATCAATATCCACTGTGTCCAGTTTCTGGATATTGTTGTCCAGCTTGAGCAAAGCCCTGAATATGGCGGGGTCTGTCACGCGGGTTCCGTTGCTGAGCACGCCCACCTTGGCTTCAGGAAAGAACTCATCGCGCAGGGCAATCACATCATCAACTATTCCTGGAAATTCAGGATTGGCCGTCGGCTCACCGTTACCGGCAAACGTCAGGACATTCGGCTCAGGACCCTCGGCTTTCATTCTGAGAAGCGTGGAGCGCAGTGCATCATAAACCTCTTTCCTGGTGGGACGGTGATGCTTGGGATGATGCTCGGAGTTACGGCCGCATTCGCAGTAGATGCAGTCAAAAGTACATATCTTACCGTCGGCAGGCATCAGGTTTATTCCCAGTGAAACTCCCAGACGCCGGCTGTGAACCGGTCCGAAAACAGGTGAATCATAGAGCACTGTTGACATAGTCCGTTAGCTTTGGCTTTTATGCCGCAAAATTAGTCATTCGACGGCTGTTTTCCAAATCAGAACTTAGCTATGAATTGCAGATATATATCCTCTTTGTGGCTGGAAGGTATTTGCTGCTGGGCCTGACCTATCTCATTCCGGTCCGTAAAAAGGGTACTGCCGGCCTTCAGGTTGACCTGCATTCCGTTGTTGAACCTGTATTTCAGCGTGGCCGATGCACGAGCGCCCTTTCCATACAGGGTAATATAATTGTAGGCGTATCTGAGCCCTGTTTCATATACCGATATGCTGCTGTCATAACTATCGGTACGGAACAGTGCCGCCGATGCTGCAAGGTCCGCATGACCGTCAGCAAAAGAACCGGAACAGCTCCCGATAACAGCCAGACCGTTTGAGACGGGTTCTGCTATAAAATCATATCTGGAACACAACAGCTGGGTCTTGAGTTCCATACCGTTTGTAAAACTGTGTGTCCAGCTGATACGGGAGTGTAATCTTATGCAATACTCCAACTGCCCGGTATACTTACAGTCCTTCTGTCTGGATTTGAAACGCCCTGTCATCAGAACCCTGTCCCTGGACCCTGCCCGCCAATCGGCCTCGGTCCTGACATCCAGACCGTTGCTTCTTTCACTGACTCCGTATTTTGGTTCGGGATGCATGAACATATCCAGATATCCGCTCAATTTCAGCGTACGGCCCGAGTGGCTGAACGCCGACAGAAGCCCCGTCTCATTCTCCACACCACCTTCGGACAAGCTGTTGGCATGAAGCGCCATGTATCCCGGACTGTATGACCGGAATACTGCATTTAGAGTCCAGCTGCCGGATAACCTGAAAGTCTGAGATGCAAGAAAAGCCGGTTTCCCGTTCAGGACCGAAAACTCTGATCCCACCGAATACCTCGCCCTGTTAAGGGAGAGGTCTATTGACAAACCGTCCATGCTCTCAAGACCATCGTAAGGTAATGACAGTCTCTCATGAATTGCGGTAACACCCGCCTGGAAACCCCTGAAACTGTAACGTACATTGGCTGCCATCGTATTCAGACGGGTATTCCTCTTTTTGGACCACTCCAACTGCGTCCGATGTAACCCGTCCTGTTTGAATGAGCTGATCAGAGTATCACCTTTCAAGGTTGCATCAAGCAGTGTGGTTGCACCCAGAAGCGTTCCTGTATAATGCCTCCATCCCAAAGCGATACCCGCTCCGCTCAGATAACCATACTCCTGGGTTGATGAATGAGGCTTTATACCCTGAGTGCTCTTGCCCATCGATGAAACAGACATACTCTTACCTGTACTGAACCCTCCGCCCATCAGCAGTCCATATCCGAACTTTGCCTTGAAATTGCCACAGACTGCCTCTCTGACAGGTCCAAAATCCTTTATGTACAGATAGGGTGACCAGTAATCATATCCGGCAACGTTACGCCCCGCAAACGGCTCACCCGCATCCTTATCGGCCGTAAAACCTAATCTGATACGGTTATGCCAATTGAATGAGTATCTTATGGAGTGCGAAAGACGGTTTCCCATATACTGCCTGTTGGGATAACGCTTAAGTTCCTCAGGAGAGTGATAACGGAAACCGTCACGCAGATATAATGGATAGTCCATTCGTACCGCTATCTCGCTGCGGCCATAGTTGATCACATCTTTCAGGTTCAGTCTCTCCTTTTCCTCAGGGATATCACCGGCATAGACAAAATGTCTGAGCAATTGGCGCGTTGCATAATCCAGGCTGCCCGTCAGCTGCAGCTCACCCAACGTAAGCATCGGACCGTGCATATAGATGTAGGCATGGATATCCTCAATCTGATTGTAGGTAAGGAACGGCAGTAGAGACAGCTCTTCCTTGGTGGCCGTGTTGATGTTAAGTGGCGAATAATGTATTGATTCATACAGGGACGACAACTCCTCGCGCGCATCGGATGTCAGGTCTTCGTCTGAAAGAAGTTCTTCAAGTACGCTCTCCCATCGGATACTGTCCGAATCCTGTGAACTGACCGGGCAGGCAGGAAATGAAAGCCCGGCAATCATGGTAATTAACAATCTTATTCTCATAGTATAATAGTATTAGAAACATCTCTTTTTCAAAGTACTGCCCAAAAGTAGTTCTTTTTACTGAGAATTAATATATTTGCAGACATGAAACGTACCGCTATACTATTTCTGACCATCTTGTTGTGCATTCCATCCTTCAGCACCCAACCGGACGACAAAGACAAGTATAAACGAATGCTGGTTGCCATGGCTACCGTCATAGACGGCGATACCGTTCCGTCCGTCGAACTTGCGGAGGTTGTAATATACGGCAAACGCATATATCCGTCACAGCGCAAACAACGCAAGTATGACAAACTAACCAGCAATGTCGTCAAGATGTACCCGATTGCGCTTGAGGTCAAGGCCATACTCGTGGAGACATACCTTTACCTTCAGACACTGCCCGATGACAAGGCGCGTGATGAGCATCTTGAAAAGGTTGAAAAGGGTGTATGGGACCAATATCTGCCCATAATGAAACAATGTACCCTGGCTCAGGGAAAGATTCTGATAAAGCTGATTGACAGGGAGTGCAATCAGACCAGTTTTGAACTGATCCGCGCATTTATCGGTGGATTCAAGGCCAAATTCTACCAGACCTTCGCCTCACTTTTCGGAGCCTCGCTCAAAAAGGAATATGATCCTGTCAACGATAATGAGGATGCCATGATTGAGGAAATCATCTGGATGATTGACAATGATATGCTGTGACACTTTTTTGATTACCTTTGTAACACCGTTTCAAAATAATCAAGACTAATGGCATTGCAATGCGGCATAGTGGGCCTGCCCAACGTAGGCAAATCCACACTTTTCAACTGTCTGTCAAGCGCTAAGGCGCAGGCAGCAAACTTTCCTTTCTGTACTATCGAACCCAATGTTGGAACTATAACCGTTCCGGATGAACGGCTCACCAAATTGGCAGAACTGGTACATCCGGGCCGTATCGTTCCCGCCACCGTTGAGATTGTCGATATTGCCGGACTGGTAAAAGGTGCCAGCAAGGGCGAGGGCCTGGGCAACAAGTTCCTGGGCAACATCCGCGAGTGCGATGCCATTATCCATGTGCTGCGCTGCTTTGACGATGAGAACGTGACCCATGTGGACGGCACCGTGAATCCAGTGCGTGACAAGGAGATAATAGATACAGAGCTCCAGATCAAGGACCTGGAAACCATTGACCAGCGTCTGCAGAAGGTTGCCAAGCAGGCTGCCGTAGGCGATAAGCAGGCCAAGACAGTCTGTGATGTACTGAACGCATACCGCGATGTATTGCTTCAGGGCAAATCTGCCCGCACCGTTACGTTTGACTCCAAGGATGAGGAGAAAATTGCGCATGACCTGTTCCTGCTCACCTCCAAGCCCGTGCTCTATGTGTGCAATGTGGATGAGGGCAGTGTCAAGACAGGCAATGCATACGTAGATCAGGTACGTGAGGCCATCAGGGACGAGAACGCCCAGCTGCTGGTGATTGCCGCCAAGACCGAGAGCGAGATTGCCGAACTGGAGAGCTATGAGGACCGTCAGATGTTCCTCGAGGAGCTGGGGCTGGAGGAATCGGGCGTGAACCGTCTGGTAAAGTCGGCTTTCAGCCTGCTCAACCTGCAGACATTCATCACCGCCGGGCCCATGGAGGTCAAGGCCTGGACCTACCGAAAGGGCTGGAAGGCTCCGCAGTGTGCCGGCGTTATACATACCGATTTTGAGAAAGGCTTTATCCGTGCCGAGGTCATCAAGTACAATGACTATGTGGAACTGGGCTCCGAGGCCGCAGTACGCGATGCCGGCAAGCTATATGTGGAGGGTAAGGACTACGTGGTTGAGGACGGCGATATTATGCATTTCCGCTTTAACGTTTAATTATCAGGGACTATGGAGAATTTTCTTGCAGTAGTATGGAATCCCGACAGTGAGCTCTGCCGTCTGCTGGGATTACCCATCAGGTACTATTCACTCATGTGGATGATTGGTCTTGTGGCCGCTTACCTGCTTGTCAAGAGATTCTACAAGGACCGCGGCATCAAGCAGGAGATTTTTGAACCTCTGTTCCTTTACTGTTTCCTGGGTATCCTTATCGGAGCCCGCCTGGGTCACTGTCTGTTTTATGAGGCTGACTACTATCTGACCAGCGGCAGGCATTTCATTGAGATGCTGCTGCCCATCCGGTTCATGCCGCAGGGAGGCTGGAAACTGGTGGGCTACAGCGGTCTGGCAAGTCACGGCGGAACAATCGGCATATTCATTGCAATGTGGCTCTACTGTCGCAAATACAAGGTCAAACTGCTGGAGTGCATCGATATGGTCTGCGTGGCCACTCCGCTCACCGCAGCCTGCATCCGCATCGGAAACCTCATGAACTCCGAGATTGTGGGCAAGCCCACCGGCACCGACTGGGGTTTCATCTTTGTCCAGAACGGCGAGGATTTTGCCCGCCATCCCGCCCAGCTCTACGAGGCCATCGCCTACCTGATCATTTTTGCCGCCATCATACTCATCTACCGCAAACACAAGGAAAAGGTAGGTTCAGGATTCTACTTCGGGTTCTGCATAACCACCATATTCACATTCCGCTTCTTCATAGAGTTCTGCAAGGAGGTCCAGGTGGACTTTGAGCAGGGCATGTCACTCGACATGGGCCAGTTTCTGAGCATCCCCTTCATCATAGCCGGCATCTGGCTGATGCTCCACTCCCGCAAAAAATAAGAGTCAGGCCGACAAACTGTTTGAAAACGGCAATGCAATAGGACAAACAATTAATACAAGCCAGGGCGTTGTTAAAGTCAAATCCGTAATAGAGGATCCTGAAAGAGCAACTTCTTTTCCTTATGATTTCCTGATGGGATATGATAAAGAGAAATATAATACCAGAGGTTATATTACTACATATTTATTTTTTAAAGTAGGGGATAAAAAACTGAACACGTTGGCTCAGGAAATTGACACTATTGCAGATGAACCATTAAAGCAGACAGATTGAGTTCAGCTCCTCGGTTAAACTCCCAGTTCAGCACAGGATTCCTTACAGACCTGTATGGCTTCGGTGATATCACGCTTGATATCGTTCAGTAGTAATAACACGAATTGATTACAAGAAAAATGCTTATGATTATGACAGACATTGAAAAAACACAGTATTTTGACGGCAAGAAAGTCCGTACAGTTTGGGATGAAGAAAAACAGGAATGGTTCTTTTCTATTGTGGATGTTTGCGGTGTATTGACTGATCAACCAACGCATGAGCGTGCACGTAATTATTGGAAAGTACTTAAAAACAGACTTGTTAAAGAAGGAAGTGAAGTGGTTACAAAATGTAACCGGTTGAAAATGGTGGCAGAGGATGGAAAAACTCGTTACACA
Organism: uncultured Bacteroidaceae bacterium; assembly: GCA_905235565.1. Taxonomy (GTDB): domain Bacteria; phylum Bacteroidota; class Bacteroidia; order Bacteroidales; family Bacteroidaceae; genus Colenecus. The sequence continues at coordinate 10,992 of CAJOLR010000025.1, read as the reverse complement.
GATGCTGCCAACTGTCTGTTATGTTCCGTGTAATAGAGTCAATACCTTCCAAAAAGGCAGAACCAATTAAAGTTTGGATTGCTGGAGTGGCATCTGAGCGAGTAAATCAGATGATAGACCCAGAGCGCAGCATTGACCAAGCCGTGTCAGATTACCGCAGGTTGGGCTATTCCGAGGAATGGATTACGCGTCGGATTAAGACCATAGAGATACGTAAAGGACTTACCGATGAGTGGAAACGCGGCGGTGTTACAAAAGAGGTGGATTTTGCTTTCCTTACAGACCTGATGTCAAAAACCTGGAGCGGAAGTTGCAAAAACTGCCCGCGAAGACTTTGAAAGACGTATAGGTCACAGTGTGGTTTCGCCCCAAATAAGCGATTGACCACATACAATCCCCAGAGGAACTATCCTTCCCGAAATCCGACGAATGATATTGTGAGATAACGTATTTGACAACTTTAGTCTATAGATAGAAAGACTTTATGAGGCGTCTTATGAATACGCCAAAGAACATTTTCTCCGGGAGACTGCATTTCTGGAATTCATATCTCAGTATCATATCCAGACAGGCAAACCTGCCGGCTTGACGGTCAAATTCATTATGGTCTTCCTGGCTGGTGTATGCTTTTGCAAAGGCATCCCAGAACAGACGTAGCTGCTGCTCTGTCATGTGGAAGATATCCTGGACCTGTTTCATGGGTGCATACACATTACAAATCTGGAACAGGTGGCCCAGGTCAAACATCGGGTCACCATAGCCAAAGCGGTCCAGGTCTATCCATATCGGCTTGTCACCGGACAGTACTAGATTTCCCATATTGAAATCACCGTGACTGCAGGTCTTAATGTCCTGTATGGTCTGGGCAAAGTCTTTGAGTATCCGGCGGTTCTTTCGGCATATGAACTGTGCCTTATCCAGGGCTCTCATGAGTTGCTCCTTGCGGCTGGGAAAGAAATCAGTGTCACATTTGGTGCTGAAAAGTATCTTGCCGTTGCTACACATAATCTGAGCCATCTCTTCAATGCGCTGCGGCTCATCGTGACAGATACGTGAAAGGGATCTCTTGTCCTTTATGCAGTCCGATATGGTTGCGTACAGGTCTCCCACCCGTACCATCTCATGCATCTTGGGAGTGGGTAACCCTAACCTCTCCACAGCCTTGGAAACTTCAAACTCATGTTTGACAAACTCCAATGTGTTTATCTGCTTTTTATCTACTTTCAGAATTACATCCGGCTGAGACGGATTCTCATATGTGATTCCGTTGCCACCTTGCCCAACTTGGGTCCAGGAGCTCAAATCAATGTTCTTATACTCACTCATAAGTTCATTTTCCTTTCAGGATCTTCTTGATGTCGTTGAGTTTGTTCAGGGCCTCGATGGGGGTGAGGTTGTTGACATCGATTGAGAGCAGCTGGTCGCGTATCTGGCAGAGCACGGGGTCGTCCAGCTGGAAGAAACTCATCTGCAGGCCCTCGCGGTGCTGGCCGGTCTCTACGCTGGGACGGGATATGCTCTTGTCGCTTCCGCTCTCCTCCATCTCCTTAAGTATGGTTCCGGCGCGCTTTACTATGCTGCGTGGCATTCCGGCCATCTCGGCCACATGGATACCGAACGAGTGCTCTGAGCCTCCGGGCACCAGTTTGCGCAGGAACAGCACCTTTCCATCGGTCTCTTTTACTGATACGTTATAGTTGCGGATGCGCGGGAACGACTGCGCCATCTCATTGAGTTCGTGATAGTGGGTGGCAAAGAGCGTACGGGCGTGGGCCGACGGGTGCTCGTGGATGTATTCAACGATGGCCCAGGCTATGGATATGCCATCGTACGTGGAGGTTCCGCGTCCAAGTTCGTCAAAGAGCACCAGGCTGCGGGCGGTCAGGTTGTTCAGGATGCTGGCGGCCTCGGTCATCTCGACCATAAAGGTAGATTCTCCGGCCGATATGTTATCGCTGGCTCCCACGCGGGTGAATATGCGGTCCACAAGGCCGATGCGGGCGCTGTCGGCAGGGACGTAGCAGCCCATCTGGGCAAGCAGCGTAATCAGTGCGGTCTGACGCAGAAGGGCCGATTTACCCGCCATATTGGGACCGGTTATGATAAGTATCTGCTCCTTGTCGCTGTCAATATAAACGTTGTTGGATATGTAACTCTCACCGGGTGCCATCTGGGTCTCTATTACCGGATGACGGCCCTCCCTGATATCGATTATCCGGCTCTCGTCAACCACCGGACGTACGTAACGGTGCTCACGAGCCACGCGGGCAAATGACAGCAGGCAGTCTATGCGGCTCACCTGGGCTGCATTGACCTGGATAGCGGGCACATACTCCAATATAGATTGGGCCAGGCTGGCAAAAATCTGCGATTCCAGCGCAAGAATCCGGTCCTCGGCCCCAAGGATTTTCTCCTCATATTCCTTAAGTTCCGGGGTGATGTAACGCTCGGCGTTTACCAGCGTCTGCTTGCGTATCCATTCGGCCGGCACCTTGTCCTTGAATGTGTTGCGCACCTCAAGGTAATAGCCGAACACGTTGTTGTATGCAATCTTAAGGCTGGATATTCCGGTCTGCTCGGCCTCGCGCTGCTGTATCTGCATCAGGTAGTCCTTGCCGCTGTAGGCAATGCTGCGCAGCTCGTCCAGCTGGGCATCGATTCCATCGGCTATTACACCGCCTTTGCTTATCAGCAGCGGAGTATCGGGACGGATGGTACGGATGATATTGTCGCGCAGGGTCTCACACAGGTCTATCTTCTGGCCCACCTCACGCAACTGCGGGTTCTCGGATGCATCGCATATCAGTTTGATGGGCTCCAGCTGCTTTAGAGCCATGCCAAGTGAAAGCACCTCACGCGGGTTGATTCGGCCCACGGCAGCCTTTGACACAAGACGCTCCAGATCGCCCATACGCTGCAGGGCATAGGTCAGGGCATCGGCCGTATCGGGATAGCGGAACAGATGGTCCACCACATCCAGACGGTTGTTGATGGCTGCCGTATCCTTGAGCGGGAAGAGCATCCAGCGGCGCAGCAGGCGGGCACCCATGGGCGATGACGTATGGTCAATGACATGCAGTAGCGACACTCCGTCTTCATTGTTTGACGATATAAGCTCCAGGTTGCGTACCGTGAACTTGTCTAAACGCACGTAACGCTCCTCGTCAATCAGACGGATAGATGATATGTGACCGATGTTGTTGTGCAGGGTCTCTGCCAGATATTCCAGTATGGCACCGGCGGCCACCTTACCGTTCTGCAGATGATCTACGCCGAATCCCTTGAGGTTGCGTACATGAAAGTGGCGGTTGAGTTTCTCGCGTGCAAAATCCTGGGTAAAGACCCAGTCATCAAGTTCACGCAGGCAGTAACGGGGGCCGAATGACTGCTCAAACTGCTGCCGACGCCCTCGCTCTATGAGCGTCTCCTTGGGTGCAAAGTTTGAGAGCAGTTTGTCTATATGGTCCGCCGGGCCTTCGGCTATGAGGTATTCACCGGTGGATATGTCCAGAAACGATATGCCCCAGGCGCCCTTTCCAAAGTGCACGGCAGCCAGGAAGTTGTTCTCCTTGTTCTGCAGCACATTGTCGCTCATGGCAACGCCGGGTGTAACCAACTCCGTTATGCCGCGTTTGACAAGAGTCTTGGTAAGCTTGGGATCCTCCAGCTGGTCACAGATGGCCACACGCCGGCCCGCGCGTATCAGTTTGGGCAGATAGACATCAAGTGCGTGATGCGGGAATCCGGCCATCTCCAGTGCCTGAGCTCCGTTCTTGCCGTTGTTGCGGCGGGTCAGGGTTATGCCAAGTATCTCACTGGCCTGGACGGCATCCTGTGCGTATGTCTCGTAAAAATCTCCGCAGCGGAACAGCAGTACAGCATCGGGATGTTTCTCCTTGAGGCTGTAGAACTGCCGCATCATGGGCGTTTCATCTGGTTTGCTCTGTGACATCGTACCTTAAAAGGTTTATTTCTTGCGTTTACGGAAAAGGAACAGGGTTGCTGCAATGAACAGCGTACTCAAAACACCCAGCGTAATGAGCGTGGCATTCATCCCCTTGGGTGCAAAGCCCATAAGGAGCAATATCGGGAATCCCATTATCATGGCGGGGATGTTCTGCAGCACCAGGTTGTTGGCGGCGGGAGTCTGATAGCGCGGATCAATCTCACGCAGCAGGATCATGCCGTTGCTGGCGGTACCTGTAAGCATTCCGAACATTGAGAAGAAACCCTCATACTTGTAGTCCGGATAGATGCGGAACGATACCCATCTCACATACACGAATGTTGCTATTGCACCGAATATGCAGACCAGCGTGAGCGGCAGCCAGATGGACTTGAGGTTCTCAAAGCTGATGGCGGCGGTTCCGGCCACAATCATTACATCGAATGAGAATCCGCTTACACGGTTCAGCAGAAACTCGTTCAGGTACTCGCGGCTCATCCAGCCGCGCTTGCGCAGACCGCGAATCACAATCTTGACCAGCGAGCCGAACAGAATGCCCCAGAAAAAGTTGAATCCGTAAACCAGCGGCTTGAGAGTCTTCTCGCCAAAGTTACCCAGATCCAGACTGCCAATCAGTGACATCAGCAGCCAGACCAGGAAGTATGTAAGCAGTACTAAGCTCACCACGATGGTCAGTTTATCCACAGACTCTGAATGCGGCAGTTCATTCTCCTGCTCATAATCCTTAAGGGTGTGGCGGCTCTCGGAGACGTTCTCATGTATGGTAAGCTTCTTGCGGCGGTTAAGGATATTCATATAAATCACGCCCACAACGCTGCCAACCAGAAATCCGATAGCAGCAATGGAAAGTCCGAAATCTATACCGTGGAACGTGATGTCCTGGTCGGCGGCGGCCATCTGATAGATGGTGCCGAAATTGAGTGCCTGACCAGGACCCTGTCCGTAACCCATAGGCAGCAGCAGACCACCCGAGAAGAATATGTCATAACCGGCCGACGGGTTGCGCCACCACAGGAACATGGGGATGGTAATGAGCAGACCTATTATACCCTGAATCATATAGGAGGCTACAGTCAGCGTACCGGTATTGATAACCGTGCTGGCATTGGCCCTGTCGGTCTCCTTTGACGGACGCAGGGACATTGCTATGAATCCTATAGCCAATGCGTGATAGGTCACCGTCTCCATGAAACGCTTGTCGATTATTCCGTTGAAATCGGCCCAAATCTTGAGCAGCAGGATAATGAGACCGCCCAGCAGGGCAGATGGAATGAGACTGCGGCGCAGCACCTTTACTTTGCGGCGCAGGATATTGCCTGCCAGTACCGCCAAGGCAATGATAAAGACCTGAATGAGTGTGTCCCACACCTCAGGCGCAGCGAACGATGTCACTGCTATTCCATTAGCAGATAGAATCATAACAATGTTATTTGGAAACTCAAAGATAATGGATTTTTTATCCCGATGCCAATCCTTCCGGCAGTTTTATGCCTTATCGGAGGCTGCATCCTGAACAACCAGTCCTGCCAGCATAAATCCGAATATAGCGGTAATATGTGCCACGGTACCATTAATCTGTGCTTTGGAAGAGCACCACTCATGATTGAGCAGCGACGGGTCGCCGGGACCGGCCTTGGCCTTAGGACATACGCATTGCCCTGTTCCGCACGTAGCATTACAACCCTTGTTTGTCAGGAGTTCATCGCTATACACGCACTTGAACTTGCGCTTGGGATATTCGTCCATCTGCTTGAACTTTTTCCGGAGGGCACGTGCCAGGGGATCACCCTGAACCTTCCAGAACTCTGCAATCCTTATGCGTGTTGGATCCAGTTTGAGTGCGGCACCCATTGATGAGAACAGCCTGGCCCTGGTCCTGGTAGCCATCAGTATAAGCAGGGCCTTGTCCTTAAGGGAGTCTATGGCATCAATTATGTAGTCATAACCGGAAATATCGAATTCACCGGCTGTTTCCCGGGTGAAAATCTTCTGTAACGCCGTGATTTCGGCATTCGGGTTGATGCTTAGCAGACGCTCCCTGAGCACATCCACCTTGACCTGCCCCACTGTCTTTGTGGTAGCCATAAGCTGGCGGTTTATGTTGGTGATGCAGACACGGTCGCTATCCACTATTGTCAGTTGCCGGATGCCGCTGCGCACCAGACTCTCGGCACACCAGGAGCCCACACCGCCCACGCCGAATATGATCACGCGTTTCCGGCTTATGCTTTCCATAGACTCTGCGCCCAGAAGCAGCTCCGAACGGCGCAGGATTGCATCATCAATCGCCATCTGTCAGGTTTTGATTCAGTACTTACAGCTTGCTTACGAATTCGTCTATATCGGCTTCCGATGTGTTCCAGCTGGTGACAAAGCGCACCACACTCTGCTGCGGACCACAGGGAGCCCAGATCTCGAACGATGCAAACTTGCTGATACGCTCTATCTCTGATTTGGGCAGGCAGAAGAACTGCTGGTTGGTGGGTGAATCCACGTATGGCGAGAAGCCCTTCTTGATCATAGCCTTCTTAAGACGCAGGGCCTGATCGACAGCGTTCCTTGATATTTCAAGATACAGGTTATCAGTGAACAGAGTGCCGAACTGAACACCCAGCAGACGGCCCTTGGCCAGCATTGCGCCGTGCTGCTTCACAAAGGTGAAGAAACGGGGCAGAAGCTCCGGATGAGCTGTAACCACAGCCTCACCGAACATTGCACCCACCTTGGTACCGCCAATGTAGAACACATCGCACAGGCGTGCGATATCCTTAAGCGTAACGTCCTTTGACGCAGCCAGACCGTAACCCAGACGGGCTCCGTCCATATAGAGAGGGATATTGTACTTATGGCACACACGGCTCAAGGCTTCCAGCTCACCGAGAGAATAAAGCGTGCCCCACTCTGTGGGGAAAGAGAGATACAAAGCACCGGGCGATACCATGTGCTGATGGTTCTCATTGTCATAGAACTCATTGAGATAACGCTCCACATCATATGCTGCCACTTTTCCCTGATGGTTAGGCACAATCAGTATCTTATGGCCCGATGACTCTACTGCGCCGGCCTCGAAATTATTGATATGACCCGTATCGGCTGCCATCACACCCTCATACTGATGCAGCAGTCCGTCAATAACGGTGGCGTTTGTCTGGGTTCCGCCCACAAGGAAACGAACCAGCGCATCGGGCTGGCCGCAAGCCTCACGTATCAGGTCGGCCGCACGACGGGTATATTCATCCTCACCGTAACCTACGGTCTGTTCAAGGTTGGTCTCAACCAGACGCTGCATCACTGTCGGATGAGCGCCCTCCATATAATCGGAATCAAAGTGGAGCATAATAAATAATTTGGCATTTTTGTGACTGCAAATGTAATGATTATCCATTTCAAAAAGTAAATTCGCACCATAAACCACATTAATTAATTATCAATATGGCATCGGAAGTTTACTTTACTGACCTCAGGACAGATCCTGACCATCATCTGCTGTACAAACTTGAAAAACTGGTACGCAAAGCAGGGATAGGAAATTTTGATTTCAACGGCAAATTCACTGCAATAAAGATTCATTTTGGCGAGATTGGCAACATGGCTTATCTAAGGCCCGATTATGCCGCCGTGATTGTAAGGATCATAAAGGAGTTGGGAGGCAAACCGTTCCTGACCGACTGCAACACGCTGTACAAAGGATGGCGCTCAAATGCCATTGACCATCAGGACACCGCCATGAAACACGGCTACACCCCATTTGGAGTAGGCGCTCAGGTGGTTATTGCCGATGGTCTGAAGGGGCTGGATTACGTGGAGATACCCATTGACGGAGAGTATTGCAAGGCGCCCAAGATAGGGGCAGCCATCGCCGAAGCCGATATCATAGTCTCAATCAACCACGTAAAGGGTCATGAGATGACAGGACTGGGCGGCGCAATGAAAAACCTTGGAATGGGTTGCGGCAGTGTAGCCGGAAAGAAGGAGATGCACAGCGCATCAAAACCCCGCATTGACACGGAATCCTGCCGCGGCTGCTCTCTCTGCGTAAAGAACTGCGCCAGCCACGCCATATCGCTGGTGGAACGCAAGGCGGTCATTGATTATAACAAATGTATTGGATGCGGACAGTGTGTGGCCACATGCCAGTTTGAGGGTGCCATAGCCGATAATGACGAGCAGCTGGATATTCTGAACTGCAAGATTGCCGAGTACGCCAAGGCCACCCTGCTGGGCAAGCCCAACTTCCACATTAACCTGATAATGGACGTGTCGCCCGAATGTGACTGCTGGGGCTATAATGACACTCCGGTTGTACCCAACATCGGGATGCTGGCATCATTTGACCCCGTAGCCATAGACTGCGCCAGTGCCGACCTGGTAAACAACACCCCGACAATACCCAACGATAATGTTCTGGCACACAACATAGAGCACCACAAGCACGATCACGGAGACCACTGGCACATGATCCATCCCGACACCAACTGGCGCTCCTGCGTGGAGCACGCCCAGAAGATAGGCTTGGGCTCTATGGACTACACTCTGATAAAAATCTGATGGCGGGAAAAAACTAACTCAGTTTACCCTTTAGAATCCGGCTGCGGACACAGTTCACAGCCGGTTTATAGTATTCCAGCTCCATGGATTCAAGAGTCGCTTTGAACTCGGTCATAAGTTCTGGGTAGAACTTGCACATGCGGTGTGCAAGCTTCATACTTATGGACTGGATACCCGGCAGCTCGTCCAAATCGGCCATATGCTCCAGACAAAAATCCAGGAAGTCAGTGCGCAGATCATCCTCCTCCATCTTGAGCCGCTCTATGATATTGAGTGACAGCCTGCGCACAGCTGAGTGTTCCGTCTTGAGCGCCAGGTCTATCAGTTCATTAAGCATACCCTGCAACTGCGATAGCTCCTGGTCCGTAGCCTTGGTAAGCACCCAAAACGCATTTCGAGCCACACGCCCGTCATCGCTATGCATGAACCGCCGCGCAAAGCCCGCAAAATCATCCGACCGCTTTACCTCCCTGTAAACAGCCTGCGCATCAAGCTCGCCTTTCACGGCCATTATGTTTTCTTTGCTCAATTCCATCTTACAGCTGTTTCAAGTTGGAAAGGGCCTCCTTGTTGTTGGAGGTAATCATAGCAAGCTTGGAGCAGTTTTCCATATCGCTGCAGTCAGCGCAGGTCTCAAAACCCTTAGCCCGGGCGCACTTGCGTATGGGACAGAGCGAGTCACAGAACGGAGTCTTGGCACCCTCAATACGGCATCCGGTACAATTGATCATATCGGGAGTGATCTCAACCTTATTAAGTTCTGACCATTCCCGAGCCACTTTCCTGCGCAGCTCATCGTCATCATTAACGGTAGCCAACCGGGCCTGACACCCCTCACAATCCAATCCGCAAAAAGCAATAAACTGTTTCATAAGCACATTTCTCTGTAAGCGAAGATAGTGCTTTTATAAGTCAATAACGTTGGAATGTTACGTTTTTGCTACGGTTTATTACACATTTGCTACTGGTTTAAGGCGTATCTTTGCGTCAAACAACACTGATTATGGATTCAAGAATTGAGAAACTGCAATCCTGCCTGGCACAATTCCGCCAGATGCCCGAGGCCAGCATGCTGATAGAATACCGCAGCCGCCAGAACCGCCTGACCTTTGATGACAGAATGGCCGTAACGCGCTGTATAGAAAAGACTTTTGCCCCGGTATTTCTGGACATGAGAGCCGAGTCACCATCCCTTTCAGAGTCAGACCTTATATTCTGCGCGCTTGCTGCAGCGGGCTTTAAACCGGAAGTTATCTCTGACTGTATATCCATATCGAAAGAAAGCCTTAGAATGAGGAGAAAACGTATCAAGGAAAAACTAACTCCATTCTGGGCCGATCAGGTGTTTCCGGATATAGAAACCGTAACAAAAAGCGTAACAGGGAAATGTTACGATAATGGTACGCAACATATTTCAGAGGCCGATGAGGGCGACCTACTTTTGCGTCAGAACCAATCAAACGCAAAAGTTATGAAAACAAAAAAGATCACATTCGGTGAAGCCATCAGATCAGGCTTCAGAAACATGTTCGAGTTCACAGGACGCGCATCAAGAACTGAATTCTGGTATTTTATACTGTTTTATGCCATAGTGTTCTATACACTGGGAATAGTACTATCTTTCCTTACTCCATTTGTCATGTTAAAGGCAAAAATCCCTGTCACACCTCAAGCCAGTCTGATGATTGTAGGCTTTATTGCCTTTATACTGATAATACCATTGGTTAGCATAACCGTACGCAGACTTCACGATTCGGAGCGTAAAGGAGCATGGGTGCTGGCATATTTACTACCCATGATTATTGCCGTGAATACAATGATATACTCAATGTTTCACTTTAATGTAGAGACTAAGGAAACTGAAACTGTAACCTCTTTCAACCCGGAAGAATACTATAACAGATATACTGATACAGACGGAGATACCATCAGGATATATCCCGACTATATGGAGCAGGTGCAAAGCGGAAAGAGATTTTTCTACTATAAGGCCAATGGTGATTCCATTGCAGTTGAACCAGGTGTATTCAGTCCTATAGCAAGGACAGCACAAACTCAACAAGTTGATCGCGAACAGAAACTAATGTACGGAACAGCCGGAATCATGTCCTTCCTCGTGATCCTCTCCTTTGTAGGATTCATCATACTGATAATCTTCTGCGCCCTGCCAGGAACCGAAGGACCCAACAGATACGGCCCCGATCCCAATGTCATCACCCAACCCGCACAAGAAACCATTTGATAATCTTTAAGTCTGCACCAAATTATCCATTTGCAGGAGCAGGACTATAGGGGTTGGGGACCATTAGCGGAGGGCGTAAGCGGAGAGCCCACGGAAGATCCCGTTAAGAACGGCGTTTGTTTGAGGAACGTTCGGCCCCGAAGGGTGGTAAAATGCGGGCGAGTGTTAATGCGACTGGAAGGAGCTAAGCGGCAATGCCGCGCTTTTGCGTAGCAAAATAAAATGAGGCTGGGCT
>CAJOLR010000024.1 GCA_905235565.1 uncultured Bacteroidaceae bacterium | reverse complement strand
GTTCAGGGCCGAACCGAAGAACACGGGAGCCAGATTACCATCCAGATACTGCTGGCGGTCAAACGGCTCATAAACGCCGTCGATAAGTTCCAGGTCGGAGCGCAGTTTCTGAGCCTCGCGCTCTCCTACCCTCGTCTCAAGGTCGGAACTGTTTATATCAACCTGTACCTTCTCGGTCACCTTCTGCTTATCGGGCGTGAAGAGGTCAAGTTTCTGTTCATATATGTTGTACACGCCTTTGAAACGGGCACCTTTCTCTATCGGCCAGCTGAGCGGACGTACATGAATCATAAGCTCCTCCTCCAGTTCATCAAGCAAATCAAACGGGTCGTTACCCTCGCGGTCCAGCTTGTTGACGAACACGATGACCGGAGTCTTGCGCATACGGCATACCTCCATAAGGCGGCGGGTCTGCAGCTCAACGCCCTTGGCGCTGTCAATCACGATGATGACACTGTCCACTGCAGTCAGCGTGCGGAACGTATCCTCGGCAAAATCCTGGTGACCTGGAGTGTCCAGAATGTTTATCTTGTAACCTTCATAATCAAACTCCATGACCGATGTGGTCACCGAAATTCCACGCTGTTTCTCAATATCCATCCAGTCGGATGTGGCGGTCTTGCGTATCTTGTTTGACTTGACCGCGCCGGCCACCTGAATCTGGCCGCCGAACAGCAGGAACTTCTCGGTAAGGGTAGTCTTACCGGCATCGGGGTGCGATACTATCGCGAATGTTCTACGTCTGTTTATCTCTTCCATAATCAATCCAAATCCAATTGACCGGCCTTGTCCTCATTGTAGAGTGTGGCCAGTTTACCGATGAATGCCGAAATAGCCTTAACGGCCTGGGCTGTAGCCCCGCTCACCGGTTTGTTCTGCAACTTGAGCATCCAAACTCCGTAAAGCAGGTTGAAACAGTCTCGCAACTCATCATTCTGTTGCTCATGGTTCTTGGCACGGAACTCCACTATGAAAGGCAGTGCCCTATAATAAAGGTCCTTATACTCCTGCTGCTTGTGCGACTCCAGCAGACGGGCATGGAGCTCATCCAGCAACATGAGTACGTTCTCATTGACCTGAAGATGACCGCTCCCGGTCTTGCCTTCGGCGTACATCATCGAGATCAGGTCGTCATACCACTGTTTCCACTTGAGCATATCGGACTCACTGCGTCCGCTGCCTTTAATCACGGTCTCGTACAGACGGTCGCTGTCAAGCCCGGCTGCACGTACGACATCCTCAACCTGCCACATATAGAGCAGGTATTCGGCGATATTCTTGTTTCTAAGATCCTCCTGGATAAACATCCTACAGTTTAATCAGTATATATGTGCTCCATCCTATTGCAGCTGTGATGAGTATGGTGCCCAGGACCCTGTTTATCATCCACAGACCGCGCAGGTCAAAACGGTTGCGCAGCTTGTTTATCAGATAAGACAGGGTGAACCACCAGCATACGTCTCCCAACAGGACCGATGCATATGTCTCCATCTTAAGGCTTGTACTGAAATCATCCACCGGAAGTGAAAAGAAAGCAAACAAGCCCATATAGAAAAAAACCACCAACGGGTTCACTATAGCCACCAGGAATCCGGTCAGGGTAAACTGCCCGAGCGATTCTTTCTTTACCTCAACCTCCTTGGACCTGGCAAGGGGATTGTTGCGGACGGTGGTTATGCCGAACACCAGAAGCAGGGCGCATCCTGCCAGTTTCACCACCAGCGCCACGTCCGGGTTCTCCAGATAACTGAGCACCAGAGACAGGCACATCATGGTAATGAATATATATATTGCGTCACTCACAGACACTCCGAGGCCGGTAAGGAAGCCCTTCCACCTGCCTTTGTTGAGTGTTCTCTGAATGACAAGCACCCCCGACGGTCCCGCCGGGGCTGCTGCCAGAAAACCTATAGCCATTCCTTTGAGAACAATCTCAAAAATGGAAACTTCAATCATCTATCTAATCTTTCTTGCCAAATGCCAGATTCAGGCCAAAGCTGAAATTAAGGCCGAAATCATGGAGTGGAATAAACTGAGGGTTGAACTCTGCCTTGAGTTTATCAATGGCCAGGAAGAAATTGACTCCTCTGGGATGAAGGTTGAAGAGAAGCCCCATAGATGAACCCATACTTGACAAAACAGCGTTTCCGGTCATGTCAAACCATCCGCATGGTGAAAGGCAGATTGATGTGCGTGACTCGGCATAAGGCCAAAGGCCGGTACGGTATGTAAACAACTCACCGAATGAAATCCAGTCGACGAAAGGAAGTGCATACTCGGCACCCAGTCTGAATGTGGCGTCAAGCATCACCTTCTCCTTACCGTTGACAGAACCTGTCTGGTAGAGCTTTACCATATCGTTGAAATCATCGGTTATCTGATCCATGGTTTCATCGCTGTTGTCACCGTCTATATCATAGTTGTTGAATCCCTCGAACTTAACATACTCGTTGTTATTGGTGGCGAAGGTATTCAGGTTTGACCAGTTGATAAAACCTATGTCTGTGATGGCTGCCGATACCTTGAGGCCTTTGACAAGGTCCTTGAAATCATACTCTGCGCCAAGATCGACGGCAAATCCGTAACTCTTGGGGATGATGTTGGCATTGATCTCATCGACAGTTTCCACTCCATCAAAAGTCTGGGTTTCCGGATCCAGCTTATACTCGACTGCAGGAATGGAACCCTTTAAGGTTCCGTTTGACTTGACGAGCCATTCATCGCCGTGGAGTCTGGCATCAATCTCATCGATGGTGACATCGGCATAAGCCATACCTTCCAGGAGCTTGAGAGCGGCACCTATACTAAGGTTATCGCCTATCTTATGTGAGTGTGTAAGGGATGTCTCCAGATATGTAATGGAGTTGATATTGGTGTTCTCAATGAGATAGTCACCCTCGGCCAGGCTGGCTTTCATGAATCCGAACAACTCCTTGGGAAGACTGACCTGTTCCTTGTTGCGGAACTTCATATTGAATGTGGTAAAGCTGTTCTTTGCGCCCACACCAACTGACAGGATATCCATATTGATTCCGACATTGAACTGGGCGGCCTTGGGCATGGCATCCAGGAATGTCTTGGCATCGATGTCCGGGCTCATGAATGTGGTAAGCATTCCGGGCTTGGACTTGGATTCAAAAAGGAAATTGGCCAGACCTACGGAACTCTGCATATCCACCTGAATGTTACTCAGGGCTGGAATAGAGACGAATACATTGCGGTCCGGAGTCAAAGCGGGGTTAAGCTGGTAACGCTGACTGAATCCTTCAAGAAAATAACCTGAGCTGGAACTCTGTGCAGAGGCAGCTACAGTGAGCAGCAGCATTGAAACTGCCATGACCGGTTCTATTACAATATGCTTTTTCATAACTGTATCACTGTCTGAGGGCTATTTGTCTTCTTTTTCTGTAAGGTCAACCTTAAGGCCTTCCGGCAACTGTAAACGCAACTTCTTGATCCAGAGCCACTGTCCTTTCCGTATGCTGGCGCTTCCGTCACCCGACTGGCATTCGGCAGTAAACACGATTGACTCAAGTCTGGTAAGTGCATCCTTCTGTACATCCACATCAAGTGTCATGGCGGACTTTGTTATGTTCTCGTTCCCGGGAGCAATCACACACGATGCAATCTTAATGTCCTTGATCTCATTCTGATTCTTGTCCAAAGCCTTGGCCTTGAGTGTCACGCCCAGAGGTATTGTACTCTCTATATCCGCCATAAGCTTCAATTTGGTGTCCTCAATCTTATCGGCTATATCCTCAAGGCTCTCAGCCAGGTCATTGATGGTATCCGAGTATTCTATATACAGGCTGTCAAACGACAGAGGCATGGATACCTTATAACTGCCTGTTACGGAAAGTTCACGGGTCAGGTCGATGTAATGCTGCTCTGTCTGGTCAATTCCGGCCTTGAGGTCAAAGAGAATCTTGTCAGGAATGGATGGCATGAGGTCCGGCAGATTACTCATACGGACAAACAGTGTATCATCGGATTGGGGAACGACTCTGTCATTCTTATATATGATGATGGTCGTGTTGCGGCTTTCGGCCTCAAGGTCACATTTTTCAAGTCTTATGGTGCCATTGTCTGGTGTTATGTTCTGAGCAATGAAGTTACCCTTGGAGTCTTTTGATGACAAGGCGAGGTCCAGATTTATAGGAACCGTAAAAGTACTGTTGATGCTGATGGTTATCTGAGGATCACTCAACATAAGGCGGTTGTCTTCATTATGGAAGAAATCCATATCTTCACCCAGGTCTATATCCACCTCCTCATGCACATCATCAATCTTAGGATTGACCTTACCGATGACAGACTTGACTTTGATGGAATCAAAATCAACGAAAGGAGTAACCCTGATATCCTTCATGTCCTGACTGTTGATGAGTTGGTTACCCACAATTACGGAACCGGATATCATGACACTGTCCTCAAGTTTGATGCGGCTGTCCACCACGACCAGGGGATCCTTGAACTCCAGGCCTGCTATCTGCAGTCCGCTCAATTGGAATCCGTCGCCGTTATCAGTCAGCTCATCCTTGTACAGATCACCGTCTATGAGAAGCGTATCTCCATTCACGCTGATACGATGGTCATTCCCGACATAGTTGATGAGAAGGAAATCGGGGAATACTATAGTCAGGTTGGACATGGTAATCTTGGAGACTGTCTCCGGTATGCCTTTAAACTTGAGTTGCAGGGATACACCGGCCGGCTGGGTGAGGTTGATGCTGTTGAGTTCTACAAGGGCATCGTCTATCTCCTCATCAATTGAGATAGCGGTGGACTCTTCAAATTCCGTCTCAATCCTGACTGTCTCGACATTGGAGTTCTTTACCACGAACGAACCCCAGACCTTGAAATTGATTGGCTTGTCGGTAAGGGCATCAAGGGCTGTCTTATCCAGATTCTTCCCGGCTGCTATACTTATGTTACCGCTATAGCTGACATCATTGTTGAGTTCAATGGATTTCTTGACCTCATCAACACTCTGGAAAACGGTAAGCCTTCCTACCTGGAGTTCTATTGTCTTGCCTTTGGCCTGTCCCGGCAATATATCAAGCATATTGCTGTTCTCAACCCATACACCCACAACGTCATCTCCGACATAAACCTTGCCGTCAGTGTTCCTGACAAATTCAAAGCCAAGCGGGAACTGGATCCGGATGGCACTGTTTTCATCAAATGTGAAAGGATTGATATCAAAATCCGAGATAGAAAGGTTCAGGATACTCTGGTCCTCTTTGAACTCTATATAATTGACCTTGGAAAGGTTTTCCAGACCGGTGATCTCATATGATGAATACACCTGGCCGGAAGGAAGGCTCAGTTCCTTGGACTTGGTGTCAACCGAGAAATCCCTCATCTGGAGTTTATCACTCATGGAAACATCGACGTAAATCTGTTTTGTACCGTTTACAGTAGATGTTCCGCCTATGTTGAGTGCAAGTTTGTATCCGATGCTCTCACTGTACTGGATTTTAAGTTTGCCTTCTTCCTCAACGATGTAATCCTTAAAGTCTGCAGAATCAACCACAAACGAAACAGGCAAGATATAGCCTGTCGTAAAGGCTTCATTCCTGACCTTGGCATTGGATATGCTGAACTTGGATCCGTCAACACTTATGGCTCCGTCCTCAAGATAATTGTCCAGCGTATTGTTCCTGGAAAGATAGAAATTATCCGGGAATGAAATCTCCAGTGTCTGGATAACCAGATCAGGGGAATCTGTTATGGCAAACACGCTGCTCAAATCAACGTCAAGACTGATTACCTGCCCCTTGTCCGTGTTTTCCTGACCGAAGATAATCCGGTTGACGCTTTCTACATCTTCGGGAAGAGAGTAGTTGAGATTGATATCCACACTCTGCTCCGGGACTACCAGCTGAATGAAGTCCTGGCTTGTCAAAGGATTCATGATCTTGACTCCGGCATTCACCGGAACATCTACCGGCTCTGTACGGTAACTGCTGACAGGGGCCGGAAGCTGGTCATTGATTGAAGACAGGTCAACAGGTGATATCTGTATGGTTGTACTCTGAGACCTCTCCCCGATAGTGATATCATCCACATCTGTCTGGTCAAAACTTGCTGTTATCTCATCAATGTCAGGCTTGGGGATATTGATTGTGACATCACTTATGTCAACACTAACCTTATCGATATTGCCGTCCATACTGATGCCGTACAAACCGTTGTCAAGCGTATCAAGCATGGAGTCATCACCATCCAACTTAATGAGCGAATCCATATATAAGGTATCAAGGCTGCCCAAAGGAATGGTCAAACCACCCGGGCCGATCTGCATATCCAGGCTGATCTCTTTATTGAGGTCAAGTTCATCAGTCCTCCGGATGCATGAACCGAGGCATAGTGCAGCTATTATGACGCACGACACCAGTGCTCTTCTGTTTATTTCCATAGATAGAATGAAAGGTTATGTTGTTTAAAAAACGGACCAAATATAAATTAAAGGCAAAGATACAAATTAGGATGTACACACGCGCGTATGCACACGTTTTTTTTAGAATCTGTCTTCGGACGGTCTGCCCGAGTCCTGGCCGCATACCGTAACGCGGATTCCCGAAAGACGGCGTTCCTTCTTCTCCATAACCTTAAAAACAAGGTCTCTGCACACCAGTTCCTCGTCTTTCTTGGGAAAATCGCCCTTAAGTTCCAGAAGGAGACCGGCAAGGGTGTCCGCCTCACCGACAAATGCGGAATATTCATCTTCATCAAGCCCTACTATACGGAAGAAATCAGACAGCAGGGTCTTGCCTTCAAACACGTATGTATCGGGACCTGTCTTGCGGTAACTTACAGAATCGTCATCAAACTCATCGTTGATTTCACCGAGAATCTCTTCAATCACATCTTCAAGGGTTACCAGTCCCGAAGTGCCTCCGAACTCATCGACTACTATAGCCATATGGATACGACCGGTCTGGAAGTCATGAAGGAGATCGTCTATCTTGCGCGTTTCTGGGACGAAAAAAGCAGGACGTATGAGTGATTGCCAACGGAATCCGTTGCCCTTCTCCAAATACGGAAGAAGGTCCTTTATGTAAAGAATTCCCTTAATATTATCAGAGGTTCCGGAATAGACCGGAACACGCGAATAGAAGTTCTCCTTTATACATTTCATCACATCGCCGTAACCAGCCCGGATATCAAGCATGATCATATCAATACGGGATGTCATGATATCCACGACCGTTTCATCACCAAACCTGATAACACCTTCCAGCAACTGCTGCTCATCCTGAATGTCCTCTGAGTCGGTGAGTTCCAGGGCATGCTCCAGCTGATCGACCGAAATGTTGTAATTATTCTTAGACTGCACGTGATCGGACAACACCTTGGAACGCATCAGGAGCGACGACACCGGCCTGAGCAGTACAGTAAGGAGCGACAGGACAGGCGCGGCCCTCAAACTGAAAGGAAGGGAGTTGTGAGCCGAATACAACTTGGGGATTATCTCGCCGAAAAGCAGCAGTATGAATGTCAGTATCACCGTAAGGACAAGGAATTCAGCCCACTCGGCACTGAACACCAGCATCTGCGCAAATGCCAGGTCCAAAAGCAGGATTATGGCCACATTAACCAGATTATTGGCCGTCAGTATAGTGGCCAGCAGACGCTCCGAATCAGACAGGAGTGCTGACGCCTTGCGGCCCCTGGAACTGTTGTCCTGGGATAATCTCTTTAGTTCATCGGGCGAAAGAGAGAAGAACGATGTCTCCGAAGCCGATACGAAACCGGATAAGACCAAAAGAAGCAGGGCCGTCACCATAGAGATGACAGACCCCGCTGTAGGAGCATTGAACCGGACAGCCCCCTGGGCCACAGTTCCCGAAATCAATAATGATAAAGTTTCTATAATGCTTTCTCTTTAATTAGAATGGAGCTCCGGAGTTTCCGGGTTCCGGTTGCGCAGGAACTGCGTCCTGACGTGCAGTCTGGGCATCAGCCCTGGACTGGGACTTTGACGACATCATTTCCATGGAATCCACGAAAATCTCTGTCACGTAACGCTTGACACCGTTCTGGTCATCATAGCTGCGGTTGCGGATATTACCCTCGATGTAGAGTTTGTCTCCTTTGTGGACGTATTTTTCGACGGTCTCTGCCAGACCTCTCCAGAATACAAGGTTATGCCATTCCGTACGATCAGGCACCTGGGTGCCGTTCTGGGCTGTGTAACCGCGTTCTGTAGTGGCAAGGGTTAGATTAGCAACACAAACATGGTTGTCCAGATATCTCACATCCGGATCCTTTCCCACGTTTCCAATTAAAATCACTTTGTTGACTGACATAATAATTAGGTATTAAAAAATATTTCGGGAGCAAATATAATCACTGGAAGAGACGAATCCAAAACAATGAGACTTTTTTTTGACTTGTGGAGGGCACAAAGCCTGTCATGAAATAATTATAAGTAATTTTAAACAAAAACAGCCGAAATGTTTTCCATATCAGCAAAAAACAACTACATTTGCAACTCGAAATCAAAAAGCGACATTTAAGACTTAAATAATTGAGAATATGACAAAAGCAGAAGTTGTTAGCGAGATTGCCAAGAAGACAGGTATTGACAAGACCGACGTTCTGGCATGTGTTGAAGGTTTCATGGAAGTTATAAAGGATTCACTTGAAAATGATGAGAACGTATACTTGAGAGGTTTCGGCAGTTTCATCACCAAGAAGAGAGCAGCCAAGGCAGCCCGCGACATCCTCAAGAACACCACTATCACCGTTCCCGAGCACAAGATTCCTGCCTTCAAGCCGGCAAAGACTTTCGCTCAGGCTGTTAGAAAGTAATTGTTAACATAAATAATCACGATTATGCCAAGCGGTAAGAAGAAAAAAAGACATAAGATGTCTACGCACAAGCGTAAAAAGAGACTGAGAAAGAACAGGCATAAGAGCAAATAAGGCTCTTTACTGACAAGAATTCAAAGAACAAACTTGCCGTGAGTATTATTTCGTCAGGTTTGTTCTTTGCTTTATCAAAAACTTCATCAAATCTACCCGATGACAAGCGAACTGACAATAAACGTCCAACCCGACAGTATACAGATAGCCATTACCGAAGACCATAATCTGGTTGAATACCAGAAAGATGCGCAGGAGGTTACTTTTGCCGTCGGCAACCTGTACCTGGGACGTGTCAAGAAACTCATGCCGGGACTCAACGCATGTTTTGTCGACATTGGTTCTGACAAGGAGGCATTCCTTCACTATCAGGATCTGGGCCCGCAGTTCGCATCATTGAAAAAATACATCAAACAGGTTCGCGCCAACCGTAAGAAGCTGGCTCCTTTCAGCAAGGCGCAATTTGTGCAGTTTGATGAGAAATCCGGGAACATCAGCACTGCCCTTGAGCAGGGTGACGAGATTGTAGTCCAGGTAACCAAGGAGCCCATCTCGACCAAAGGCCCCAGACTGACCGGAGAGATATCGTTTGCCGGCCGTTTCCTGGTGCTGATTCCATTCGGCGACAAGGTATCGGTATCATCAAAGATCAAGTCATCCGAGGAGCGAGCAAGACTTAAGCAGCTTATTCACAGCATCAAGCCCAAGAACTGCGGAGTAATAGTACGCACCGTAGCCGAGGGCAAACGCGTAGCCGAGCTTGACAATGAACTGTCCATACTTTACCAAAGATGGGAGGACTGCCTGAGCAGGGCCCAGAAGGCCGAAAAGGCCCCGTCGCTTATCTTTGAGGAGACAAGCCGCACCATAGCTATCCTGAGAGACATGCTCAACTCTTCATATGAGTCCATACACGTCAATGATGAGAAGACATATCAGGAGATAAGGGACTACGTATCACTCATCGACCCGGAAAAGACAAATATCGTAAAGCTCTACAAAGGTGAACTTCCCATTTTTGACAACTTTGCCATAACCAAGCAGATAAAGTCATCGTTCGGACGTATAGTCTCCTACAAGAGCGGCGCTTACCTTATAATAGAGCATACTGAAGCCCTGCATGTGGTTGATGTGAACAGCGGACATCGCGTAAAAGCCGGCACGCAGGAGGAGAACGCACTCGAGGTAAACCTGGGCGCAGCCGATGAGCTGGCGCGCCAACTGCGCCTGCGTGATATGGGAGGAATCATTGTGGTTGATTTCATTGACATGGCACTGGCCGAAGACCGCCAGAAACTGTACGAACGTATGTGCCAGAATATGGAACGTGACCGCGCAAAGCACAACATACTGCCGCTGAGCAAGTTCGGGCTTATGCAGATTACACGCCAAAGGGTAC
Organism: uncultured Bacteroidaceae bacterium; assembly: GCA_905235565.1. Taxonomy (GTDB): domain Bacteria; phylum Bacteroidota; class Bacteroidia; order Bacteroidales; family Bacteroidaceae; genus Colenecus. Next base: position 19,795 of record CAJOLR010000024.1, on the reverse strand, counting down.
GTCCGGTGATGGATGTCCCCGTGGACGAGACCTGCCCCACCTGTTTCGGCACCGGCACGATAAGACCGTCCATACTGTTTACCGACCAGCTGGAAAACAAGATCAGTTGTCTGGTCAACAATATGAAAACGCATCATTTCACGCTGTTTGTGCATCCCTACGTTTATGCCTACCTGACAAGAGGGCTTATCTCACTTAAAATGCGCTGGCAGTTCAGGTACGGCTTTGGAATAAACCTGCTTCCGGACCAGAACCTGCCATTCCTCTCATACCGTTTCATAGACCTGAAGGGTAATGAGATCGACATGAAAGAAGAGCACGAGATACTATAGCGTCCGGAGACTGGCCTCAAAGCCGGTCTTCATGTTTTTTCCGGATTTTTTTACATAAAGGCATTAACACTTTGAAGGTTATCACGTCTCTATATCGGAAACGGTCAGAAATCAGATGACATCAGAAGTCCTTACAGAAGCATACAAATCCTTGAGCGACGGACTCTACAGGGTGGCGTATTATATTCTGGAGTCTCAGAGCGATGCCGAAGATGCAGTACAGGACCTGTTCATAAAACTGTGGAACAGCCGTGACCAGCTTGATACGGTATTGAACCTGAAAGCTTACTGCACCACACTGATGAAGAACCTCTGCATTGACAAGCTGCGCAAAGAACAGCGGGTGCAGAGCATGGAACCGGGACCGGACATAGCCGAATCAAGGCTTGTCGATGATGACTATGAGGCCCGAGAGAAACTGGAAAGGGTATTGGCCGCCATCGAACGGCTACCCGCCCGGCAACGGGACGTGATGAAGATGTATGTGCTGGAAGAGATGTCATATGAAGAGATAGAAAAAAGAACAGGAATGTCAAACCTGACTTTGAGGGTTTTACTGAGCAACGCCCGGAAGTCATTAAGGAACCAGATATGAAACGATTGGAAGATATTGAAAGACTGAGTATTCCCGACTTTGACAGGATAGTGTCAGATGAAAGAGTCAAGGTACCTGACTCACTTAAGCACGACATTGCCGTTACGGCACGCGCACTTGAGATGTTATCCAGAGAAGAAGAGAAACCGAAGGATAACAAGGTATTCCACGGAAAATACAGGAAAATCCTCAAGATGATATCTTACCCTGCTGCAGCTGTTGCAATCATCACCATCGGCATGGGTATCTCTTTCAAGGATTCCATATCTACTCCCAAGGATACGTTCAATGATCCGAATCTGGCTTACAAGCAGATGGAACAGGTATTTGAATTCATATCAGAGAAAATGAGCACCGGTCTGGCCATTGCAGACGCAGCCGAACCGGTAATTGACAAAACGTTAAACGCACTAAGATGAAAAGAATAGCAGCATTCGTGGCAGCAGTGTTTCTGCTCACAGCCGGCACCTGGGCACAGGACGGCAAAGGAATCTACAACAAGTACTCCGACAATGAGGAGGTAAGTGCAGTCTATATCTCGTCATCCATGTTCAAGCTCATGGGCAAGGTGCCCAATATGGAAGTTGGCGAAGGATCCCTAAGCCTGGGCTCTATAATAAAGAATCTCAACTCCATGTATCTGCTGGACTGCGAAGATCCGGAACTCTGCAAGGAGATAAAGGCGGATGTGAACAAGTTCATAAAGAAATATGAATTCGAGATGCTGATGGAGATCAAGGAGAAAGGCGAGACGGTCCAGATTTACACGACCGGAAATGAGAAGACCGTAACCCAATTCGTAATGACGGCATCTGAATATGACGCGTTCACATTCATCTGTCTGGACGGAACGATGAGCCGTGCGGAACTGGAAAAGGCGATAGCCAAAGCTACGCAAGAGATGGAATAATCAACGCAGACTCAGGGTCATACCTACCGTCAGAGGGTGCTCATCGGACAGACCGTTACGTTTGACAAGCGGTTTCATACGAATCCCGAACTGTTGGGAGACTGACCATAGACTGTCATCTTTTTTTACAATATAAGTCCTGTGCTCACGATCGGCACGGGACTTTTTCCTTTCCAGGAATACAAGTGACCCGGCAGGGGGAGCGAACTTGCGGTCCACCTCATTGAAACGGCGAAGCATGACAAACTGCATACTGTATTCACGGGCTATATCCTTAAGGGTCTCACCTTCACGCAGACGTACGCAACGCTGCCCGTTGACCAGCAGCGGCTGATGCGGGAGCTGTCCGGGCTTAAGGTGCACGCTGTTCTTGCTGTCATATCTGTCAAGACCGTATCTCTCGATCAGTTCAATCAGCTTGTCGGCATAAGTAGGGCTGGTTGCATATCCCGCAGCCTTGAGCCCCCTGGCCCACCCCTTGTAGTCTGTGGGATCCAACTTGAAAAGTGACTGGTAACGGGATCCCTTTACAAGGAAGAGCGAATGGTCGCGATAGGATTCGGCCGCATCCCTGTAACACCTGAAACACTCCTGTCTTGCATCATCGTCATGGTACATCTTCCGGCCTGTCCAGTCACTGTGACACTTTATCCCGAAATGGTTGTTGCATTTGACAGCCAACGAACTGCGCCCCGCATCGGACTCCAGCAGCCCCTGTGCCAGAGTGATGCTGGCCGGTATACCATAGGATTTCATCTGGTCTACCGCCATGTCGCTGTACTTGGCTATGTAAGCCGGATAGGCATCCATACCCTGCGTATTGACGGTGGTATTCCGAACCGATGAGCAGGATGCGAGTACCACGGACAGGATAAGTATGGCCTGGCGTACTGACTTCATATGATTGTTGCTGGTTGAATAGCGCGAAGTTAAATAAAAAAACTAACTTAGCGGTCAGATAAAAGACAAGCATATGAAAAAGTTCTGCCATACCGTAAACTGGAGCATACTTGACCAGAATGAACTGGCCGCCGATGACCTTATGCTGGTGAATGCGGCAAAGGAGGCCACAGCCGGAAGCTGGTCGCCCTATTCCGGGTTCAAGGTGGGGGCCGCTCTCAGACTCGATGACGGCACTATAGTGACCGGAAGCAATCAGGAGAATGCCGCCTATCCGTCGGGACTGTGCGCCGAGAGGACGGCTCTCTTTGCCGCCGGCCACGCCCATCCCGGCAAGGCCGTCACGGCACTTGCCATAGCAGCCCGGAACAGCAACGGGTTTACAGGACAGCCCATCACACCTTGCGGAGCCTGCCGGCAGGTGCTTGCTGAAACAGAGCAGCGTGGCGGACAGCCCATAAGGTACATCATGTACGGCACAGAAGGGACAATGGTCGTTGAGGGCGGGACAGACGCCATACTGCCATTCTGTTTCGGAGCCGACTCAATGAAATGATTTTTGATTTATTAATATGACACTGTGTCACCGCGGCAGCTGTGGCACAATGTTTGCTGTGCAGTAACAGGAATTATAAGATTACAGGAAAATGAGTAAGGGAAACAAACATAAGATGTCAAAAGAAATCCAACCCGAAAAGGATCAGGACAAGGATATCCTGAACAACGGAGAGCAAGAGAACGCCCCATCGCAGGAAGAATGCCAGGAGGCTACAGGGGAGGCAGCCGAGGAGACATTGGAATCAAAGCTGTCCAAGAGCGAATCCCAGGTAGACGAACTCAAGGACCGCCTGCTAAGGCAGATGGCAGAATTCGACAACTACCGCAAGCGCACCATGAAGGAGAAGGCAGAGATAATCCTGAACGGAAGCGCAGGTGTAGTGACAGATATCCTACCCGTGATAGATGACCTGGAGAGAGCTATCGCAAACTCTGCAAAATCCGAGGACTACGAGGCTCTCAAGGAGGGTGTAGAGCTTATCTACAACAAACTGATGCATATTCTGGAACAGAAAGGATTGCAGAAGATATCACCCATGAACGAGCCATTTGACACTGATTTCCATGAGGCAATCGCCATGATTCCCGCACCCAGCGAGGACCTTAAAGGCAAGGTTCTGGACTGTGCCATTGACGGATATAAACTTAACGACAAGGTTCTGCGACACGCAAAAGTGGCTGTAGGAGAATAATATTATGGCAAAAAGAGACTACTACGAGGTGCTTGAGGTCTCCAAGACCGCAACAGCCGATGAAATAAAGAAGGCATACCGCAAGAAAGCCATCCAGTACCACCCTGACAAGAACCCTGGCAACAAGGAGGCCGAGGAGAAGTTCAAGGAGGCCGCCGAAGCTTACAGCGTGCTGAGCGACCCGGACAAGCGGGCCAGATACGACCAGTTCGGATTTGACGGCCTGAACGGAGCATCAGGATTTGGCGGAGGCGGCGGATTCGGAGGTGCAGGCATGTCCATGGACGATATTTTCTCCATGTTCGGCGACATATTCGGAGGCGGAGGATTCGGCGGATTCGGCGGATTCGGCAGCAGCCGTACACGAGGCCGCAGCGGAGAACGCAAGTCGAGAGGGGCGGACCTGAGGGTAAAGGTTGCGCTGACTCTTGAGGAGATAAACACTGGCGTAACCAAGAAATTCAAGCTAAAGAAACTGGTTCCCTGCCAGCACTGCAAGGGTTCCGGCGCAAAGGACGGATCGGCCGCAGAGACCTGTCCCGACTGCCACGGATCAGGTGTGGTAATGCGCACGCAGCAGAGTTTCTTCGGCATGGTACAGACCCAGAGCGTCTGCCCCAGATGCGGTGGCGAAGGCAAGATCATCAAGGATCGCTGCCCGCACTGCAGCGGTGACGGCGTGGTGTACGGAGAAGAGATAGTCGAGATCAACATACCGGCCGGTGTAGCCGAGGGCATGCAGTTGTCCGTGGAGGGCAAGGGCAATGCCGGCAAGCACAACGGATACAACGGCAACCTTCTGGTGATGATCGAGGAGGTGCCTCACAAGGATCTGGTACGTGATGAGAACGACCTGGTATACAACCTGTTGCTCACTGTCCCGCAGGCCTCTCTGGGGGGAGCGATAGAGATACCTACCCTGGATGGTGCAGTCAAGCTCAAGATAGAACCCGGCACCCAACCCGGCAAGATGCTGCGCCTGCGCGGCAAAGGACTGCCCGAGCTGAACACCAACCGTCGCGGTGACATGATTGTCAATGTGAGCGTATACATACCTGAGACACTCTCCAGGGAGGAGAAACAGGCCATGGAGAAGTTCCAGACATCGGACCATTTCCTGCCCACCCCATCCATCAAGGAAAAGCTGTTCAGGAAATTCCGCAGTTATTTTGAATAAGTATTTTTGACTGATGAACTATCAGGAAGCCGTAGAGTATCTCTACACACAGGCACCCCTTTTCCAGAACGTAGGCCAGGAAGCATACAAGGAAGGCCTATACAACACCATTACCATAGACCGCCATCTTGGCTGTCCGCACAAGCTGTACAAGACCATCCATGTGGCCGGCACAAACGGCAAGGGAAGCGTATCGCACACCCTGGCTGCCATACTTCAGGCATCGGGACTTAAGACCGGCCTTTACACATCCCCCCATCTGACCGATTTCCGCGAACGCATCCGCGTAAACGGCAAGCCGGTGAGTCCGGACTTCGTGATCAGGTTCATAGAGAAGAACCGGGATTTCCTGGAGCCGCTGCATCCCTCTTTCTTTGAAGTCACTACCGCAATGGCTTTCAGTTGGTTTGCCGATCAGGAGGTGGACGTAGCCGTCATTGAGACGGGGCTTGGAGGCAGGCTGGACTGCACCAACATAATAAAGCCGGTGCTGTCGGTCATTACCAACATAGGGTTTGACCATATGCAGTTCCTGGGAGACACTCTTGCCAGGATAGCTTTCGAGAAAGCCGGCATCATCAAGAAAAACGTGCCTGTAGTAATAGGCGAACATAACGATGAAACCCGTCAGGTGTTTGAACGCAAGGCCGAAGAGGCCAACACAAAGATTCTGTTCGCCCAGGATAATTGTAAAATAATTTCGCATAAATACATTAACCCGTCCAAGGTGGTTTACGAGACTGCCGACTACCCTGCCCTGGAGAGCGGACTGGCAGGATTGTGCCAGGAGAAAAACGCCAACACCATACTGAACGCAATAGATATGCTAAGGCGCAAAAGGTTCAACATCCGGGAACAGGATATCAGGAAGGGATTCAGGGACGTATGCCGTATGACAGGTCTGCGTGGCCGGTGGCAGCTGGTAAGCAGGAAACCGGACATTATCTGTGACACCGGTCACAACAGCCATGGTCTGAAATACATAGCGCAGCATCTGGAAGAACTCTCGTCAAAGCCCGGAGCAGGACAGCTACGTATAGTCCTGGGTATGGTCAATGACAAGGACGTAGAACAAGTGCTTACCCTGATGCCGAGGAATGCAAGGTACTATTTCACTCAGGCATCAGTCAGGAGAGCGCTTGATGCAAACAGCCTGAGGGAGATGGCGCGTGAGGCCGGACTTACCGGAAGGGTGTACAGCAGCGTGGCGCTTGCGGTCAGCACCGCCCTGCGTGAAGCAGCACCCGAAGACCTGATTTTTGTAGGAGGAAGCACATTCGTGGTAGCCGACCTGCTTTCCATGCCCGATTTCTTTATACACGGCTGACATTTTTTCCTCTTTCACTTGGAATAGTATCTGAAATTGGTTTAATTTGCGTTGTTTATTATAAATAACCAATATTAAGCAATAAGTACTATATGAGTGATTTCTTTGTGAAGGATAATCTGGCCGGCCTCAAGAGAGAGGATTTTCAGGCTACGGTTCAGGGTAAGGAAGTAGACCTCTTCATTCTCAAGAACAAGAGAGGCAGTGAGATTGCAGTTACAAACTTTGCCGGTGCGCTCTGCGCCATAATGATGCCTAACCGCAACGGCAAGATGGAGAGCGTGGTTTGGGGGCATGACAGCCTGCAGCATGTCATGGATAGTCAGGAGACATACCTGAGCGTTCTTATCGGCCGTTACGGCAACCGTATTGCCGCCGGTAAGTTTACCATTGACGGCAAGCAGTACTCACTGGCAATCAACAATGATCCGAACAGCCTTCATGGAGGCCCTACAGGTTTCCACAAACGCGTATTCGACGCCGAGCAGACCGATGCCCAGACATTGCATCTCCACTACCTGTGCAAGGATGGCGAGGAGGGATTCCCCGGCAACCTGGATGTAAATGTCACCTATCGTCTTACCGATGACAATGAGCTGGCTATCGAGTATGAGGCTACAACTGACAAGAAAACCGTAGTATGCCTTACCAATCACGCCTACTTTACCCTGAACGGCATGAAGAAAAACCCTCTCACCGTTCTGGACTATGACATGACCATCAATGCAGACCACTATATCCCCATTGACAACACAGCAATTCCTCTGGGCACCATTGACAAGGTTGAGGGCACTCCGTTTGATTTCCGCACTCCCCACAAGGTAGGCGAGCGGATCGGACAGGGCCAGCAGACCAGGAACGGCAACGGTTATGACCATTGTTGGGTGCTCAACAAGCGTGAGCCGGGCGAACTGAGTTTTGCGGTAAAGTGCGTGGATCCAGTTAGCGGACGCTCCTTGGAGTGCTATACAACCGAGCCCGGCGTACAGTGCTATACCGGCAACTACTGCAGCGGAAGCACATGCGCCCACGGATCGACACTGCCCAAGCGTTGCGCCATATGCTTTGAGGCCGAACACTTCCCGGACAGCCCCAACCGTCCGTATTTCCCAAGTACGGTACTCTGTCCCGGAGACGTTTACACACAGACTACCATCTATCGTTTCGGAGTGGAATAATCATTGTCTATGGACACTACCATTCTGAGAAACAGGTTCCGCGGGCAGTTCGGTACGAGCGGCGACCTGTACTTTTCGCCTGGACGTATCAACCTGATAGGCGAACATACGGACTACAACGGCGGGTTTGTATTTCCCGGTGCTATAGACAAGGGCATTACAATAGAGATTTACCGCAACGGCTCACGCAAGGTATGCCTGCTGGCGTTGGACCGCAAGGACGATTCATACCTGGAGTTTTCACTGGATGACACTGAGAAGCCTTCAGTACACTGGGCATGTTACATATTCGGAGTGTGCAAGGAACTGGAGAAACGCGGCATCACTTTAGGCGGTTTCAACGCCGCATTCACAGGCGATGTTCCGCTTGGTGCCGGCATGTCATCATCGGCTGCCCTTGAAAGCGTGTTTGCATTTGCACTGAACACCATGTTTGCCGGCGGTAGGGTTGACAAGTTTGAGCTTGCCAAGATAGGACAGGCCACCGAACACAACTATTGTGGGGTCAAATGCGGAATCATGGACCAGTTTGCATCTGTTCTCGGTCGCGAAGGATGCCTGATACGTCTGGACTGCCGTTCCCTGGAATATGAGTATTTCCCGTTTAATCCGGAAGGTTACAGGCTGGTGCTGGTCAATTCAATGGTCAAGCACTCATTGGGAAATGAATACAACGAGCGCCGTGAGAGTTGTGAGAAAGCTGTGGAGCTGATGAACTCACGGTTCGGAAGCGTAGAGACTCTTAGGGATGCCAACCATCAGATGCTTGACGACGTAAAGGATAAACTGACCGATCAGGATTATCTGCGTGCCAAATATGTACTCGATGAAAAAGATCGTGTCCTGGCCGTATGTGACGCTTTGGTGAACAGCGACTACGAACTTGTCGGCAAGAAGATGTATGAGACCCACTGGGGATTGAGCCGTGACTACACGGTGAGTTGCCCGGAACTGGATTTCCTGGTGGAGACTGCACAGGAGTGCGGTGTAACCGGAAGCCGTATCATGGGTGGCGGATTTGGCGGCTGCACGCTTAATCTGGTGCGTGACACCCTCTATGACAAGTTCATCTCAAAAGCCACACGTGACTACTCACGCAAATTCGGGATAACCCCCAAGGTTTATAGTGTTGTAATAGGCGACGGCTCAAGGAAACTGTAATAATTCATTAATCAACTAAATAACAAACCAAATGAAAAAATCAAGTTTTATCGCTCTTATGGCAGGTATGCTCGTAATGACAGCCTGTTCAGAGAAAGAGGCTCCCGTGCTGAACAGGGCCGACTTCCAGATGGAGTTTACAGGTAAGAAGACTGACCTGTACAAACTTACCAATGCCAACGGCTGCGAGGTTTGGGTTACCAACTTCGGTGCCCGTATCGTTGCCATCATGGTTCCTGACAAGAATGGCAAGATGCAGGATGTAGTGATCGGATTCGGAAATATCAAGGACTACACTACCCTGGCAAGTGACTTTGGATCAACAGTAGGCCGTTACGCAAACCGTATCAACCAGGGCCGCATAACCCTTGACGGCGTTACCTATCAGCTGCCGCAGAACAATTTCGGCCACTGCCTGCACGGAGGTTGCGACATAACCATTCCAATGGGATGGCAGAACCTGGTATGGGACGTGAAGGAGGTTAAGGGCAACAGCATCACTCTGGTAATGAACTCACCGGACGGCGAGGCCGGTTTCCCAGGCAACGTGGTAGCCACCGCCACATACACCCTGAATGACAAGAACGCCATTGACATTGTATGGAAAGCCACAACCGACAAGAAGACAGTGGTCAACATGACCAACCACAGCTACTTCAACCTGAACGGTGACCACTCAATTCCTGTCACCAACCACCTGCTTACTCTTAATGCCAGCAATTTCACTCCATGTGACGACACCTATATGACCACAGGTGAGATACTGCCGGTAGCAGGTACCCCGATGGACTTCACCAAGGCTAAGGCTATTGGCAAGGAGATTACCAATTTCGGTTATGAGCAGCTCAAGAACGGTAACGGTTATGACCACAACTGGGTACTGAACACCAAGGGTGATGACACCAAGTGCGCAGCCAAGCTGTACAGCCCCATCACCGGCATCTATGTCGAGGTCTATACCAACGAGCCTGGTATCCAGTTCTATTCAGGCAACTTCCTGGACGGTTCAGGTCTTGACAAGCAGGGTAACAAAATGGAGCAGCGTACAGGTTGCTGCCTGGAGACACAGAAGTTCCCAGACAGCCCCAACAAGTCAAATCTGCCCGGTTGGTACAGCGCAGAGCTGGTTCCCGGCCAGGAGTATTACAGCCACTGCATCTATCAGTTCGGTGTTGAATAATCACGAAAAATCAACTAACTAATTAAATAACTAATGAACAATACAGACATTCTTGGTGCATTGTCAAGCAACGGTTTCAAACCGATTGACTATGTAGTATTCGTTGCCTATCTGGCAATTCTGATTTTCCTGGGATTCTTCCTGTCCCGCAGTAAAGACGGTAAAGAAAAAGACTCAAAGGACTACTTCCTGGCAGGTAACACCCTGACATGGTGGGCAGTTGGTGCCTCTCTGATTGCCGCAAACATCAGTGCCGAGCAGTTCATCGGCATGTCCGGTTCAGCTTTCGCATCAGGTATCGCAATCGCAGCCTATGAGCTTATGGCTGCCGCAACATTGCTGGTTGTAGGTAAGTTCCTGCTCCCCGTTATGATTGAGAAGAAGATATTCACCATCCCGCAGTTCCTGCGTGACCGTTACAACCCGGGAACAGGTCTTGCATTCTCTATCTTCTGGCTTTTCCTGTATGTATTCATCAACCTGACATCAGTAGCATGGCTGGGTGCTCTGGCCATTGAGCAGATTCTGGGTCTTCGCGGATGCGTTCTCCTTATCGGCTCAACAGAGATTCCCGTACGTCTCATCATCATCCTGATCCTGTACCTGATTGCCGGTGTTTATTCAATCTACGGCGGTCTGTCATCAGTAGCATGGACCGACGTAATGCAGGTTACCTTCCTGGTAGGTGGTGGTCTTATCACCGCATATGCAGCCTTGGATGTAATTGCCGACAAGCTGAACCTGGAAGGCGGTGCAATGGCCGCTCTGGGCGAGGTATTCTCAAAGCTGAAAGGTATCAACGGAGATACACACTTCAACCTGGTTGTACAGCGCAACGCCGACTTGTATCCTATTGTCAATGGTATTGCTGAGACTACCGTAACAGCAATCCAGGGTAGCAGTGTAACTGTTGCCGAAGGTCTGAACGTAGACGCTTCAATAGTTGAGCCTTTGAAGGAGGGAGCTGAGATAGCAGTCGGTACCGGTGTCAAGGTTAAAGAGGATCCGTACTTCACTATCCCCGGCATAGCAGTTATAGTAGGTGCCCTGTGGCTTACCAACCTGGGATACTGGGGCTTTAACCAGTACATCATCCAGAAGGGTCTTGCCGCCAAGAGCCTGAGCGAGGCCAAGAAGGGTATGGTATTTGCCGCATTCCTTAAGATTCTGATCCCGTTCATCGTATGTATCCCCGGTGTATGCGCATTCTACATCAAGACCCAGCAGCCTGAGTTGTTCGCTCAGTTGGCAGGTGGTATTTCAGTACCCGATGACGCTTATCCTTTCCTGATCCGCAACTTTACTCCGGTTTTTGTAAAGGGTCTGTCATTCGCAGCTCTGAGTGCAGCCGTTATCTCATCACTGGCTTCGATGTTTAACTCAACATCAACCATCTTCACGATGGATATCTACAAGCAGTACTTCAAGAAGGATGCATCCGAGAAGCGTCTTGTGAACGTAGGCCGTATCACATCAGTTTCTGCTCTTATCATCGCTATGATTGCCGTTTATCCTATCATGGGTGGTGCCGACCAGGCATTCCAGATCATTCAGGAGTACTCAGGTTTCGTATATCCGGGTGTTGTAGTAATCTTCGGTCTGGGTCTGCTCTGGAAGCGTGCTTCCGGTCCTGCTGCCGTTGTAGCCGCTATCGGAACATTCGTATTCTCAATCGTATTCAAGTTCCTGCTGCCGGATGTACCGTTCATGCTCCGCATGGGCTATGTATTCCTCTGCCTGGTTACCATCTTCGTTCCGATGTCACTCTATGGCAAGAAGCACAATGTTGAGGCCGACAAGCTTGACCAGCACACCATCGACGCTCAGATGAAGTGGTCACAGATACTCTTTATCTGCGCTGCTGTATGCCTGATTGCAGCTATCTACGGCGTTATAAATCCTGTCCTGCGCACATGGGGCTTTGAAGCTATGTTCTTCCTGGCTGCTATTCTGGGCGTTCTGGGACTCTACCTGCGCTCAAATGCCAAGGATAAGGTTCAGGATGCCAAGGCTGTAGGTATTGACCTGGTTCTGTTCCGCACAGATAAGACATTCAACATTGGCGCTCTGGGTGTTATCGTGATTCTGCTTATCCTCTATATTTTCCTCTGGTAATATCATGCTCGAAGAACTTAAAGAGAAGGTTTTCAAAGCCAACCTTGATCTGGTCAAGCAGGGTCTGGTAATATTCACATGGGGTAACGTATCGGGCATAGACCGTGAGAAAGGCCTCGTAGTGATAAAGCCCAGCGGCGTAAGCTATGACGAGATGAAGGCAAGTGATATGGTTGTTGTCTCCCTCGAAACCGGTAAGGTGGTCGAGGGGGACCTCAATCCTTCATCGGACACCCCTACACACCTGGTTCTGTACAGGGCATTCCCCAATATTCAGGGCGTGGTTCACACTCACTCCACCTATGCCACCGCATTTGCACAGGCCGGTCGTGATATCCCCAACATCGGCACAACTCATGCCGATTACTTTTACAAGGATATCCCCTGCACTCGCGATATGACCGAGGCTGAGGTAAAAGGTCAGTATGAACTGGAAACCGGTAACGTGATTGTGGATGAGATACTGAACATCCGCAAGATCAACCCCGACCACACTCCCGCCGTGCTGGTAAAGAACCACGGTCCGTTCTCATGGGGCACATCACCCGACAACGCTGTCTATAACGCAAAGGTGATGGAGCAGTGCGCCAAGATGGCGTTCGTAGCCCTGTCAGTGAATCCGGGTCTCACAATGAATCCGCTTCTCATAGAGAAGCACTACAGCCGTAAGCATGGCCCCAACGCCTACTACGGACAGAAGAAAAAGTAACACTATAAAAAAAGGATATTTATGTTTGATAATTTTGAAATTTGGTGGGTAACCGGTGCACAGCTCCTTTACGGAGGTGACGCTGTCGTAGCAGTGGACGGTCACTCAAAGGAGATGGTTGAAGGTCTGAACAAGAGCGGCAACATCCCCGTCAAGATAGTATATAAAGGTACTGCCAACAGCAGCAACGAGGTTGAGGCCGTAATGAAGGCTGCCAACAATGACAGCAAGTGCATAGGTATCATCACCTGGATGCACACATTCAGCCCCGCCAAGATGTGGATCAAGGGTCTGCAGGCTCTTGAGAAGCCTCTGCTCCATTTCCACACACAGTACAACACCGATATTCCATGGGATACCATCGATATGGACTTCATGAACCTGAACCAGAGCGCCCACGGCGACATAGAGTTCGGTCATATCTGCACCCGTATGCGTGTAGCCCGTAAGGTTGTTGTAGGCCACTGGAAGAGCGTTGAGGCCCAGAAGCAGATTGCAGTTTGGGCCCGCGCCGCTGCCGGCCGTGCCGATGCACACAACGTACGCTGCCTTATGTTCGGTATGAACATGAACAACGTGGCCGTTACCGACGGTGACCGCGTTGAGTTTGAGCAGCGCATGGGTTACCATGTAGATTACTACCCCGTATCATCACTGATGGATTACTTCAAGAAGGTTACCGATGCCGAGGCAGACGCCTTGGTTGAGGAGTACAAGAAACTCTACACCATCAAGATCGATGAGAGCGGCGAGAAGGTATACTGGGAGAAGGTTAAGAACGCAGCCAAGGCTGAGATTGCCCTGCGTCGCGTGCTCAAGGATGAGAACGCTACCGCTTTCACCACCAACTTTGACGACCTGGGTGATGCCGATATCGACGCCCCTGATTTCTGCGGATTCGACCAGATTCCGGGCCTGGCATCACAGCGTCTGATGCAGGAGGGTTACGGCTTTGGTGCCGAGGGTGACTGGAAGACAGCCTGCCTGCAGCGTACTCTCTGGGTTATGAACCAGGGTATGCCTAAGGGCTGCTCATTCCTGGAGGATTACACCCTGAACTTTGCCGCCGACTGCACATCAAGCCTGCAGAGCCACATGCTGGAGATCTGCCCGCTTATTGCTACCGGCAAGCCCAAGCTGGAGGTTCATTTCCTTGGCATAGGTATCCGCAAGCAGCAGACCGCCCGCTTGGTATTCACATCCAAGACCGGCCGTGGTATCAAGGCAACCGTTGTTGACCTGGGTAACCGTTTCCGTCTTATTACCAGCGAGGTAGAGTGCATCGAACCCAAACCGATGCCCAAACTGCCGGTTGCATCGGCCCTCTGGGTTCCGCAGCCCACATTTGAGATTGGCGCAGGCGCATGGATACTGGCAGGTGGCACACACCACAGTGCTTTCTCATACGATATCACTGCCGAGTATTGGGAGGATTTTGCCGAGATGTGCGGTATAGAGTACATCGGAATCGACAAGAATACCACCATAAGCGGTTTCAAGCAGCAGCTCAGAAACAACGAGGTTTATTACATGCTCAATAAAGCCCTGAAGTGATATGGCATACGATCCCAAATCAGTTATTGAAAAAGGACAGGCCATTCTCGGTATCGAGTTTGGTTCGACCCGTATCAAGGCTGTGCTCATAGATCCCGAATACAAGCCGATTGCCCAGGGTAGTCATACCTGGGAGAATCAGCTTGTAAATGGGCTGTGGACATACAGCGTGGAGAGCATCTGGTTCGGTCTGCAGGACTGCTACGCTGACCTGCGCAAGAACGTGCTCAAGCAGTACGAGGTAGAGATTGAGAACCTGGCAGCAATTGGCGTAAGCGCCATGATGCACGGTTACATGCCGTTTGACAAGAATGGCAACATACTGGTTCCGTTCCGCACATGGCGTAACACCAACACCGCCAAGGCAGCCGCCGAGCTGTCTGACCTGTTTGTGTTCAACGTACCTCTGCGCTGGAGCATATCACATCTGTATCAGGCTATCCTGGACAACGAGCCGCACGTAAAGGATATTGATTTCCTGACTACTCTGGCAGGTTTCATCCACTGGCAGCTCACAGGCAAGAGAGTTCTGGGTGTTGGTGATGCATCGGGTATGATTCCCGTTGATCCGGCAACCAAGAGCTACAATGCCACTATGGTTGAGAAGTTTAACAAACTGATTGTCGGCAAGGGTTATCCCTGGAAGCTGCTTGACATTCTGCCCAAGTCACTTGATGCAGGTGAGGATGCAGGCGTACTGACCGAGGCAGGTGCACGCAAGCTGGATATCACCGGTCATCTGAAACCGGGTGCCCCCATCTGTCCTCCTGAGGGCGATGCAGGTACAGGTATGGTAGCTACCAACGCCGTACGTCCGCGCACCGGTAACGTATCGGCCGGAACATCATCATTCTCAATGATCGTGCTTGAGAAGGACCTTAAGAAACCGCATGAGGTCATTGATATCGTGACTACTCCCGATGGCAGCCCCGTGGCTATGGTTCACTGCAACAACTGCACAAGTGACCTGAATGCCTGGGTCAACCTGTTCAAGGAGTTTGAGGAGATCATGGGTATTCCCGTTGATATGGGCAAGCTCTTTACCAACCTCTTTAACGTGGCCCTGAAGGGTAATCCGGACTGCGGCGGCATTATGAGCTACAACTACGTATCGGGCGAGCCTGTTACAGGTTTTGCCGACGGACGTCCGCTGTTTGTACGCTCGGCTAATGACAAGTTCAACCTGGCCAACTTTATGCGCGCTATAATAAGCGGTGCTATAGGTGTGCTCAAGGTGGGTAACGATATCCTGTTCAACGAGGAGAAGATCAAGGTGGACCGTATTACCGGTCACGGCGGTCTGTTCACCACTCCGGGCGTAGGCCAGAGGATTCTGGGTGCTGCCCTGAACTCTCCTATCTCCTGCATGAAAACTGCAGGCGAGGGCGGTCCGTGGGGTATGGCTATCCTGGCATCGTACCTTATCAATAACAAGAAGAAACAGTCTCTGGCTGAGTTCCTTGATGATCAGGTATTTGCCGGCGATACAGGCACATCGGTCGCTCCCACCCCCGAGGATGTGGCAGGATTCAACGCCTACATTGAAAACTACAAGCAGTGTCTGCCCATTGAGGAGGCCGCTGTCAAGTTCAAGAAATGATACAATTGGGGCCAATACCCCTTTGTATAAAAAATGAAAATTGAGAATTGAGATCTACAATGCGTGCGTGCCTGACGCAGGTCCTGCGTATTAATTCTCAATTCTCAATTAACTAATTACTAACATTATGAAGAAGAATTCAATTAAACTGTTTACACTGGCTGCAGTAGTGGTTTGCTGCATGTCAGCAAATGCCGCCAAGCCCAAGTTCCCGCTTCTGCCCACAGCACCTTATGATACCATCATCGATGGCCAAAAAGTAGCCCTTTATACTATTAAAAAAGGTAAGGTGGCTGCTCAGATCATCAACTACGGTGGTTTTGTGGTAGGCCTTTACGCTCCAGACAAAAACGGTGAGTACGCCAATCTGGTAACCCACTACGATGACATTCACCAGTACATGCGTTACAACATGGGTATGGTGGGTCCGGCCTTAGGCCGTTATGCCAACCGTATTGCCAACGGTAAGTTCACGCTGGACGGCAAGGAGTACAACATAACCAAGAACAGCGGCCAGCACACCCTGCACGGCGGTGCCAAGGGTTTTGACCACACCGCATGGAAGGTTGTCAAGGCCAAGAAGGACAAGCTTATTCTTTCTTGCGTTCTGCCCGATGGCCTGGACGGATTCCCAGGCACTCTGACCACCACCCTGACCTACTCCATCACTAAGGACGGCGGCCTGCAGATAAGTTATGAAGCTACTACCGATAAGGCTACCGTGGTTAACCTGTCCAACCACACCTACTTCAATCTGGACGGCGTAGGCAACGGTGACATAATGGATCATGAACTTTACATCAATGCTGCATTCATTACAGAGACTGACCGCAGTAACATTCCTACCGGTGACCTGGGTATGGTTGACGGATCTCCTTACGATTTCCAGAAACCGGTACGCATAGGTGACCGTCAGTACTCACCCGCTCCTCCTCAGCCCGGACAGGGTGGCGGACGCGGCGGATTCGGCGGTGGATTCGGCGGTTTCGGTGGCCAGGTTCCCGAGGGTATGGTACGCAACTATGACAACAACTTCTGCCTAATCCATGAGCAGCAGGGTAAGGTTGAGAAGGTTGCCACTCTCTACTCTCCCAAGTCAGGCCGATTCATGGAGGTTTGGAACAACCATCCGGGACTTCAGGTATATACCGGTGCACGCACCGCCATAGCACTTGAGTCACAGATGTATCCGGACTCACCTAACCACGACTTCTTCCCCAGCACAACCCTGCGCCCGGGTGAGAAGTATCAGCACACCGTCATCTACAAGCTCTCAGTAAAATAACACATTGGGGACGGTTCTCCCTGTGCTTAGGCCCTGCTTGCTAACGGCTTGCAGGGCTTTTTTATTTAATGAATCAAGACTTTTTCTCATACATATAATCAACCACCTATAGCCTCGGCCACTTCCAGTCTCGTTGCTATTGGATGCTTATCCAGGTAGTCAAGTATTTCCTTTTGGGTAGCGGTTAATGGCTTTTGGGTAACAGAAATCAACTCCTCATTGGCCTTTTGGGTAGTGGCAAGACATGTGCCTCCAAAATAATTATTGCAAGGATTGTTTATAATTCTATCACCTTGTATTATCTTTGACCCTGCTTTTGGGATCCACAGGTTTCCAGAGTGTTTTTTGAAAGAACGAAGCTTTCGTTTTACTGAGGTTTTAAAAATAACGGTATTAATTCATTTCTCCAAGGTAAGACAAGAGCCAGATGCTCATGCTTGGAATATGCACCGCTCAATTGGGCACGACATATCCCTTTCCCGCATGGCATCTGACTACTTGCCGACTTGGTGAAAGGGGTTACCGTTCCCTCAACACTCGTAGTCCCTCATGTCAGATGTCATGCGGGTTTTTTATTGCAACGGGGGGCAGCATAGAATTAAACTAGCTTTAAGATATGGAAGTAAAGAATAAGGCCGACATCATGGAGGTAATCAGCAATACCGCCAATGGTATTAAGAAAGGACGCAAATGTTTGGCGAGAGTAGCCAAGCATACAACCAATGTTATGCTAGTTTTTTTAACAGCTTGTGCGCTAACTGGCTGTATCAGAAACCGGCTGTTACAAGTGGAACGCCTTATGGAGAGACATTAAAACTGCAGATTCTCTTATCTGCTCAATGGTTGAGCCGACAGGCAAACGCAACCGCGCACTCTACGCCCTAGTCAAGACACAAATAGATTACAAGATGTACCGTGATGCTGTCAGTGACAGCACCATACGCATAGCCACAGACCTTTACGGGAGGAGATACAAGGGTTATCACTCTGCAATGGCCTGGTACAGCCTGGGTTGTATATCTGCAGCGCTTGGCAGTGACAGCACAGCTGCTGATGCCTACCTGACAGCAATACGTTTATTCCCAGATACCTTAGTACGATACTACGCTCTTGCAGAGCAGAACCTGAGCAATATTTTTCTTGACCACAGAATGGATGCCGAAGCGATACCGCTGATAAAATCCTGTCGGGCCAATGCTGTACGTCTGGAAGACTCTGCAGCCATAGCATTCTGTGATTACAACATTGCCAAATTACTGCTTTATAACAATGATTATGAGGCATCCAGAAAAATGTTCCTCGAACTCAAGGATAGTAAATGGTTGTCACCAAATACCATCAATAATCCTCTCATACATCTTGCAAAGATTGATTTTGTAAACAACAACTATACAGGAGCCATATCATACGCAGATTCGTTTCTAATAAAAAATCAATGCACAGCGTCAAACAGTACTGCATATTCTATCAAGGCCGATGCATTATACCAACTTAATTTTGTTGATTCAGCCTATCATTATTATAAACTATCACTTATAGATGCAAGTGAACCATATACTATATGTGATTCCTATCGTCGTCTTTCTGAGATTAACTCCTTGAAAGGTAATACTGATTCAGCCTCATTCTTTGCAAAACAAGCCAGCGCATGGATGGACACGATTACATCTTCAATAGGTTCGGATAATATATTAAGGGCGCTTCTGAGTAATTCAGAATCCTTACCCAGGCCAATAAACCTATATACCTTATTTTTGGCAATTGTCTCTTCTTTAGTGTTAATCGCCATAATAGTAAAGTTCTCTTTACAAAGTAAGTCAAATCATGTGGATCTGCAGGCTGAACAACCGATGAACATTATTCCAAAAGCTGAAACGATTGCAGATTTTGAAAAAGATCTGATTGCATTCAAACAAAGTGACCTTTATAACGAAATGATAATAAACATAAATGAACATAAAGAACTTGAGTATAAACAAAAGTATGGGATTAGCAGAAAATTTCAAATCTCTCCTGAACTCAAAAGAATCAGGAATTTTATTTATGCTTCATCAAATAAACTCAACGGCTTTGAACTGGACTTCTGCATCTTTTTAATGATTGGGTTCAAACAAAAGGATTTCCATAGAATATTCAATCTGTCACAATCAGGCAGCAGGAATCTCAAGATCAGGATAAAAGATAAGGTTCCGGAATCCATATACCGCTATATTTTCGTGGATCAGAGCGTGTAAAACAGCTGGAATTATAACATGCAAAATATCAATTCATTATCTTATTTTGGGACGCTTTTAGGACGCTTTTAGGACGCTTCTGGGACGCTTTGTTTTTTGCTTATGGATTACCCATGTATATCTTTGGCTCCAAAATTTAAAAAGAATAGATATGAATAAAAAGGTCATCTTTTCGCTGCTGGCAGCAGTACTAGTACGTTGTAACATTTAAAAGTTCAATATTGGATAGAGGTGTTTCAGTTTGATGCGGGCGTCGGCGGTCTTGAACTGCCAGTTGACACTCTTCTG
>CAJOLR010000023.1 GCA_905235565.1 uncultured Bacteroidaceae bacterium | reverse complement strand
ATTTTTCTCATAGACAATTTATTTAGTTTGACAATAGTTTGTTATTATCCCATTTTGTTTGATTCTTTGAACTGCTCATACTGTAAATAAACAATAACAATAACAGTCAAAGTAGTAGCCCAACTTTCGAAGTTCAATTTGTATAAATATCTATCAAATATTCAAAAATTTTTATGTATATTTTGACATTTCGCGCAAATATAGGCAATTCCAATGGAAAAAATTCAAAAATAAACATCTTTTTTATATTAAATTACAACAATGGAAAAGGTCAGATACAGATTTGTCTACAACCGTAGTGGGTTTTTATGCGTAAACGGGACTGCTCTTATACAGATTGAGGCGTATCAGGATGGTAAGAGAAAATACTTCAGCACAAACATTTATATCAAGCCCTGCCAGTGGGATCGCGCCAGGGAGGAAATCAGGAATCATCCCAATGCAACAGGTCTTAACATGATGATATATGATGCCCGGAACAAGCTTGAGGCTATGGAGATTGAGCTCTGGAGAAATGGAAATGAAGTCAGACTTGACAGGCTGGTTGATCTGGCACGACAAAGAGGTTATTGTAAATCAGAGTGTCGAAATAGTGATGTGACAGTATCAACGCTCATGAACAGATACATCGATACAAGTCTGAACCGGCCAAGTACCAAGAGCAATAAGATGACTACTTTGAAACTGCTGGATGAATTCAGACCAAACCTCCATATTTCTGAAATAAACATACCTTTTATAAAAGGATTCGAAAAATGGATGAAAGACAGAGGTTGTGCAATCAACACCATAGCAAAGCACCTGACGCATCTTAAGACGTTTCTGAACTCTGCCGAGAACCAAGGGGTAATGGCACATGGGCAAAACCCATTCAATTCCATAAAGATCACCCATGACAGCTATCATAGCTCATATCTTTCGCCAGCCGAACTGGAGTTGCTGGAACAATACTCCAGATGCATGCATAGAAGACCTCTGGATAATGAGGCAAAATGTCTTGATGCATTCCTGTTCTGCTGCTATACGGGAATGAGATACTCTGATTTTATCAGACTCTCAAGTGCTAATTTTGATTTAAGGAGTAAAGAGAGCTGGCTTAGTTACAAAAGTGTCAAGACCGGTATAGATGTAAAGATTCCTCTTGGATTGATGTTTGAAGGCAAGGGGTTGGAACTGATTGAAAGATACGGAGATGATTTGTTGGAGTTTTTCAATTTGCCATCTAATGCGGTGACGGATAGAGTACTAAAAAAGGCATATCATAAGGCGGGATTGGAGAAACATATATCGTTCCACTCGTCCCGGCACACAAATGCAACCATTCTGCTTTACAAAGGGGTCTCTGTGACTACTGTGCAGAAATTGTTGGGTCACAAGAATATCAGAACAACCATGAGATATTGTGCCGTGATGGACATGACAATAGTAAGGGAGCTGAAGAAGTTCAGTAACTGATCAGTATCATAAAAGGCTATTTATTTAAGTAATATTTGTCATAGACAATTGCTGTGACCAGTCTGGTGAAAGGTCAAAGTTGGGCTACTACTTTGACTGTTAGTTTATTTACAGTATGAGCAGTTCAAAGAATCAAACAAAATGGGATAATAACAAACTATTGTCAAACTAAATAAATTGTCTATGAGAAAAATTCTCTTAATGATGGCTGCTGTTTTGAGCGCAGGGCTTGCCTTTGCTCAGAATTTGCAAGTTACGGGAATTGCGACATCGGCCGAGGACGGAAGCCCAATGCCGGCAGTCGCAGTGGCAGTTCAGGGAACAGGTAGAGGTACTACTACAGATCTGGATGGTGCCTATTCAATTCAAGTACCATCCAACGGTACATTGGTGTTCTCCTTCCTGGGCTATGACGATGCCGTAGTTCCGGTTAATGGCAGAACAGTTATCAACGTTGCCCTTCAGCCGGGTTCAATACTGGTAGATGATGTGCTCATCACTGCCGTAGGTATCCAACGTTCAGAGCGTTCTCTTGGTTACACGGTGACGAAGGTTGATGCTGATGAAGCTATCATGAAGGCTGAGCCCGATATGCTCCGTGCTCTGGACGGTAAGATTCCCGGTGTTCAGATCAGTGCCCCGAGCGGTGATGCAGGTAGTGCTACTCGTATCACAATCCGTGGTAACTCTTCATTCAGTGGCAACAACCAGCCTCTTTATGTTGTAGATGGTATTCCTTACAGTAACGACGGTACAGGTGCTTCCGGCCGCGGATCCGGTAACAGCGGTGCTTTCGGTTCAGGTATCTCAACCCTTGACCCCAATGACATTGAGTCAATGAACGTTCTTAAGGGTGCTGCAGCTGCCGTCCTTTACGGTTCACGTGCCGCTAACGGTGTCATACTAATCACAACCAAGTCAGGTTCAAAGAAGTCTAACGCCAAGAAGGGTTTCACCGTTAACGTGAATTCATCATACGCTATAGAGACAATAGCTTCACTTCCTGATTATCAGAACAAGTATGGTCAGGGCAGTGACTTCAATATCGGTGGTGCCAACGGTTCATGGGGTGCTGCATTTGAGGATGACATGACTATCCCCATGTATGCTGCCATAGATTCTGAGTATCCTGATCTGGCTCTTGAGCTTTATCCTGACCTGAATGGCGATATCCCTTATAAGGCATATCCCAATAACGTTAAGGACCTGTTCCAGAAAGGTCATGTGCTTGACCTGTCTGCAAACGTTCAGAAAGTAACAGATGAGGGTAACTTCAACATGACCATATCACGCACAGACCAGGATAGCTATATCCCCGGTTCAGATTTTGACCGTTACTCATTCTCCGTGGGTGGCAACCAGAAATTCGGCAAGAAGTTCCGCGCCGGCGGTAACCTGGCTTATTCATATACAGACCAGATGTCACCTATGTACGGTAACAACCAGTCAAGCGCATCAAACGGCGGTATGAACTCTCTGGCACGTGCATTCATAATGCCGCGTAGCTGGGATATCCAGAACTTCCCTTATAAGAAGAAGGATGGCAGCAACCTGCTGTTCCAGCTCTCTTCACAGGCCAACAACCCCTATTGGGCATGGGAGAACGATAAGTTCAAGACTATCCAGAAACGTATCGTTGCCAATGCAAACTTCTCTTATGAGTTTGCCAAGTGGCTCACAATGGATTACACTCTCGGTGTAAATGAATACATGGTTTCACGTAAGACTATCGTAAACCTTGGTTCACGCGGTTATGCCGGTAACGGTTACCTGAGCAAGTCCGAGGCAAGTGACCAGGAGATAGAGTCAACCCTGTTGCTCACCTATAACAATAGATTCTCTGATTTCGGTGTAAGGGCAACTGCAGGTTATAACTATAACCAGGATACCTATGAGTCAATGGGTGCTTCAGGTTCCGACATCATCAACCCCAACATATTTGAGCTATCAAATACAAAGGGACAGACTGCAAGTGAGTCATATTCAAGGACACGTAAGTACGGTATATTTGCCGATATCCTGTTGGATTATAACCAGTGGGCATTCCTGAACATCTCAGGACGTAATGATGTGTCTTCAACACTTCCTATTGCACACAACAGTTTCTTCTATCCTGCCGTATCAGGTTCTGTAGTATTCACCGATGCTCTTGGCCTGGAGGACAGTTTCTTTAACTTCGGTAAGATCCGTGCCGGTTGGGCAAAGGTCGGTAATGATGCCGGTCCTTATTACAACAACGGTACATATGTAATAGGTAGTCCTTACATGGGTCAGGGTATGATGGAGCTTCCTACAGTACTGTATGATCCTGAACTTGAGCCTGAGTTCACAACTGAGATAGAGACAGGTCTTGAACTTAAGTTCCTGGATAGCCGCATAGGTATTGACGCTACCCTTTATAACCGTCTTTCAGAAAACCAGATCGGTGCCAAGAGTTCTGCTCCTTCAACCGGTTACAGTTCATTCGTTACAAACTTCGGTTCAATCAGGAACAAGGGTTTCGAACTTGGTGTTGACCTCTATCCTGTAGTAACCAAGGACTTCACATGGAGCATGTATCTCACATACACCAAGAACAAGTCAGAGATTGTTGAGCTTTCTGACGGTGTTGATGAGATCGTTCTCGGCGGTGACTTCGCAGCTCCTCAGGCAGTTCTTATCAAGGGACAGCCCTACGGTGTCCTTAAGGGTGAGAAACTGGCCCGTACAGCCGATGGTATTCCACTTGTTGATCCGTCAACCGGTATGTATATCAATGATCCCGAATATGGTGTAATAGGTGATCCTAACCCTGAGTTCAAAACTTCTCTTACCAATACCTTAAAGTATAAGGATCTGTCACTCAGCTTTATGTTTGACTACCAGAAGGGTGGTTGCGTATTCAGTTCATACCTGACAGATTTGCTGGGTCGTGGCGTTACCAAGGACACTGAGGATCGTCTCGGTGTGCGCGTAGTCAAGGGTGTTTACGGCGATGCCAACACACTGGAGCCTATCCTTGATGCTGACCAGAACTACATCTGGAACACCACAGCCATCAGTGAGGCTGACCTCTGGTTCTCAGACGGAACCTATTCAACCTTCGCTATCAACTCTTGCGATGAGGTTGCCACATACGATGCAACAGTATGGCGCTTGAGAGAGGTAACCCTTGCTTATAATCTGCCTAAGAAGTTTACAAGCAAGCTGAGACTTTCAAATGCCGAGGTTTCAGTAGTAGGCCGCAACCTCTGGTACTTTGCTCCTAATGTTCCTAAGTATTCCAACTATGATCCCGTTGTGAACACATTCGGTAACACTAACATTCAGGGTATAGACTATACTGGAGCTCCTTCAACCAGGAGGGTTGCTTTTAATCTGAGTTTAACATTCTAATAGACTGATTATTATGAAAAATAGAATATTT
Source organism: uncultured Bacteroidaceae bacterium (assembly GCA_905235565.1). GTDB lineage: Bacteria > Bacteroidota > Bacteroidia > Bacteroidales > Bacteroidaceae > Colenecus. The sequence goes on along the minus strand of CAJOLR010000023.1, from coordinate 27,611 downwards.
TATTTGCTTGGAGCCGGAGTCATGGCTTTCTCACTGACCGGTTGCGATCTGGATATCAACCAGGATCCGTATGCAGTGACAGACCTTGATGTTTCCCAGCTGGTTACCTGCACGGAATATGAGGTCGCTGCCACTTTCTCTGAGGGTTATTATATCAACACCCACCTGGAGTCATATGTACAGCATACCACAAGCCGTGAGGTTGACAACTACTCACTTGTTGCCGGTTATTCAACCCTTGGCAACACTTGGACACAGGCTTACAGATATGCCATCAAGAATTGTGATGAGATGATTAAGCAGGGCGATGAGCTCGGTGATGCAATCTGCGCAGGTATCGGCCGCGTACTCAGGGTTTATACCTATATGAATATGGTAGACCTTTGGGGTGATATCCCTTACTCAGAGGCTAACGTAGCCGGCATTGAGACTCCTAAGGCTGATTCCAGCAAGGATATCTACAATGACCTTCTGGTTGTAATCAACAAGGCTATTGCCAATTTCAAGGATACAGAGTCCGACAATCCTCTGGCTATCGGAGCCAATGACCTGTTCTATGGCGGTGATGCCGTTAAGTGGCTCAAGGCTGCCAATACCCTTAAACTGAAACTGCTGGTTCAGAGCCGTAAGGCCAAGGCTGACATCACTGGATGGCAGACTGAGCTTGATGCACTTCTTGCTGAGAACAATTTCATTGCTGAAGGTGAAGACCTGCAGTTCCCGCACTCTGCTACCAAGACTCCTACCGACGAGCGTAAGTCCGGTTATGTAGATGAATATGAAGGCGGTCAGAAGAGCGTATGGATCAATCCCTGGTTCTATGAGGTACTGAACGGTAAGACCTATAACTTCAAGCAGAACCCTCTGGCAGGTGTCGTTGATCCCCGAGTTCCTTACTATTATGTAAACCAGATTACAGCAACTGCCAATGCCTCTAACGAGACTGATTATCGTGACGGAGCTTTCGTATCTATATTTACCGGCAGTAACTCAGGTAAGACTTCAATGTCACAGGAGAATTCAATGACCTGCATCGGTATCTATCCTGTAGGCGGTAAGTTTGATGACGGTCAGGGCGGAACAGTAGGCGGTAAGGGTAACGGTATCGCCCCCGACAAGATGCTCCAGGCATATTCGGTTCCTTTCATGAAAGCAGAACTTGTTCTGACAGAAGGTGCAGCCGGCGATGCCAAGCAGCTTCTTGAGGAGGGAATCAGGGCTTCTATCGCTCATGTCAATGCCGTATCCAAGGCTTCTGATCCTACTGTGCCTGCAATTGATGAAACCGCTATCGCCGGCTTGCTGCTTGGCGTAAACAGCGCTTATGACAATGCTGCCACAAACGACAAGAAACTTGAGATTGTCATGACCGAGAAGTGGATTGCCAACTTCTTCAATTCTGTTGAGGCATACAATGACATCCGTCGCACCGGTTATCCTGTACTGTTCAAGGGAAATGCTGAGAGAAAGATTTATACTCCTTATGATCAGACTTCAGCTGCCACTCCTCTGCCCGAGCCTCTGGCCTATGATTGCGCTGTTATCCTGGATTATCCCAGAATCATGTGGTATCCTGAAGATGAGATACAGCTCAATAACGTGAACATCAATAACAAGAACCGTACTGTTAGTTCATATACTAACGTATTCTGGGATGTTCAGTGATTAACTTTAACAGATTCAACAATATGAAAACATCAAAAATAATTTTGGCTATGGCTATTCCGGCAGTTCTTGCCGGATGCAGCAAGGATCCCGAGCTTCCTTATGATCTTGAGGGTACGTTGCATACATTCTCTGTATCTGTAAGCAAAAATACACAATATGACCTCCTTCTTGCTGCCGGTACTACAGATGGTGACTACCATGTCCGTCTGGATGTACCTAAGTATATGGGTGATTACCAATCCTATTTCAAGGAGGCTCAGTTGCTTTGCGTCTATACTCCCGTTGTCGGTGAGGTTACTTCTGCAATTGCTGCTGAAGGCATAACATCTTTCCCTGCTGATGTCAAGATTGATATGCCTGCGCTTTGCGCAGAACTTGGCATCCCATCACCCATGATTGGGGACAAGATGCAGTTTACTGCAAATGTCATTCATAAGGACGGAACTGTGGTTCCCGGTTGGTCACCTGTAATGGGTTTCAACCATCGTGCTCCTACAATCCTGTCTATGCCTGACGGTTCCAAGTATAACTACTGCGCTACGTTTACCGCTGCAGCTCCTCTGAACGAGGCTCATTTTGCAGGTGGCAACACCATTCTCTGCACTGAAAGTGCCGGTTCTGACTATGAGGCATCTTATGGTGCTGATATTACCAGAATGGCATCGGCTGATATACCGGCAGAGATCTATGGCAGTGACTTTACTGCAGACGATATCATCGGCCTTATCATCACCTTTGACTGGTATGGATGGGGATATGACGAGCAGATGAAGGTTTACATCAACAAGAAAGACTATTCTGTTTCAATTCCGGATCAGGTTGTCGGACAGACTGATGAAAACTTCTATTACTATGGCACTTATCCCTACCTTGGAGAATTCAGATTCACCAATGCCAATGCAGAACTTGATACCAAAACCAGCAAGCTTTATGTTACTATGAACGCTGCTTGGATCATTGAGCTGGGTACTTTGCCATTCGGTAGTGATGACTATATCTTTGATTTCTCCCAGTCATTGTAATTGGCAGACATACGGTAAACTATAGAGGCTGGCTTCAATTTATAGCCAGCCTCTTCTTTTTTAAGTGTATGCCACACTCTTTGATCTTCTGTAAAACATGGATCACTGATTGATTTACAGGTGTTTGACAGGTTATTTCATAGAGTGTCAGGAACTCTGGATAAAAGTAAGATTTCATTATAATCCCAAAAGAATAGGAATAATTATTACTTTTGTAGTTTGAAACTTCTTGAACATAAGAATGGCTAAAGGAAAAAACAGTAAAGTAAGCGGTTTAGTAATTATACTGATCAATGTGCTGGCAATGGTTGTCATAGGAACCATCCTGGTGCTCTTGACATTAAGGTGGATAAAATCATATACACTCCACGGCCAATATATCACAGTGCCGGATGTGTCAGGTATGTATGAGGAGGAGGCCGGACAGGCTCTCGCATCAATCGGGCTGAAATATGAGGTTACGGACTATAAGTATGACAAGATGGCGGTTGAGGGCGGTGTCATTGAGCAAAAACCCAAGCCCGGCGCCTATGTAAAGGATGGGCGTAAGGTATATCTGACCCTGAATTCCGGAAAGGAACCCATGAGAGCTGTACCCGATGTGGCCGACAACAGTTCGCTGCGTGCGGCCGAATCAAGACTTGAAGCTGCAGGATTCAAACTGGACAAAACGGTTTATGTGGACGGTGATTTGGACTGGGTTTATGAGATAAGATATAAGGGAGAGACCATTGAGGCCGGCACCGAGATACCCGAAGGATCCACCCTGACCATCGTTGCCGGAAACGGCAATCCTGTGGAAAGCATAGAGGAGGCCGACTCTACAACTATAATTGACTCTGAATTCTTTGAATGACCCCCATGCAGGAACTGCAAGATGAGATTGACGAGTCGCTGGACGACCTGGAACCTGCCCCTGATGCGGTAGAACTCTATGAGCATTTCCGCGTTGCAGCTGATAAGGGCCAGAGTCTGCTCCGTGTGGACAAGTTCCTGTTTGACCATCTGGAACATGCCTCACGCAATCGGATACAGAAAGCTGCCGATGCCGGAATGGTGATGGCAAACGGCCGCCCAGTAAAGAGTAATTATAAGGTCAAGCCGCTGGACGTGATCACGGTCATGATGGACCGTCCGCGTTACAGCAGCGATATAGAGCCCGAGGAGATTCCTCTGGATATAGTTTATGAAGACGACTGCCTTATGGTGGTAAACAAGCCTGCCGGACTTGTTGTACACCCGGGATGCGGCAACTTTCACGGCACACTGGTCAATGCTGTAGCGTGGCATATGCGCGACAACAAGGATTATGACCCTAACAGCCCCCAAGTGGGTCTTGTACACCGTATAGACAAGGACACATCAGGTCTGCTGGTAGTGGCAAAGACCCCCGATGCAAAAACCGGCCTGGGCAAGCAGTTTTATGACAAGACCACCAAGCGGGCATATCAGGCCCTGGTTTGGGGCGTTCCCGACCCTGCCGAAGGCACAGTTGAGAGCCAGATAACCCGCAACCCCAAGGACCGGCTGCAGATGGCTGTGTCTTTTGACCCGGAAGTGGGCAAGCATGCTGTTACCCACTATACCGTTCTGGAAAGGTTCGGGTATACATCGTTGGTGGAATGCCGTCTGGAGACCGGACGGACACACCAGATCAGGGTGCACATGAAACACATAGGCCACCCTCTGTTCAGCGACAGCCGTTACGGAGGAGACCAGATACTGAAAGGAACCACATACAGCCGATACCGTCAGTTTGTACAGAACTGCTTTGAAGTGTGTCCGCGACAGGCACTTCACGCCAAAACCCTGGGTTTTGTACACCCTGTCAGCGGTAAGGAGATGTTCTTCAACTCTGAACTGCCGGAAGATATGGCTACTCTCATAGGGAGATGGCGTGACTACGTAAAATCAAGAGATTTTTAAAAATAGTACAATAATATGAGCAAACGCATAATTGCAATAGTAGCAGGAGGAGATTCCAGCGAGAATCCGGTTTCATTAAGGAGTGCAGCCACTATCCTTGAGCACATGGACAAGGATAGATATGAGCCCTACATCGTTGAGATTGAGGGAAAGAACTGGCAGGTTCACATAAAGGACGGAGTTACCGTCCCGGTTGACCGTAATGATTTCGGTTTCCTGATGGGGAGCACCAGGAAAGTGTTTGATTACGCATACATCACAATACACGGAACCCCCGGTGAAAACGGCGTATTTGAAGGATATCTCAGACTTATGCGCATCCCGTTCTCCACATGTGATGTATTGGCATCGGCACTTACTTTCAACAAATTCGTGCTCAACAAGACCATGAAGAGCTGCAAGGTTAACGTAGCCAATTCACGCCGCCTGCGTAAGGGTGATTCCGTTGATCCTGACAAGATAATACGCAAGGTGGGACTGCCCTGCTTCATCAAGCCCACCGACGGAGGATCAAGCTTTGGCACCACCAAGGTTAAGACCCGTGAACAGATAATACCGGCTGTAGAGGAGGCTTTCAAGGAGAACAATGAGATAATGATTGAATCGTTCATGCAGGGCACAGAGGTTACCAACGGATACTACAAGACCCGCAGACGTGAGGTCAAGCTGCCGGTTACCGAAGTGGTTCCCAAGAGTGACTTCTTTGATTATGACGCAAAATACAACGGCAATGTGGAGGAGATTACCCCTGCCCGCATTCCTGATGATTTGCGTGACCGCATCCAGGACCTGACTGCAAAGATATATGACCTGATAGGTTGTCACGGCATTATCAGGAATGACTATATAATCACTGACGGCGACAAGATTAACCTACTTGAGGTGAACACCACCCCGGGCATGACCGCCACCAGTTTCATTCCGCAGCAGATAAAGGCAGCAGGCATGAACCTTACGGATGTTTTCACTGAGATTATTGAGGACAGTTTCTAAGACAACAGCGATGGAGATTCCTTCCGAATTCGAGAAGATGCGTTCCCTTGAGGACAATGAGGTACGTGGTGCCGTGCTTTCACTGCTTGATGACCCCGCATTCGTCAGGGTTGTCAAGGATGTAGTGAAGGGTGTACCTATCTGGGCCCATAAGCTATACACCAAACGTTTCAAGACTGTGAACAGCTTCCAGAAGGGAATGATCTATCCTTTCTTGAAAAGGATACTGAAAAAGGCCAGCACCGGTCTGACAAAGGACTTTTCGGCACTTTCTGAAGGAAGGGAAGACTTCATTTATATTTCAAACCACAGGGACATAGTCCTGGACTCCGCATTCCTGGACTACATATTGCTCCTGGCAGACAAGAAATCGGTAGAAATAGGGATAGGCAATAACCTGCTCATCCACCCGTGGATAGAGACTCTGGTACGCCTTAACCGCAGTTTCATAGTAAACCGCTCCGCTACCGCCGCCGAGCTTCTGGAATCATCCAGACAGCTGTCAAGATACATACGTTTTGTCATCCAGGAGAAGAATAGTCCGGTATGGCTGGCACAGCGTGAAGGCCGCGCCAAGGATTCGGATGACCGCACCCAGAAAAGCGTACTCAAAATGCTGGCGATGTCAGGGCCCGATGACATGCCACTCTCTGAACGGTTGCAGTCCCTGCACATATGCCCGCTTACGATAAGCTATGAGTATGACCCTTGTGACTGGCTCAAGGCTGCCGAATTCCAGTTGAAGCGGGATAATCCGGAATACGTAAAGAGCGAACAGGCTGACCTGGACAACATGAAGACCGGAATATTCGGATTCAAGGGACATATCCATTATCAGGTATCGGCCCCGATTGACCCGGAGATAGCTGCTTTTGACAGTTCCGTACCCCGCAACCAGTTTCTGGACCAGGTGGCGCATATAATTGACAGCCATATATTCAAGGGCTACCGCATATACCCGTGTAACCGTATTGCATTGGACATGCTACACGGTGACGACACCCAAGCCGCATTCTACACTCAGACAGAAAAGGATGAATTCAGGAAGTATCTGGACGGACAGCTGGCAAAAATAGACATACCTGACCCTGACTGGGATTTTCTGCGTGAAAGGATTCTCACGATGTATGCCAATCCACTCATTAATCACCTCAATGCTATTAAGGAACAATGAAAAGAAAAGGACTATTATTACCGTTACTCACTCTGGCTCTCTTGATTTCCTGCAATGATGACGAACAACAGGAAATTGAGACCATGACCAGCGGTTTCATGACCGGAATGACCAACAGCCAGGGGTATGTCTCAATGTTGAGAGATGATTTCGGCAAGTCATACAGGATTAGTGAAAATAGCGAAAAACTCAAGCCCGATACAACCTACAGGATGGTTGCATCCATAGCCCTGAATGAGGACAACACTGCCCGAATCCTGCAAATGGTTCCTACCCTCTCATACATAGCTCCCGAAGACTCCCTGATTCCAGACACGATGCGTATCAAGGATCCGGTCAAGATAGAGAGCATCTACATCGGAGGAGGATTCCTAAACCTGCATGTATGCATTAAAGTACAGAAGGAGGGTACGAAGCACGGCCTTATATACTCACATATAGAAACTCCGGGCATGACCGGTTTCACCCTTTATCACAATGCTTACGGCGATAAACCCGTTTACTCCAAATATGCTTATATATCCATTCCGCTATATGGATACGGACTTGCCAAGAACGACACAGTCTTCCTGAGCTGCAAGGGCTACGAGGAAGACTATGAGTATAAGCTTATTTACAGGTAAATTTCTTAGCCGAGACCTTCAAGTATCTTTTTCAGTACAACCGTGGCCGATATTTCACGGTTGGCTGCCTCGGGTATGACCAGTGAACGCGGTCCCTCGATCACATCATCTGTAACTATCATGTTACGGCGTACGGGCAGACAGTGCATGAAATAGGCATTGTCCGTTACTGCCATCTGACGGTCACTGACAGTCCAACTGCGGTCTGTACTGAGAATATGTCCGTAGTGTTCAGGGCTGGCGGCCGACCAGTTCTTGCCGTAGATGAAATGCGCACCCTCAAAAGCCTTCATCTGGTCATATTCTATCCTGGCACCCTGGGTAAACCTGGGATCCAGCTCATAGCCTTCCGGATGGGTTATCACAACTTCATAACCGGCGGCCACCATCCACTGGGCGAACGAGTTGGGTACTGCCTGCGGCAATGACTTGGGATGCGGAGCCCAGCTCATGACTACCTTGGGACGTTCCACGGTCTTGTGCTCCTCGATGGTGATCCAATCGGCAAAACTCTGGAGCGGATGGCCTGTAGCTGCCTCCATTGAGAATACAGGACGGCCTGAATACTGTATGAACTGATTTAGGATCTTTTCCTGATAATCATCCTCGCGGCTCTCAAAACGGGCGAATGAACGGACACCAATTACGTCACAGTAGCACCCCATTACAGGAATGGCTTCGAGCAGATGCTCTGACTTATCGCCGTCCATGATTACCCCGCGCTCGGTCTCAAGCTTCCAGGCACCCTGGTTGACATCCAGGACTATTACGTTCATACCCAGGTTAAGAGCTGCCTTCTGGGTGCTCAAACGGGTTCGCAGACTGGAATTGAAGAAAACCATGAGCAAGGTCTTGTTGCGTCCAAGCTCTACATATCTGAAACGGTCTTTCTTTATCTCAAGGGCTTCCTGCAATGCCTGATGCAGGTCTCCCAGATCCTTTACACAAGTAAAATGTCTCATATAGTCTGTTCTTTAGTTACGTGTCTGGCCGTCACCGTTTATCAGCCATTTGTAAGTTGTTATCTCTTCAAGTCCCATAGGACCGCGTGCATGCATCTTCTGGGTGCTGATGCCAATCTCGGCTCCCAGCCCGAACTGTGCGCCGTCAGTGAATGCGGTGGATACGTTCACATATACGCAGGCGGCATCTGTATACTGCTGGAACTTGCGCGCGTGCTCTGCATTCTCAGTCACTATGCTCTCGCTGTGATGTGAGGTGAAACGGCGGATATGCATCAGAGCCTCGTCAAACGACCCTACGGTCTTGACCGACATACGGTATGCCAGGTACTCCTTTCCGAAACTGTCATCGGTGGCATGCTCAAGCAGTTCGGCAGGATACTTGCCCTCAAGTGCGGCATAAGCCTGCCCATCGGCCTCTATCACTACGTTCCTGGCGGCCATGCGGATGCAGAGTTCCGGAAGGTCACTCAGACGGCCGGCATGGATAACCAGTGAGTCAAGCGCATTACAAACGCTCACACGGCGGGTCTTGGCGTTGAATATGATATCGGAGCCTTTCTTAAGGTCTCCCTCCAGGTCAAAATAGGTGTGGCAGACTCCGGCTCCGGTCTCTATGCAAGGTATCTGGGCCTGCTCGCGTACTGACTTGATAAGGCGGGCGCTGCCGCGAGGTATCAGCAGGTCTACCAGACCTACCGCCTTCATGAGCTCGGCAGCTGCCTCATGGCCGGCGGGAAGAAGTTCAACCACATGGGGGTCAATTCCCTTCTGCCTGAGCACACTGTGTATCAGGTCAACGATTGCACAGTTGGAGTCATAGGCATCGCTGCCGCCCTTGAGCGCACATGCGTTGCGTGACTTGAAACAGAGCGAGAACACATCAAAACTCACGTTTGGACGGGCCTCGTATATGACCCCGATAACTCCGAACGGAACTCTTACACGTGTCAGCTTCATGCCGTTGGGACGCACGCGTTCGTCAATAACCTTGCCTACCGGATTCTCAAGTTCCGCCACATGACGCATATCGGAGGCTATGCCTTTAAGACGCTCATCGGTCAGCATCAGGCGGTCATAGACAGGATTGCTGCGGTCCATTCGGGCCAGATCGCGGGCGTTTGCCTCAAGCAGGACGGCAGAGTTGCTCTCAATGGCACTGGCCAGAGTGAGCAACACATCATTTATCAGGTTCTCCTCCAGCATCGGGAGAGAGTACGATGCATTCTTAAGCAGTTCTAAGGTATTCTCTATCATGGTTTACTTCTTTTTGGCATGGAATCGGGTGCAACGGGCGGTATCAGGATCGGACAGCACATCCAGCAGCACATCCTGACGGCGGCCGTTGGCTATACGGACCTCAATGCCGTCGGCAGCCACTCCGAGAGCGGTCTTCATCTTGGTCATCATGCCTCCGCGGCCGTATTTGGACTTGGTGCCGCTCACACAGCCGTAGTAGTCATCATCGGGATAAACATCATGGATAAGTTCCGATCCGGGCTCATCGGGGTTACCGGTAAAGACGCCGTCCACATTGCTGAGTATGATAAGTATCTCCGCCTTCATCATGCGGGCCACAAGACCGGACAACTCATCGTTATCGGTGAACATAAGCTCCTCTACCGATACGGTGTCATTCTCATTGATGACCGGCACCACACCGTTGTCCAGCATTGCGGTCATACAACGCATCTGGTTGGCGTGAAGCGTCTCGCTGATGAAATTCTCCTTGGTGGTAAGAATCTGGCCTACGGTTATTCCGTATTCCTGAAAAAGGTCATAATAGTGCTCTATGAGTTTGGCCTGGCCCACAGCGGCAAAAAGCTGCCTGCCGGTTACGCTCTCATCCTTAAGGTGGGGAAGCGCTCCCCTGCCCGATGCCACGGCACCCGATGAGATAAGGAGCACCTCGATGCCTCTACGGCGCAATTCGGCAATCTGGTCTACCAGAGCGGCCATACGGGATATGTCCAGACGGCCGTCCGGACGTGTAAGCACATTGCTGCCTACCTTGACAGCTATACGTTGCGGCTGTTTCATTGTTCCCTGAGTAATTGTTCGGCACGGTCCTTATCCTGCGGATTCACAAGAACGCCGAAAGTGCCGGCCATTGCGGTATATGTCGAGAAGATGGCGCTCATGGTATTGTTCATGACCATGGCCGGTATTCCGCCGGACTCCAGACGGGCGCGAACCACCTCTGCCTCAAAGGCCTGACCTTTGAAAACACAAACCAAATCCTGTTTTTCATTCATAGCAATGGGTGTTTAACTATTGTGAAGTGGCAAAGTTAATGATTTTTCCATACCTTTACGCCGATATGTCACTCAAACACTTTGTAATATTCTCAATATTGTCGGTAAGTGCCCTTGCAGCACATGCTTCAGCAACAAATGACTCCATAGCCGCAGCCGATACAATCTGGTTTGAGGATGGATCATGGTATGCGGGGCAGATTGCCGATTCGCTATTCAACGGATACGGTAAGATGGTTTATGCAGACAGTACCGTTTATGAGGGAGAATGGAAAGACGGGTTGTGGGATGGCCATGGCGAACTTTACTACCCGGACGGAGACATGTATAAGGGAGATTTCCATGAGCATCAATTCAACGGATATGGTGTCTACACTTACAGCGACGGCGCCCAATACCGCGGACACTGGCAGAACGGGATGTTCAACGGAGCCGGTACAATGGAATACGCTGACGGCAGCGTTTACACCGGAGTATGGAAGGATGACCTGAAGAACGGGCTGGGAGTCCTATATGACAACTATGACAAGACCCTGGTCAAGGGAGAATTCTACAACGACATATTCATAGGGCCTGATAATGAGTATTATCCGGAAGATGATACTGACGAAGAGTATTATAATGACAGCCAAAAGGCTCGTCCGGACTCATGCTGGCATTATGGCGGAGATTCGGATTTTCATATCACGTACGGAACAGGGCGGATGGTGACTATCCACGCCGATTATTTCTTTACCAACCATTTCTTTATTGGCTTTGGTCTGGGATTCAACACGGAATTGCACGGACAAGGTAAAGAGTCCATGATTTACGATGAAGAGACTTCCGAAAGGATATATCTGGTTGGCTGGGACGAATTCCCTCAGGAAATAATGACAGAGCACACCTTCACTATGATCAAAATCTCAGCACAATTCGGAGTTGGATTCGGTAGATTCAGTTTAGGTGCAGCCTTGGGCGGGGGCGTACAGAAAACTGTCCGTAACTGCCGCAGTCTGGAAGGCAGCAACAGTTATTTCGCCCCCGGAACCCTATATTACCGCACCTGTGTAGATGGAGGACTGTTCACATATGACATCTTCACCGACTACATACTCAGGAAAATGGAATTCCACACTCCAGACATCCTTGGGATGCCGCAGCCTATACCCTACCGGATCAGCCTGAGAGCCGGTTTCAGTAATGTGGAAAAGTTTTATCTGGGACTGGGTATATCCTTCTGATTTAAACCAGATGCCTTACCAGGTCATCCCTGTCACCATAAAGGTAATTGATTACCGGAATTTCTATCATAGTATAGCAACCCGCCTTCTGGAGCATTGAAGCACGTGCTGCACATACAAGTATCTGGCCTGTCAGGGCAGGATTGTTGATTTTCATATCAAACTCAAAGAGCTGGTTCTGAGTCTTGCCCGATACGCCCTTGCGCGTCAGGTTTACACCGTGCCCCATGTCCTTGAGTGCATCGACGGACTCAACCTGCATAACATGTGTCTCATCGTTGACAAAGTATGGATCCGCCTTGATGGCAGCGGCCACATCCTCAAAACGGTAACCGTCAAGAATCTCAACATACACCATACGGCGGTGTATTCCGGTACCTACTGGAATAGTCATTGAAAGGGCTGCCTTTACTCCAGGTATTGCCTTTACTGCAACAGAGTGCCCCATAGACATTCCGGGACCGAAATTGGTATAGCTGACGCCCTTGGGTGCCATGGCCTGCATGAGTGCACGGACGATGGAATCTGTACCCGGATCCCATCCTGCTGATATTATAGCCACCTTTCCGGATTCTTCGGCAACCTGCTGGAGGCGCTTGCGGGTCTCTGGAATGAGAGTATGTATATCAAAGCTGTCTACCGTATTGATACCCAGGGGGAGTATCTCCCTTGCATATTCTTCGGTCTTGCGTGAAGGGACGCACAATATTGCGACATCAGGCTTGGGGAGCTCTGAAATTTTCCTTACAATTTTATATCCCTGCAACTCACTGGGACAATCAGCGGCGCCATTACGGCGGACTATTCCGGCTACCTCAAAATCAGGAGCGGTCTCAAGTGCTTCAAGTACATATTTACCGATGTTTCCATAGCCTACGACAGCAGCTTTAATCTTTTCCATAATGTTCTGTTTTTCTGTTTCGGCTGCGAAATTATTAAAAAAATCCTTTTGGTGTGCACGCACGCGTGCAATAATAGTCCGACTGATACGTTTAAATACAGTAATCTGATAAAAGTATGATAGAATTTATTCAGGGAAAGATTGAGGAACTGACCCCTACCAAAGCCGTCATCCTGACTGCCGGTGGAGTGGCATATGACCTGGGCATATCCGTATATACCTATTCGGCCATTCAAGGAAAGGAAGAGAGCCGTCTATATGTGTATGAAGCCATACGTGAGGATGCCTATGTATTGTACGGTTTCAGCGGCAAGCAGGAGCGTGAAATGTTCCTGATGCTTATCTCCGTTCCGGGAATTGGCGGCGCATCGGCCAGAATGATACTGTCATCGTTTTCTCCTTCAGAGCTTATCGGCATAATCAGCTCCGGCAATGACTCTCTGCTCAAGAAGGTTAAAGGCATCGGAGCCAAGACGGCACAGAGAATAATAGTGGACCTGCATGACAAGATAGGTACGGCCCAGTCCGATGACATGCCTCTTGAACTGCAGAGCGGAATGCAGGCAGGACAGGTGGCCGGTGAGGCGATAACCGCTCTGGTAACCTTGGGATTTCCTCAGGCTGCATCACAGAAAGTGGTCCAGGCCATAATCAAGGAACAGGAGGGCATGAGCGTGGAATCTGTTATCCGCGAAGCCCTGAAACGAATCTGAAACACCGGCGACAAGAGCAAATGATAAAAGCCAGATACCTTGCTGCGGCATTATTGCTGATAGGCTCCTGCGTATGCGGGAGCCTGAACTGCCTATATGCGCAAGGTACCCGGCTGACACTTCCTGACCCGGAGAACATTACCGAAGATGTCAAATACGACGAGAGCGACAACACGTACAGAATAGGACACAAACTGGGTGAGAGCTATCTTGAGGTTCCCACGGTGATGACTCCCGAAGAGTACAACAGGATGCTCATGCAACGTTCCCTGCAGTCTTTCTATAGGGAGAAATACTCCGAAGAAATGACAGCCTTGGGCGAGGACAAGTTTGACTTTACGGACATGAAATTCGACCTGGGGCCTGCAGAGAAGATTTTCGGCCCCGGAGGCGTGCAGGTAAGAACCAGCGGATCGGCCGCAATCAAGTTCGGCTTCAACCGGAACAAGGTGGAGAATCCATCACTCTCCGTCCAGAACCGCTCCACAGGAGGATTTGACTTTGACGAACAGATAAACCTTAACATCAATGCCAGTGTGGGCGACAAGATCAACATGAACCTCAACTACAACACTGAGGCTACTTTTGACATTGACGCCAAGATGATAAAGCTTCGCTACGAGGGCAAGGAGGATGAGATAATCCGTCTGCTTGAGGCCGGCAACATAAGTTTCCCCACGAATTCATCGCTTATTCAGGGAGCATCGTCATTGTTTGGCATACGCACAGACCTGCAGTTCGGAAAGCTTCAGCTGCAGATGGTACTCTCACAGAAAGAGTCTTCATCGGCATCGGTCAGTTCTAAGGGAGGACAGCAGATTACAGATTTTGAGATTGACGCCAGCAGTTACGATGAGAACCGCCACTTTTTCCTGGCTCATTTCTTCCGTGACAGCTATGACCAGAACATGTCAATGCTCCCCAATATCATTTCAGGGGTTCAGATAACCAGGATTGAGGTGTGGGTCACCAACAAGAAGAGCAACTATGACAACCCGCGCAACATAGTGGCTTTTACCGATATAGGTGAGACAAGCCACATAAGTAACGGAATGTGGAATGCTCTGGCCGGCCCAGTTCCATCAAACGGTGCCAATGACCTGTACAGCCGTATCACTGCAGACTATCCAGCAGCGCGCGATATAGATCAGGTAGCCGTGACACTGGGGGCTTTCCTGGAAGGGAGCACAGACTATGAGAAGGTGTCGAACGCACGTAAGCTCAGTTCGTCGGACTATACGCTAAACAGCCAGCTGGGATACATATCGCTCAAGAACGCCCTGTCGTCCGATGAGGTTCTGGCCGTTGCGTATGAATATACCTACGGAGGCAACAGCTATCAGGTGGGAGAGTTCTCATCGGACAAGACCGATGCCAGCCAGACCCTTTATGTCAAACTGCTTAAATCCAACTCAAACTCACCGGGAAGCGGGACATGGGACCTGATGATGAAGAACATCTATTCCATCACTCACGGCAACATACAGAGTGCCCAGTTCAAGCTGGGTGTATATTATGACAGTGACAGTACCGGAAGCCGCCTTTCATACCTGCCGGAATCAGGACTCAAGAGCACGCCGTTGCTGCGAATGCTCAACCTGGACCGTCTGGACGACAACAGCAACCCCCATCCTAACGGCAAGTTCGATTTCATTGACAGCTATACGGTACAGGCTTCTAACGGACGGATAATATTTCCGGTTGTGGAACCATTCGGCAGTCATCTGCGCAAGGTCATAGGCAATGACGCGATAGCCGACAAATATGTATTCCAGGAACTATATGACTCAACGCGTGTAGTTGCCAAGCGCATTGCCGACAAGGACAAGTTCGTGCTGATGGGCCAATACTCAGGTACAAGCAGCAACATAATCAGCCTGGGTTCAACCAACATACCCAGAGGGTCGGTGATAGTGACGGCCGGAGGCGTAACGCTGGAGGAGAACAGAGACTATACCATCGATTACGCCATGGGTACGGTTACCATCATCAATCAGAGTATCATAGATGCAGGTACAAGTGTGAACGTACAGTTGGAGAGCAACACCGAATACAGCATGCAGCGCAAGACGATGGCCGGTCTGAACTGGATGTATAACTTCAGCAATGACCTGCAGATGGGCGGTACTTTCATGCACTTGAATGAAAAACCGCTGACCAGCAAGGTTACGATGGGTGTCGAGCCGCTGGTCAACACCATGTACGGTCTTAATGTAAACTGGAAACATGAAAGTCAGGCATTGACCAACCTGATTGACATGATACCGTTTGTAAACGCCACAAAACCATCCAGCATAAACTTCAAGGCAGAGATGGCCGCTCTGCAGTCCGAAGTATCGGACAAAGTTCAGGGACAGGCGTCATACATAGATGACTTTGAGTCCGCAGAGAACGGGATATCTGTCATACAGCCAACTGCATGGTCATTGTCGGCGGTTCCCAAAGGCATGAAAGGATACGGTAAGACTGGTCAGATTGAGGCAGGATACAACCGTGCGTTGCTGAACTGGTTTACCATTGACCCGTTGTTTACACGCCGCAATTCTCCATTGACACCGGCGCACATTAAGACTGACCTGGATCAGCTTTCAAACCATTATGTACGTGAGATATACGAGCGGGAGCTCTATCCGAACAAGGAATCCACTTCAAGTGAGTCAACCACGCTACCGATACTTAACCTGGCCTACTATCCCAATGAACGCGGCCCATACAATCTGAACCCTGACCTTGACTCGGACGGTCATCTGGGCAATCCGCAGGACAACTGGGGTGGTATAATGCGCAGGCTGACCACAACCGATTTTGAAGCTGCCAACATTGAATATATAGAGTTCTGGATGCTCGATCCGTTTATCTACAACCCAGGCAGCACAGGCGGTGACATGTACCTGAATCTGGGAGAGGTATCGGAGGATGTGCTTCTGGACGGCAAGAAATTCTATGAGAACGGTATGCCTGTAGATGGCGATACCACCAAATGGACACAGACCATATGGGGAAAGGTCCCAACAGGCAAGAGCCTGGTATATGCATTCGACAATACCAATGCCGATGCACGTGAAATGCAGGATGTGGGTCTGAACGGACTGACATCCGACGAGGAGCGTAACTGGCCTGCTTACGCAAACTATCTGAACCAGATACGCGGCAAGGTTAAGCCCGATGTGTTCCAGTCATTCTACGATGATCCCGCCGCCGACACATATCACTACTACCGCGGTTCTGATTACGATGACCAGAAACTCTCCGTACTGGACCGATACCGTAAATACAACGGGACCGAAGGCAACTCACCGAATTCGGCCGAAAGCGGCAGCCGATATGACCAGTCGGCCCGTACCACCCCCGATGTTGAGGATGCCAACGGGGATTACACGATGGATGAATATGAAAAGTTCTTCCAATACCGGATTTCACTGCGTCCTTCGGACCTGCAGATAGGAAAGAACTATATTTCCGATAAACGTGAGGTTAAGATCAAGTTGCGCAACGGCAGCACCGAGACCGTGAACTGGTTCTGTTTCCGCATTCCTCTGACTGAATATGAGAAGACAGAGGGCGGAATACGTGATTTCAGTTCCATAAGGTTCATGCGTATATATCTGACAGGATTCAGTGAGGAGGTCCATGTCCGTTTCGGGTCACTTGAACTGATGACCAGCCAATGGCGCAACTACGAACAGCCCATATACAGCACCACTAACCGTGCGCCCACAATTTCCGGAAAATTCTCAGCTACATCAGTCAACATAGAGGAGAACGGAGACCGCGCTCCTGTCAACTATGTGGTTCCTCCCGGCGTTACTCGTATCATCGACCCCAACCAGGTGCAGCTGATACAGGATAACGAGCAGGCCATGAGCCTTAAGGTGATGGGATTGGGAGCAGGCGAGGCCCGTGGTATCTACAAGAAGAGTGCACTTGACCTGCGCAAATACAAGCGCATACAGATGTTCTCCCATGCAGAAGCTGTAATTCCGGATGACGGAACGCTTCAGAACGGCGACATATCGGTATTCATACGTCTGGGATCGGACTACTCCGGAAACTATTATGAGTATGAGATACCGCTTGACCTGACTCCAGCCGGCCATTACAGCGGGAGCAATGAGACCGACCGGCGCGCCGTTTGGCCCGAAAAGAACATGCTGGATATTGATTTTGACATACTTACCCAGGTCAAGAACAACAGGAACATAAAGAAAAACCTGGGAGCTCTTACATCTGTTTCGGCATACAGCGAGTATGACCCCAACAATCCGGAGAACAGGATAAGCATTGTGGGTAACCCCTCGATAGGTAACGTGCGTGCCATAATGATAGGTATCCGGAACAACTCAATGAGCGCCAAGAACGCAGAGGTTTGGGTAAACGAACTGCGTCTGGTAGGTTATGAGAGCAAAGGTGGTATGGCTGCTCACAGCACGCTTGGAATCAGGCTCTCGGACATAGCCTCCATAGACTTGTCCGGACAGATGAGCACAGCCGGTTACGGAGGTCTGGAACAAGGTATAAAAGACCGTAAGACGGATGATTATTTCAAGTATGCAATAACCACCAGCACGAACGTCGGACGATTCCTTCCAGAGAAGTCCAAGATTTCCGTGCCGGTCTATTACTCCTATACCAAAGAGAAGACATCCCCCAAATACAGCCCGTATGATACAGACCTGCTGCTGGACAATGTGATTGAATCTTATCCCAAGGGAAATGCTCGTGACTCCATCAAATCCATAACGCAGGACTTGAGGGAGAGCCATAATTTCAGCATCTCTAACGCCAAGCTGAACATCAGGAGTGAAAAACCCATGCCTTATGATCCGGCCAACTTCTCATTCAGCTATTCGGAGAACGAGAGTGACAGGAGCAACAGCACCATTGACTATGAGCATGAAGAGAACTGGAGGGCCGCCATTGACTACAGTTACTCGACAGGCATGGAAGGCTGGTCTCCGTTTGAAGGAATAGGTTTTGACGCCAAGTGGTTCAAAGTGATCAAGGACACCAGAATCCATTTCCTACCCAGCAGTTTCTCTTTCAACACCGCCCTGCAACGCAGTTATCACGAACTTCAGGAGAGGGATCTGGAAGGATCGGAGCAGATACCGGTAACTTTCTCCCAACAGTTCTACTGGAACCGCGACCTTACCATAAGATGGGACCCGCTTCAGTTATTGAAGCTCTCTTTCAATGCCAAGACCAGGGCGGAGATCGAAGAACCGTATACCGTGGTCAACAAGGACCTCTACCCTGACCAGTATCAGATGTGGAAAGACTCCGTCAAGATGAGTATCCGGAATATGGGACGTCCGCTTGACTACACCCAATCATTCAGCGCTTCTTATTCAATACCTTTCAGCAAGATACCTTTGACTGACTGGATTACGGCCGATGCCGGATTTAACTCAGGTTATTCATGGAACCGGGGAACCACATACCCGGACGGAATGTCTTACGGTAATATCATAACCAACCGGCGTTCCATATCACTGAATGGAAAGTTCAACCTGCTCAGGCTTTACAACAGCGTACCTTATCTAAAGAAGATCAATGCTGCCAACATTTCCCAGATGACCAACTCTTACGCCAACAAGGGAAAGGACTTCCAGCAGGAGATGACACTGTTCCCGGATTCCGTAAACATCATTCCGCACAATCTGGGTACGATCAATCCCAAGCTGACGGCGACACTTAGAGACGGAACCAACGTGAAACTCAAGTTCAGGAAGAAAGGTCCTGACAGCATTTCAGTGAAGGTAAAGGATACCCTGTCCGTAATGGTTAAGGTGGTTCAGGATCCGGACAAGCCTGAAAGGGCGCAGAAGTTTGCGTTTGAAGACGGGTTCAAGATGGCTCTCAGGACAATGATGATGGTACGGAACATATCTGTATCTTACAGGAATGATTACACCATGTCTCTGCCCGGATTCATGCCCGACTCCCGGTTGTTAGGACAGAACAACTCAACCGGACTGCTTTCCCCCGGGCTGGATTTCGCATTCGGTCTGACCGGTGATGACTATCTTTACAAAGCCAGGAGCAACGGATGGTTGTTTTCAGGCGACAGCATCGCACATACAGCCTCTTCAACATCTATAGAGGACCTTCAGGTTAAGATATCCATCGAGCCCATACGTAACATCAAGATTGATGCTTCGGCAAGCTGGAACAGGACAGGGTCCAACAGCGTACAGTACATGTATAAAGGTATGCCCAGTTCAAGGGGCGGCAGTTTCAGCATGACGACGATCTCCATCGGAAGCGCGTTTGAGAGACATTCATCGGACAATGGTTACCGGTCACGCAGCTTTGACCGGCTGACCGGCAGCCTGTCAACCATACGAGACCGCATCGAGGCTGAATATGAAGGGGCACGCTATCCCGCAGGAAGCAGCCGGGCCGGACAGGTCTATGACAAGTCCACAGGTGGGGTGGACATGTATTCATCGGATGTACTCATTCCCGCCTTCCTGGCTGCATACTCCGGACGGAATGCCAACAGAGCCACTCTTGACCTTATTCCGGATATGCTCCGTATGCTCCCCAACTGGTCACTCACCTACAGCGGATTGAGCAAGCTGCCGTTCTTCAGGAAATACTTCAAGAGCTTCAACCTGACGCATGCCTATAAGAGTGTCTATTCAATAGGCAGCTTCAATACTTTCAACAGCTATATGGAGTTCATGAACGGACGCGGTTTCATCGAGGATGTGACTAACGGCAATCCTGTACCGAGTACGATGTTCAATATCAGTTCTGTATCTATCAATGAATCATTCGCTCCGCTGGCAGGAGTGAACATGACATTCAACAATGACATATCGGCCCGTCTGGAATTCCGCAAGACGCGTGTGATTACACTCAGCACCACAGCCGTACAGGTAGTTGAAACCACTTCAGATGACATAACCGCGGGCGCAGGCTACAAGATAAACGGGCTCAAGCTGTTCGGGGCACAGCCTGGCAGCGGACGAAACAGGGTAAGCAATGACCTCAACATGAGTCTGGACTTCTCATTCCGCAATCAGAATGCCCTGTGCCGAAACCTGCGTGAGACCACCACCCAGGCAACAAGCGGTAACCGCGCCATAAAGTTCTCGTTCAACGCGGACTACACTTACAGCCGGATGCTCACCCTGAACTTCTACTATGACTTCCAGAGCAATTTCCCGCTTGTGTCAACCTCGGCCTATCCGACATCGACACATGATGCAGGCATGACACTTAAGTTTACCCTAACCAGATAAAGGAAAAAGCCGTAACTTTGAAGCCATGATACTTTACAGTGACGACCAACTGGCCAGGCTGCTTGACCGCAAGGAATTCAAGTTGCTTTCTCAGACCGCTGATGGGCTGGGTCTGGAATGCTATGTGGTGGGAGGATATGTCAGGGACCTGTTTCTGGAGCGTCCCAGCAAGGATATAGACGTGGTTGTGGTAGGCAGCGGCTTGGAGATGGCCAAAGCCTACGGCAAGGCACTGGGCCGAGGTGCCCATGTGAGCCTGTTCAAGAATTTCGGAACAGCTCAAGTCAAGAAAGGCAACCTGGAGGTTGAGTTTGTAGGTGCGCGCAAGGAGTCATATCACCGCGAATCCCGCAACCCCATTGTTGAGGATGGCACCCTTGAGGATGACCAGAACCGCCGGGACTTTACCATAAACGCAATGGCCATCTGCCTTAACTCAGACCGTTTTGGTGAGCTTGTTGATCCGTTTGGAGGCATAGATGACCTTCAGGACCGAATTATCCGCACTCCGCTTGACCCGGATATAACATTCAGTGATGACCCTCTGCGCATGATGCGCTGCATAAGGTTTGCTACACAGCTCAACTTCTATATTGACGATGAGACTTTCGCCTCACTTGAAAAGAACCGCGAGCGCATAGGCATAATAAGCAAGGAACGCATATCGGAGGAACTCAATAAGATACTTCTGGCACCCATACCGTCCAAAGGATTCATTGATCTGGACCGGTGCGGCCTGCTGGAACTCATTTTCCCCGAACTTGCCGCCCTGCAGGGTGTGGAGACCGTGAACGGACGTGGACATAAGGATGTATTCTTCCATACCCTTGAGGTATTGGACAATGTAGCCCGCAACAGCGATGACCTTTGGCTGCGCTGGGCTGCACTGCTTCATGACATAGGCAAGCCACGAACAAAGAAATGGGAGCCTGCTCACGGCTGGACATTCTACAACCACAATTACGTGGGCATGAAGATGATTCCCGGCATATTTGAGCGCATGAAACTGCCCAAGAACGAGAAAATGAAGTATGTGCAGAAGATGGTTGAACTGCACATGCGCCCGATAGCCATTGTCGACGATGAGGTGACTGACTCTGCGGTACGCCGTCTGTTGTTTGATGCAGGTGATGACATCGAAGACCTTATGACACTGTGTGAAGCCGATATAACTTCCAAGAACGAGCAGAAGAAAAAACGCCTCCTTGATAATTTCAAACTGGTTCGCCGTAAGATGGTAGACCTGGAAGAAAAGGACCGTATTCGCAATTTCCAGCCACCTATTGACGGATTGGAGATAATGCGGGTTTTCGGGCTTGAGCCTACCGCAGTGGTAGGAGAACTCAAGGCATCCATAAAAGATGCAATCCTTGACGGTATAATACCCAATGAGCATGACGCTGCTTTTGAGTTCCTGTTAGCCGAAGCCCGCAAACGTGGGCTGGAACCTAAATAAAATAATTATAACCTGATTATGAAGAAACTAGGATTGATTCCTCTCACTGTTGCCGCTGCAATGATCCTGATCACTGTTTCATGTAACCGCAAGGTCGAGTTCGGAAAGTCACCTGTCAACAAGGTGGTGGCTGCCATGACTTTGGAAGAGAAAGTAAACCTGCTTGTTGGCATAGGAGCCTGGAACGGCAATGACATAGCCCAGGAGATAAAGGATGCCAGAAACCTTATACCAGGTTGCGCAGGACAGACCTATCCCATTCCGCGTCTGGGTATTCCTTCTGTAATGCTCCCGGATGGTCCGGGCGGACTCAGGATCAATCCTACACGTCAGGGTGATGACAAAACTTACTATTGCACATCCTTCCCTGTAGCTACCATACTTGCGCAAACCTGGAACCAGCAGCTGGTTGAAGAAGTGGGAGTGGCTATAGGCGATGAAGTAAAACGCTATGGTGCCGACTGTCTGCTTGCTCCTGCCTTGAACCTTCACCGCAATCCTCTGCTTGGCCGTAACTTTGAGTACTACTCAGAGGACCCTGTAGTGTCTGGAAAGACAGCGGCAGCAATGGTTCGTGGCGTCCAGTCCAACGGAGTGGGTGCCACAATCAAGCACTTTGCCCTGAACAATCAGGAGACAAACCGTATGGCCAACGATGCCAGGGTTGATGAGCAGACAGCCCGTGAACTCTATCTCAAGGGATTTGAGATAGCTGTCCGTGAATCACAGCCTTGGGCAGTAATGACATCGTACAACAAGATTAACGGCACTTATGCCCCCGAGAATGAGAGACTGATAGAGAACATCCTGCGTGAGGAGTGGGGATTTGAAGGTATGGTAATGACCGATTGGGGCGGTGGCCGCGATGCAGTAGCAACCGTAAAGGCCGGTAATGACCTTATAATGCCGGGTAGTGCCAACCAGATACAGGCCATAACAGATGCCGTCAGAAACGGAACTCTAAGTCAGGAGACAATAGACCGGAACGTAGCCAGAGTCCTGGCTTTCATTGAGCGCTCGCCAAAGATGCAGGGTTATCAATTCATGAATGATCCGGATCTTACAGCCCATGCCAAAGTATCACGTTCAAGTGCTACAGAGGGTATGGTCCTGCTCAAGAACAACGGCGCTCTTCCGCTAACCAAGAGCTGCAAGATGATTGCCCTTTACGGAACCAGTTCATATGACCTTTATGTGGTAGGAACCGGAAGCGGCAGCGTCAACTATAACCATGCGGTTGGTCTGGACGAAGGACTCAAGGCGGCAGGATACAGGCTGGAGCCATCGGTGTCATCGGCCTACAGCAAATATGTTCAGGATCATAACAGCAGAGTGAGTGCCGGTAATTTCATGCGTACCGGCCTGACCAATCATGTCATCCCTCAGTCACTTGTCCGCAAGCCATACCAGTATCGTGCCGATGCCATAGCAAGCGATGTGGCTATCATTACCATTGGCCGCAGTTGCGGCGAATCTGCAGATCGCGGTTATGAAGGAGACTACACATTGACCGATATAGAACAGGGACTAATCAGTGATGTATGTGACGCGTTCCATTCCAAAGGCAAGAAAGTGGTTGTGATACTTAACATAGGCGCACCCATTGAGACCGCCAGCTGGAAATCACAGCCCGATGCCATACTGTTGGCCGGACTGCCCGGACAGGAGGCCGGCCACGCCATTACCGATGTGCTCAAGGGCGCTGTAAATCCATCCGGCAAGCTGGTTGACACATACGTGGTTGATTTCAATAAGATGCCGTCAACAGCGAATTTCCCCGTAAATGCGCGTGAACTCCAGGCACAAGCCCGCGCCAACAGGGGTAACCCTGATGTCCAACCGGTAGCGAGCTATGACTACACCGAGTATAATGAGCGTATGGATATAGGCTACCGTTATTATGACCGCCATCCCGATCAGGTATCATATCCGTTCGGATTCGGACTTAGCTACACCACATTCTCATACAGTGAGCCCCAGGCCAAGGTTGTGGACGGAGTGGTTAACCTCTCTGTTAAAGTTACCAATACCGGCTCTGTGGCAGGAAAGGAAGCTGTACAGATTTATATTGAGGCTCCATATGGCGGATTCACCCAACTGGTCAAGGAACTAAAGGCATACGGAAAGACCGCCCTACTTGAGCCGGGACAGAGCCAGATACTGGAATTCAAGCTGTCAGAATATGACCTGGCCGGTTTTAACCCGGCCTCAGCAAACTGGCAGACACTGCATGGTGACTACAAGGCAGACTTTGCCGCATCAGCACAAGAAATACGCTGTCAGGCTCAGTTCACCCTGACCAATGACTGCACCTATCCTACCTACGGCAATCTATAAAAACCTTATTGACAATAGGTTGGCTTTTGCGGGAAAGATTTGTCCCGTTTTTGTCCCATTATTGTCCTCTCGCTTTTTCCAAATACGCAAAAGCCTTTTCTATATTTGATGTATAAAAACTGGCTATACAGATTTATGAGAAAAGTTTCTTGGATACTGCTTATTTTTGTGCTTACCGTATCCTGCCGGGATAAGGGCACATACCGTGATTTACAGTATGTGGAGCAACTGCTTGAAACTGATGCGGCAGCTGCCGATTCCATGCTTGCCACAATCAGTTTATCAGACAATATGCGAGACAGGGCATATTACGCAATTCTTAAGACACAGGCAGATTACAAGAATTATGTAACAGCTCAGGATGACAGCCTTATACTTACCGCTACAGCCTATTACGGTGCCGGAAAGAAAGACTATCATGCAGCAATGGCCTGGTACTCACTTGGCTGTGTATATACAGATATGGGTAATGACCATTCGGCAGTAAGCGCCTACATAAAGGCTAAGGATCTGTTTCCCGACACATTGGTAAGATACTATGCTCTAACAGAGCAGAACCTGGGACAGCATTACCTTAACCAGATGATGTTTGACCTGTCTCTAAGTAACCTTAACGCTTGCCTTAAGAACTCCCTGCGGCTTCACGATAATGTTCTTACATCAAACGCCAGGTATCTCATAGCTCTGAACGCACTTTACCAGGCAGACTATCCGGTTGCAGATTCACTATTTAACGTGTTGCTCAAAGATCCTCATGCTTCAAGCCTGCGTAGCCGCCAGTGTTACATGAACCTGGCAAAGATATATCTTCATGGCTACAAGGACTATTCAAAAGCCATGTACTACATAGAAAGGTATCTCTATGAACTAAAGGACCCGTCGGAGATTGGAATCGGCTATAGCGTAAAGGCCGACATATTCTTTGATTCAGAGCAGTTTGATTCGGCATATATCTATTACGGAAAATCCATGGAATGCCCGGAAGAACTCTACACCGTATGTGACAACAGCGGCAAGCTGGCGGTACTCTCCGTAATGAAAGGCTATCCGGATGATGCCCTTGAATACATGCAGTTGCATGACCAGCTTATTGACTCCATATATGATATGCGCAAGGACATTGCCATAGAGGATGTTATACGCAATCATGTCATAATGTTGAAAGAGAGCGAGACCCGTTACAGGAACAGGAGACTTATCATCATCAACATCTCGCTTCTGGCACTCCTCATCATGGTATATCTGCTCTATCTCTCAAACCGCAGCAACCGTATAGCCCGCATGCAGATACGCCAGCGTGACCAGGCCCGCAGCAACAGCATAGAGATTATGAAAGCCCATATGCTCGATGCCCCGTTTAATGACAGGAACCTTTCAAGAGAGTCTATCCTTAAGATGTACAAGGAGAAACTGGAGGTATGCAAGGAGTTATTCCGCAATACAGATGCCCACTCCTGCCTCTCATCAAAGCTATTGAACAATGACCTTTCATTCTCTACCGATGAACGCACCGCTATAATCAACCAGATATCGGAATCATTCATAGACACCATTCTAGACATGAACATAGAGATTGAGAATCTGGTGCGTGAGGACATAGTGATTTGCATACTGTCAAGCCTGAACTTCAACAACAGGTTCATATCCGCATTTATTAACCTGTCTGAGAGCGGTGTCCGCAAGCGGAAACTGCGTCTTGTTGAGAAATCCGGAAAGGACTTTATTGAACTATTTATATCCAAGTAACTGTTTATAGTCAGCAATATGAGCAAGAGAGCATTGTTTTTGTCCATAGCGTTTTTCATGGTCACAGCCATGAGTGCAAAAGTATATATCCCGTTGGTTAAGAGTGTCCCGACGGGAACCAATGGCAGCGGGAGTGCAAGGGTTGGCGAAAGGACAAGTTCACACTCTCCATTAGCTTATTTTGAGGAGGATACCTTGTATATACAGTTTCCGGCCAAAACAGCAACAAGTGTAATCATTACCAGTGATTCTACTGATTTGGTAGTTATAAGCGAGAATTGCAAAATTGAAACTACCGGCATTACCGTTTGTATATCGTCTCTTTCATATTATAAACCATACAATCTTTCCATAAATGCTTACGGAACCTGGTGGGTAGGCTATTTTGAGTACATACCGTCAACCCCAAGACAGTCTGTCCAGAAATATCTGTCAGCAATCGTTGACAATCCCGACAGCGAACGGAATTATGGAGTATATTCTGTTGCAGGTTATGCAAGCCCAGGCTTAAATTTTGGTGTGAGCGGAGTTCTTTCCGGACCGAACGGTGGAACCGGAATATACGGTTCATCAAGTTATGATGAAGGATTCAATACAAGTGGCCGATATGCAGGTCTTTTCCATGGTGACATTAAAACAACTGATGCAATTTATGCATCGGCATACAACACATTGGCAGATTCCAGACTTAACCATGATATGGCACAGCTTGAGAGCGGAAGTTTGGATAATCTTATGCAAGTGAACGTCTTCAGATACAGTCTGAAGCAGTTTGAGGTGAATAGTGCAGAGGATTCAACACCTTTAGGATACTACAATGATGATTCCGGCATTCTTGAGAAAGAGCATTTCGGACTGTCGGGACAGGAAATCAAGGAAATATATCCCAACCTGGTATCGGAGAACCAGGATGGATACCTTTCTGTCAACTATGTTGAGATGATACCGCTGCTGATACGCTCCATTCAGGAACTCAAGACAGAATTAGACAAGGCCTATTCCGAACTGGAGGCATTGAAATCAACCACAAAGATTGCTGGCCGCTCTCCATACCAGACAACTGAACTATATCAGAACGAACCCAATCCTTTCAGTGAAAGATGTGTTGTCAGATGTCTCATACCGCAAAATGTCAATGATGCCTTATTCTACATATACGACTACAATGGACGTCAGATCCAATGCCGGACCATATCGGATAGAGGGGATGTCAGAATTCCGGTAGATGGCAATGGACTTGAACCCGGTATCTACATGTATTCTCTGGCCACTGACGGAGTACTTGTGGATACAAAACGGATGATCCGTATACAGTAATAAAATGGCATTGTGAAAGATTCGTCCCTAAAATGTCCCACAATT
>CAJOLR010000022.1 GCA_905235565.1 uncultured Bacteroidaceae bacterium | reverse complement strand
CCGGTACCGTGAACTCCTGACGGTATGAACCCACGTAGTTTTCACGTTCACCTATATAAGGAGGGTTCACCGGGTGTTCGTTGTTCCAAGGATAAGTCACGTTGGTGTATATCCTGTCACCGTAACCCTCCATCTCAAAGAGTCCGGGTACCGGGAAATCAACCCAGTTCTTGTCATCATAGCCCACTTTGAAGAAATCGGCAGGCTTGTCATAAGCGTTCCTGACAAAATTGAAACGCCATCTGCCCTCCAGGGACATGTAACGGGATGAAGACTCCTTTCCGCCATCGGCCTTGTCCAGGCTCTCATAGCCGAAATAATCCGCTGCACGAGGCATGCGGTTGTCACTGTTTACTTTAGGGTCAAGCCACATAGGCTGTTGGGCCAGCATGGGCAGCAACACAAACTGCAAAGCGGCAATCAGAACTGTTTTTTTCATATTTTGATTAGTGTATTACTTTAGTCTTGTGCGAATTTAAATGTTTTCATGCTGTCTTTAATAATAAAAGACCGAAAAAATGCTACCTTTGAAGCGTTTTTACGCGCCCGCACACGCGCGCTTTCTGAATATGACAACTGTTAAGATTAAAAGACAGGCTTTTCAGCCCGACGGACTCTTCAGGCTGCAACCATATATCCTCGCCGTCATACTCTGGGCATTATTGTCCTTTTCGGACCATTATTATCTGAGGGCAGCCCAAGACAGGTCGCTGTCCCTGTTTGACCGGCAGTTCATCATGGACGTCTTCAAGGCTACCGGAAGTGTTTTGGGGCTGACAGGTTACCCCCTCCAGGGAGTATTCTCGCTTGCGGGTACACTCTCTGCCGTCATCCTTACCTGCAACGACCATGAATTCTGTTCCAACACACCTGCAAGATATGAATCAAAAAGGGAAAAGTAACATAACGGGCATTTTGGCATTCAGCCGTTGGATACTGCCCATAGCGCTATGGGTTATCCTGTCCTTATTCTCCTATGAGTATCTCATCAAGGTAGAAGCAAAGTCTCTATTCATTTTCGATACGTTCTGGCTGAAAGATTTCCTGTTTAAGCCGTCAGGCATACTCTCATGCTTCAGTCTGTTCTTAACCCAGTTCCTTCACATCCCATGGCTGGGTGCCCTGATCTGGGTACTGTTGCTTACAGCATCGGCCGAACTGACCCGCATCGTATACAGGATACCTGCCGCCTTTTCCGCTCTGGCCTATATTCCTGCCGCCATATTCACAGCTTATGGCATGTCCATCGGATATGCCGTATATCTGATACAACTGCCGGGATTTTTCTTTATGCCCGTGCTTGGATACCTATGGGCGCTGCTTACGGTAACAGTACTCCGAAAGACAGGCAAGCCCGCATATTCCGCCGTAATCATGGTAACATGGGGATTCGCCGGCTATTACATTGCAGGTTTCTACTCACTGGCAGGTGTGCTGGCCGCCTCAATCGACATACTTCTATCTGAACGCAGCAGATCATTCCGTCTGCTTTCAATAGCCGCAGCCGCCGTTCCTTTGGTGCTGGCTCCGGTTGCCTTTGCAGGAGCAACCACCTACAATCTCCATTTTGGATGGATCATCGGTATGCCCGAAGAGAATTACGGTTTGACATTCACAAAGATGCAGCTTCCGTTGATACTGGCCATGTCATTCCTGGCATTGGCACCGGCATTGAGGTTCCTGTCACGTCTTTCCGGAAAAACCGTCACCCTGATAATCCAGAGTCTGGCAATGGCCGCCGTCATAACCATTCCGGCATCATTATGGTACAGGGATGACAATTTCAAGGCCGAGCTGGGAATGATCAGGGCTACCGACAACCAGCAGTGGGATAAAGTTGCTGATATATTTGACAAGGTGCAGACCAGACATGAGCAGGATTCCAAATGGCAGCCCACGCGCGCCATGGTCCTACTTAAAGACCTGTCGCTGATAGAGACCGGAAAGGAGGGGGAGCGCAGCTACTCCTTTGACAACGGAAGCCAGAAACAGAACTGTGATTTTGTCGTTTCCACGGCTGTACAGATAGGCAAGCTCCTCTATATGTATTACGGAATACCGGGAATTTGCAACAGATGGTGCAGCGAAGAGGCCGAGCTTTACGGTTTCAACTATATGACATACAAGTATCATGCCATGGTTGCCATACTGCTGGATGACACCCAGGCCGCCAAAAGTTACCTGGGCCTGCTCGAAAAGACCATTTTCTACCGCAAGTGGGCCAAAGAACAGCTGAAATTGTGTGGAAACAGGCAGTTGCTGACCCGGACAGCGCCATATGACATGATAATACCGCTCATGTGCTATGACGACAGGATCAGTTCGGATGTGGAGGGATGTGAGAATTATCTGCTCAATCA
Source organism: uncultured Bacteroidaceae bacterium (assembly GCA_905235565.1). Classification (GTDB taxonomy): domain Bacteria; phylum Bacteroidota; class Bacteroidia; order Bacteroidales; family Bacteroidaceae; genus Colenecus. Next base: position 29,057 of record CAJOLR010000022.1, on the reverse strand, counting down.
TTTCAACGGGCCTCTTCCCAAGAACACGACTCCGCTATATGACCGCGTAGCATTGTTCTTTGCCCTTGACAGCAAGCTGTCCGAACTGTTCTGGCCAAGGTTTTTCCGCTATCTTGAATCAAACAATCCATCCAAGATGGCCAGGTACTATCAGGAAGCCGCTTATCTGTTCTGTAAAATTGATGATAACGGACTGATGGAAAGACTTCCTTTCGACGAAAAGACCGAAACCATGTACAAGACTTTCATGCAACGTGCCACCAAAGTCGGAATGAAGAGCCTTGAAGATGCCCGAAAGGCCATTCCCGTATATCTGAGACATACATATTACTTCTACTTTTACTATGTAAACGAACTTGAGCTGTATTGAACCTTATGAGAAAGCATTTGTTATATCTGTTATTGTGTGCAACCTCACTGTTGCCAGCCTGCACCGGCCAGCCAAAGGATTTTTCCAAAGGTGAGGATGTCAGCATATTCCCCGACTATACCGGCATCACAATACCTGCAAATATCGCACCTGCCAATTTCCTGATCATGGATTCCGCCCGCAAATACATCACACTGTTTGAATCGGGCAATGTCAAAGTCATTGTAAAAGGCGGGAAAGTCCGGATACCTATGGGCAAATGGAAAAAACTGACTGCACATGGTGACATAACCGTAACCGTCTATGAGGAGAAAGCGGGCAGGTGGCTCAAGATGAATCCTTTCAACATCACTGTAGCCGAGGATATCGACTCTTACATCTCATACCGTGTCATATCGCCCTTATACGAGTCTTACGGAAGACTGTCTCTCAACCAGCGCAACCTGACCAATTTCAAGGAGAAGGTGATTTATGCCAACACGATGGCATCAAAGGGAGAACAGACACAATGTATCAATTGCCACAGTTTCAGGAACTGGCACACTGACAATATGCAGTTCCATGTACGTCAGTACCTGGGTGGAACCATCATGTATCGGGATGGCAATCTGGCCAAGCTGAACATGAAGACAGATTCTACAGTATCGGCTGCAGTATATCCCTCATGGCATCCCACGCATGACTATATTGCATACTCATCCAATAAGACCCATCAGAATTTCCATACCAACCACACCAACAGGATAGAGGTTTTTGATGATTTCAGTGACCTTATACTATATGACCTGACCGACAACTCTGTCAGTGTCATCGAGAATAGCCCTGCCGAATTTGAGTGTTACCCGTCATGGGCCCCAGACGGAAAAACCCTTTATTACGTTTCAGCCGACATGGGCGATCCCGACGAGTTCAACAAACGGGGCGGTGCGGTTATGGCTAATGCAAGAGGCACATTCAAGTACAGCCTGTATTCAAAAAGCTTCAATCCCGACGACAGGACATGGGGCAAAAAGAAAATGTTTTATGACGCTGCAGCCCTTGACAGCAGCATTACCTGGCCAAGGGTTTCACCGGACGGACGCTGGATGCTGTGCTGCATAAGCACTCACGGCGTTTTTCCTCCCAACCAGGAAGTTTCAGACCTGATGCTTTTTGACCTGAAGAATGGCACATACAGATATGCCGATGAGGCCAACAGCATGAAATCCGAGAGTTATCACTCCTGGTCAAGCAGCGGCAAGTGGGTGGTAATCAGCTCCAGACGCGGAGACGGAGTCCACACGAGACTTTATCTGGCACATTTTGACCCGGAAAACGGCCGTTTTTCAAAACCGTTCCTTTTGCCGCAAAAAGACCCTACCCACTCCTGGAAGTTTATGTATTCATTCAATGTTCCGGAGTTCACTGTCGAACCCGTAAGGGTTTCCGCCAGAGTACTGGCATCTTTCATCAAGAGTACGGAAGCAACCCCCGTTCACTATACACAAAAGAGAGAAGAATGATATGAACAGATTCATAAGCAGGATATTAACAGCATCGCTCTGCCTGATTACAGCTCTACCCGTATCTGCTGTCGACAAGGACGGCAAGTTTATACTGGTAATTGACCCCGGCCATGGCGGCAAGGATCCCGGTGCCGTCAACGGCAAGAATCAGGAAAAGACCATCAACCTTAACATTGCCCTGAAGATGGGTAAGTTGATTGAGGATAACTGCAAGGATGTAAAGGTTATCTATACCCGTAAGACCGATGTGTTCGTAGAACTGTATAAACGTGCCGACATAGCCAACAAGGCTGGCGCCGACATGTTCATATCCATTCATACCAATTCGGCCAAGAGCAAATCGGCCAATGGTGCCGAAACGTATCTGCTGGGCGTTGAGGAGAATCGTACCAGTGCAAACCTGAACGCTGCCCTTGAAGAGAACAAAGCCATTCTCTTTGAGAATGATTACCAGACCCATTATGAGGGATATGATCCCAATAGCCCGGAAAGCATGATAATCTTCGAGTTCATGCAGAACGAGTATCAGAAAGAGAGTCTCAAGATGGCCACATTTGCCCAAAACCAGATGGTCAGCTCGGCCAAACGGCCGGATCGGGGTGTACATCAGGCAGGATACCTGGTTCTTTGGAAGAGTACGATGCCCAGCATACTAGTAGAATTAGGCTTCATTTCGAACGACACCGAATGCAGATACCTGGTATCACAGAAAGGCATTGATGAGATGAGTCAAAGCCTCTACAAATCATTCAGGGAATATCTGGACTATCACAACAGACAGATTGTGAAGGCTGTCCCGACAGCACAGGCAATAGGCAGCAAAAGCGAATCAAAGGAGCTGCCGGTATACAAGGTCCAGTTCATGAGCCTCAAGAGTCCGCTCAAAAGCAATGACAAGAAACTTAAGGCATACCCAAACGTAAGCTACTATATTGAAGGCGGAATGTACAAGTATACCTGCGGTGATACTACCGACTATGAAGCTGCCCTGGAGACGAAGAAAGAGGTCCAGAAAAAATACAAGGACGCATTCGTAATAGCCGTAAGTCAAGGGAGGAAAATAAGTGTCAAGGAAGCCCGGGAAATCACCGCAAAAAACAAATAATATCCATAAAATATCAACATGAAAAATGCGGGCTACTTTAGATTTAATCTAAATAAAGCCCGTCAATGATTTTTTCTGAGGACTACTTGCAAACTTGTTTTAGAGCCCGCAGGAAAAGGATTGCCAAACCCTCAAAAGAGAGCCTTAAGAGAAGTTATCAACAGGCTATCTTGCTGACTGACAGAACGTTGATAAAAGTCAATAGTGTATTTTCAACCATTTTGATGCGGTTTCACAAGTAGTTAATTCCCAACACCTTACAATTCCCGATTTTTTCAACTGCCGGAACCGGTTTGCTTAAATGAAATAAGATTATCAACTTTGCATAGCATTTGAAGGAAAGACCTCGCTAGTCCAACCAAAAAATCCCAAAAATGACAAGGACTGAATTAAAAGACAAATGGAGTCTATGTCTGGATTTTATCCGTGACAACGTATCGGAAACAATATTCGATACGTGGTTTTCCGTTGCAGAGCCCATATCTCTGGAAAACGGAGAACTCCTTATTCAGGTCCCCAGTCCTTTCGTATATGAGTATCTTGAGCAGAACTGTCTGGACGTGATCAAGGCCGCCCTCACCAAAGTGTTCGGTAAAGGCACCAGACTCATGTACAGCATTCTGACCGATAAGGAAAACAACATCAATCAGAATGTAAGTTCCGCCAACACCTTAATTAATATAAAGGGAACGGCCGAAATGGGCAATAAAGCCCCGTCCGTCAACGATGCCCCGCAGGTACAGGACCTCAACCCTCAGCTTGACCCCAACTACAGTTTTGAGAACTTCGTTGAGGGAGTAAGCAACAAGCTGGCCCGTACGGCAGGCGAAACCATTGCCCTTAATCCTGCAAGTACCGCCTTCAACCCTCTCTTCATATACGGTACATCCGGCGTAGGAAAGACCCACCTGGTAACCGCTATCGGCCGTAGGGTAAAGGAGCTTCACCCGGAAAAGAGAGTGCTGTATGTATCAGCCCACCTCTTTATGGTCCAGTACACCGACGCTGCAAGAAACAATGCTGTCAATGATTTCATACACTTCTATCAGTCAATAGATGTGCTGATCATTGATGACATGCAGGAGCTGGCAGGCTACTCAAAGACCCAGAATACATTCTTCCATATATTCAACTATCTTCACCTCAACCATAAGCAGCTCATAATGACGAGCGATCGTCCGCCCAAGGACATGAAAGACCTTGAGGAGCGCCTTATTACAAGGTTCAAGTGGGGACTGGTTGCAGAACTGGAAAGACCTGACCTAAATCTGAGAAAAGACATACTTCGTGACAAGACCAGACGTGACGGCATAAAGTTCCCTGAGCCTGTTATTGATTATATTGCAGATAAGGTAAGGGATAACGTAAGGGATCTTGAGGGTGTGATAGTATCACTGATGGCTTATTCGACCATCTACGGTAAGGAAGTTGACCTGAATCTCACCCATGAGGTGATAGACAAAAGCCAGCATCACGAACAGAAACCTATCACAATCGAATCAATCATCACCAAGGTTTGCGATTATTATAATATTGATGAGTCATCAATACAATCCAAATCAAGGAAGCATGAGTTTGTACAGGCAAGACAAATCAGCATGTATCTGGCCAAAAAATATCTGGATTACTCAACATCCAAGATTGGAGCATGCATAGGAAAGCGTGATCACGCCACAGTCCTGCACGCCTGCAATATGGTTCGTGACCAGATTCAGGTGGACAAGAACTTCAAGGCCGATATGGAGAATATCGAAAGTGGATTAAGATGCTGACCTGATAAGATCAGACCTGTTATAGAAGCGGCATACTTATGCCGCTTCTTTTATGCCCGCAATGTACCCAAAACAATTATACGATATAGTCTGCCTGCCGTCATGTTGCCCGTTTCGGTAAACTTTTGACACAATTAAAAAATCTATTCCACTGATTATCTTTAATTTAACTATTTAAAACGGAAAACCTTGCTAAATACTGAAAATTAAAAAGGAAAACTATTCATAATATAAAACACATTCGCTAAATTTGTCATGCTATTCCAGTCCATGAAGGCTGGAATACTTTTTGCCGCATCTGATCAAACAAGTAAATATAAATGGACAACAAAAAACTAACCTACACTTTCGATGAGGCATTCAAGGCCTCAGTGGACTATTTCGGAGGTGATGAACTTGCAGCAAAAGTCTGGGTAAACAAGTATGCCGTCAAGGACTCCTTCGGAAATATCTACGAGAAGACTCCGGATGACATGCATTGGAGAATCGCCAATGAGATAGCACGCGTGGAGAAAAAGTACAAGAACCCAATGACTGCGGCCCAACTCCATGATCTGCTCAAAGAATTCAAGTACATCGTTCCGCAGGGCAGCCCTATGACCGGAATCGGCAATAATTATCAGATAGCCTCCCTATCCAACTGTTTCGTCATTGGAACAGAAGGTGCAGCCGACTCCTACGGAGCAATCATGAAGATTGACGAGGAGCAGGTCCAGCTTATGAAACGTCGCGGAGGCGTAGGTCATGACCTTTCAGACATCCGTCCAAAAGGCTCCCCCGTCAAGAATTCGGCACTCACATCGACCGGACTTGTACCGTTCATGGAACGTTTCTCAAATTCCACACGCGAGGTTGCCCAGGATGGCCGGCGCGGAGCGCTGATGCTGAGCGTATCAATCAAGCATCCTGATTCAGAGTCTTTCATAGATGCCAAGATGGAGAGCGGCAAGGTTACCGGCGCCAACGTATCTGTCAAGATTGATGATGAATTCATGAAGGCTGCCATTGAAGGCCGCAAATACACTCAAGCCTATCCCATAGATTCAAAAAAGCCCAATTACACCAAGGAGATCGAGGCCGCCGAACTATGGAAAAAGATTGTTCACAACGCATGGAAATCGGCCGAGCCCGGAGTACTGTTCTGGGATACCATATTGCGCGAGTCTGTCCCTGACTGCTATGCAGACCTTGGGTTCCGCACCGTCAGCACCAACCCCTGCGGCGAGATTCCGCTCTGTCCCTATGACAGTTGCCGTCTGTTGGCCATCAACCTCTACTCATACGTAAAGAATCCGTTTACGCCCAAGGCCAAGTTTGATTTTGACCTGTTCAAGAAGCACGTTGCCATAGCACAGCGCATCATGGATGATATCATTGACCTTGAGATTGAAAAGATCGATATGATCCAGGCCAAGATTGCAAGTGACCCGGAGGACGACGAGACCAAGTATACCGAGAAACGTCTTTGGGAAAAGATCATGCGCAAGAGCACCATGGGTCGCCGTACCGGTGTAGGAATTACCGCCGAAGGTGATATGCTGGCTGCTCTGGGACTGCATTACGGAACCGAGGAGGCAACAGAGTTCGCCGAGAAGGTGCAGCGCACGCTGGCGCTTGCAGCTTACCGCTCATCGGTTGAGATGGCTAAGGAGCGTGGAGCATTTGAAATATTTGACTGGAAGCGTGAGCAGAACAACCCGTTCATCCTGCGAATCAAAGATGCAGATCCGGAACTGTATGCCGATATGAAAAAATACGGCCGCCGCAACATAGCATGTCTCACCATTGCCCCTACCGGCACAGTAAGCCTTATGACTCAGACCACATCGGGCCTGGAGCCCGTGTTCATGCCGGTATACAAACGCCGCCGTAAGGTCAACCGCGATGACGAGAACGCCAATATCACATTCGTTGATGAGAACGGTGATGCCTTTGAGGAATTCATTGTATTCCACCACAAGTTTGTGGAATGGATGATTGTAAACGGCATTGATCCCGCCCAGAAATTCACTTCAGAACAGGTGGATGAACTGGTGGCACGTTCACCATATTACAAGGCAACAGCCCAGGATGTCGACTGGGTAAATAAGGTCAAGATGCAGGGTGCAATGCAGAAGTGGGTTGACCACTCCATCAGCGTTACCATCAATCTGCCCAATGATGTATCAGAGGATCTTGTCAACCAGCTCTACGTCGAGGCTTGGAAGAGCGGCTGCAAAGGCTGCACCGTATATCGTGACGGCTCACGTGACGGTGTACTCATTGACGCCAAGAGTGACAAGAAAGCAGAAAAGAAGGATGGCAAGGAGCCCACGCTCGCGCCATGTGACTGCGAGCCACGCCTGGTTGTCGAGACCCGCCCGCGCATACTTGAGGCCGATGTTGTACGTTTCCAGAACAACAAGGAGAAATGGGTTGCATTCGTAGGTATCCTGGACGGCCGTCCATATGAGATATTCACCGGTCTGCAGGATGACGAGGAGGGTATCGTTTTGCCAAAGACCGTAGAGAAGGGCTGGATCATCAAGAACATCGATGAGAACGGCAACAAGCGCTATGACTTCCAGTTCACCAACAAACGCGGCTACAAGGTTACCATCGAGGGACTGTCCGAAAAGTTTGACAAGGAGTACTGGAACTACGCCAAACTGATTTCAGGTGTCCTGCGTTACCAGATGCCCATAGACCTCTGCATCAAGCTCATCGGCTCGCTTGACCTGGGCTCGGAAAACATCAACAACTGGAAGAACGGTGTGGAGCGTGCACTCAAGAAATATGTTCAGGACGGCACTGCCGTCAAGGGTGAGAAATGCCAGGTATGCGGTTCGGAGTCATTGGTTTATCAGGAAGGATGTCTGATCTGCAAGAACTGCGGCTCATCACGCTGCGGATAAAATGAAAATAACAAAACAGACAATAACCCTTGACAGCCTGCGGTTCTACGCCTTCCATGGCGCAGAACCGCAGGAGGCCATTGTAGGAGCCTGGTACACCGTTGACATCTGCATCAAAGCCGACGTCACCGATGCCATACTCAATGACAATCTGAGCGGAACCATCAACTACGCGAAAGTAACCGAGATAATAAAACAGCAGATGCAGATCCGCTCCGCCCTGCTGGAACACGTTGCCGGTCGGATTGCAAACGCTCTGCTGGACGGTTTCCCGGCAATCAGTTCACTGACAGTAAAAGTAAGCAAGCAAAATCCCCCCGTCTGCACACCCTGCACTGCTTCCGGCTTTACCCTCACTATTGAAAGGTAACAGCAATCCTCAGTGAGAATTCGGGGTATAGGTATCTGAAACTACGCGCCTACGGCGCTATCCCTCCCACACCCCAATAAGTTACCCTGAAATGTATGAGCAAGCTCCTACATTCCAGGGCATCTTCTTGTGCTGCAGGCCCCTCCCGTTCACAAGCCCACGGGCGGCCATGGTTTCTGATACCTATACCCCGAATTCTTTCACTGAAGGATTGCTGTTACGTGCACCTTGAAGCCTTCTGCAAAAAGGGGGATTATATTTCCCGCAATCTCTTTTCCGTCTACGGTTATTGATTTGATTCCGTGCATTGAGCCGTTGGGGTTCTTGATTTCAATCTCGTAGGTGGCTCCACGGAACTTGCGGGTTACTTTGTATTCCTTCATGTCGGGGCTGATGCACGGATCTATTACCAGGCCGTTGTAGGTAGGCTTGATGCCCAGGATAAACTGGGTAATGGCGTACCAGTTCCAGGCTGCGGTACCGGTGAGCCAGGAGTTCTTGCCCTCACCGGGACGGAACGCATCCTTACCCGCTACCATCTGGGAATAGACGTATGGTTCAACCTTATGCAGGGTCTGGTCCTTGATGTAGGCCGGGCATATCTTGCGCCAGTACTCCATGGCTGCCTTGCCGTTACCACGTACCGTCTCACCTATGATAACCCACGGATTGTTGTGGCAGAATATGCCGGCATTCTCCTTGTAACCTGCAGGATAACTGGAAATCTCACCATATTCTATATAGTATTTTGTAAAGGCTGGGTTGTTCAGCACAATACCGTGCTCCGAGTCAAGACGCTCCTTTACTGAGTCAAGCGCCTTATCACAGAGTCCCTCGTCAATGCCGATGCCGGCCATGGTGCACCATCCGTTGGACTCAATGAATATCTGGCCCTCCTCATTCTCCTTGGAACCCACTTTACGGCCGAAATAGTCATACGCACGCAGGAACCATTCCCCATCCCAACCATACTGTTCAACAGCCTTTATCATGGCATCAATATGATTTTGGGCACGGTCCGCCTCTGCATTACGTCCCAGATGACGGCAAAGTTCCACATAGTCACGGCCGCTGTACACAAAGAGTCCGGCAATCATCAGGCTCTCGGCCCTGCTGCCCTCGGTCTTGTTCCCGGTAGTCTGGAAACTCTCATCGGGATCGTTTGAGAAACAGTTCAGATTCATGCAGTCATTCCAGTCGGCACGGCCTATCAGCGGCAGCCCGTGTGGGCCCAGGTTATTGACCACGTGGTCAAATGATATGGTCAGATGTTCAAACAGGCTCTTCTCACTGCCCGGGACATTGTCAAACGGAACCGGCTCATCAAGGATACTGAAGTCACCTGTCTCACGCAGATAGCCGCATACTCCGAATATCAGCCACATCGGGTCATCATTGAATCCGCTGCCTATACCGTCGTTGCCGCGCTTGGTCAGGGGCTGGTACTGATGGTAGCAGCCGCCGTCGGCAAACTGGGTCGATGCAATATTGATTATGCGCTCGCGGGCACGCTCCGGAATCTGATGCACAAATCCTATCAGGTCCTGGTTGGAATCACGGAATCCCATGCCCCGGCCTATACCGCTCTCAAAGAACGATGCGCTGCGTGAGAAACAGAAGGTGATCATGCACTGGTACTGGTTCCAGATGTTGACCGTGCGGTCCAGACGTTCATCACCACTCTCAACGTTGAAAATGCTGAGCAGGTTATTCCAGTATTCATTCAGTTTACTGAACTCCGCATCAACCTTGGCCGATGTATCCAGACGGGACAAGGTCTCTCGGGCCATGCGTTTGTTGATGACACCCTTACTCTCCCACTTGTCATCCTGAGCGTTCTCGACATAACCCAGTACAAATATCAGGTCACGGCTCTCGCCCGGCTTAAGCTCTATCTCAAGATAGTGTGACGCAATTGGTGACCATCCGTGAGCCACGCTATTAAGGGGTTTTCCTTCAAGGACAGCCTGAGGAGCATCGAATCCGTTGTAAAGCCCCAGAAATGACTCCCTGTCAGTATCAAAACCCTGAACCGGGACATTGACCGAGTAATATGCGTAGTGGTTACGGCGCTCCTTGTACTCAGTCTTGTGATAAATGACTGAGCCGTCTATCTCCACCTCTCCGGTCGAGAAATTACGTTGGAAATTCTCCATATCAGTGGATGCGTTCCACAGGCACCACTCCTGAAAGCTGAACAGCTTGAGATGCTTAACCTTATCGGTTGTATTGGTCAGCGTCAACTTCTGGACCTCGGCCCAGGTCTTGAGCGGCACAAAGAACAGCACCCGTGCTGTGACGCCATCCTTACGTCCTTCAATAGTGGTATAGTTCATTCCGTGACGGCACTCATAGAAATCCAATGGGGACTTGCAGGGTTTCCATCCGGGATTCCATACCGTATCACCGTCCTTTATGTAGAAATACCGGCCTCCCGCGTCCATTGGCACACCGTTATAGCGATAGCGTGTTATGCGGCGGAACTTGGCATCCTTGCAGAAACTGTAACCGCCGGCGGTATTTGATATCAGGCCGAAGAAATCCTCTGTACCCAGATAGTTTATCCATGGCCACGGGGTGCAGGGGTCGGTAATAACATACTCCCTTGACGCATCATCGTAATGTCCGTATGCCTTAGTCATGGAGATTACTTCTTTATGGGGAACTTATATGCCAGGAATCCCATTATCAGGGCAATTGCAGCCGGGATAAGCGAGAACAGGGACCATACCATGGTACGTACTGACTCTGTGACCGATGCCGGGTCTATGGACATATTGCCGAAATCATCGGGAATCATGCGTGCGCCTGCCAATCCAAGCAGCAGAGCAATCAGAGAGCCGGATATGGCACCACCCAACTTCTGCGCCATCGTACCCGATGAGAATATCAGTCCGGTCGATGAGGTGCCGAACTTATCGGTGGCAAAGTCGGCCACATCGGCATACATGGACCACAGCAGCGGTGAGTATAGGCCTACACCTACCGACGTGAGTATTACCACTGCCACCATCAGCCATATATACTTGGAGTTCATCGGTATGAAGAAGAACAGCACCGAGAAGGCAACGCATATCACGGCAGACCATACGAATGCCATCCGCTTGGAGCCCACCCGTTTGGCGAACTTGGGTGATACGCCACCGAATATCATGCAGGTTACCTCTCCGAAAGCCATCAGCACGGTGTAGTTGATGATGAGCGAACCCACGGTCACATCACCGCCCAGACAATATGAAATAAGGTATCCTGCCACAGCATAACGGAATCCGTTGAAGAAATTGGTGCACAGTCCAATCAGTGTCAGGTATATCCAAGGCTTGTTCTTGAACAGGTCAACAAACTGGCTGAGAGAGTATTTTTCGGCCCTGACGGGTTTGAGACGCTCCTTGGTCATCAGTCCGCAGGCCAATGTCATGGCAGCGGCGATGATACCGAACACTGCTCCCAGCACGGCATACTGATGAGCATCCGTACCGCCCACCATCTTCTGCAGATAAGGGAATGACAGCAGAGTGATGAAACCCATTGCATAGGCTCCCACCATACGGTATGACGAGAACTGGTTCTTTTCATTGTCATCGTCAGTCATTACACCCAGCAGTGAGCCGTAAGGCACATTAACTGCCGTATATACTGCCATCATGAGCAGGTAGAGCACATAAGCATAGACCCGCTTTCCGGACGGACCAAGATCCGGCGTATAGAGCAGCAGCGCGAATATCAGGCCAAAAGGTATGGCTCCGAAAATGAGCCAAGGCCTGTAAGTGCCCCAACGGGACTGAGTACGGTCTGCCAGGCTGCCCATTATAGGATCTGTGACTACGTCAAACAGACGTGCAATAAGCATAAGTGCGGCGGCATCGGCAAATGTCAGTCCAAACACGTTGGTAAAGAAAAGCGGAAAGGCAATGGACATTATCTTCCATGTGATACCTCCTGCAGCGGCATCGCCCAGTGCATAGGCTATCTTTTCCCTGATTGTAGGCTTCTGGTAACTCATAATGGTCAGTAATTGTTTTTTTTAAAGAATGATTGAATCTATCTCATAAAGCTCATCGGCTGTAAACTCAGTGTTACGGACTGCCCTGATATTGGTGAGCAGTTGTGCAGGAGAGCTTGCGCCAATCAGCACGGAGGTTACAAGTCCGTCCTTGAGCAGCCATGACAGTGCCATCTCCGACAGGCTCTGGTTACGGGCTGCGGCTATCCCGTTGAGCCGGTTCAGTCTGGAAAGGAGTTGAGGAGTCAATACTTCGCGTTTAAGGAAATGGTTGCGCGCCATACGTGAATCCTCCGGAATACCTCTCAGATAACGGTCCGTCAGAAGGCCCTGAGCCAAGGGAGAGAATGCGGTGAACCCTACTCCATGATCCCGGCATGTACTTAGTATGCCGTTCTCCATCCTGCGGTCCATCATATTGTAACGTCCCTGATAAATAAGACAAGGCACATCACGCTCCCTCAGATAACCGAAACAGAAATCAAGCGTATCAACGGGATAGTTTGACAGGCCGATATAAAGGGCCTTGCCCTGACGCACTATATCCACAAGCGCCTGCATGGTCTCCTCAAGGGGAGTATCCGGGTCATAACGGTGTGAGTAGAACAGGTCCACATAATCCAGGCGCATGCGCTTAAGGCTCTGGTCCAGGCTGCTCATCAGATACTTTCGCGAGCCCCAGTCGCCATATGGGCCCGGCCACATGTCATAACCGGCTTTTGTTGTGATGAACAGTTCATCGCGGTACGGACGGAACGAAAGATCCATCATACGGCCCAGATTCTCCTCGGCAGTTCCGTATTCAGGACCGTAATTGTTGGCCAGGTCAAAGCAGGTCACCCCGTTGTCAAAGGCACAACAGGCGGTAGCATGAGCCTTGTCAAAGTCATCCACGCTGCCAAAGTTGTGCCAGAAACCGAGCGACACAGCCGGCAGTCTCACGCCGCTGTGTCCGCATCGGATATATGGCATACGCCCGTCGTAACGGGTGTCGTCAGCCTTATAGTCTGGCATTTCCGGCATCAGTCTACAACAATCGGCTTGTATTTCGGTACAAGCAGTTTCATCACAGTCCAGCCAATCAGATAGGCAACTGCGCAGATACAGAACACTATCATGTATCCGGCCTCCTTACCCTCAAAGCCCAGGAATGTGAAAGAAGAGCCCAGTGCGGCGCTCTTGGTAAAGAGCATACCGGCACCCTTGTTGATCATGAACGATGCCAGACCGCCCATTGTAGTACCTACACCTGTGATTGTTCCGATGGTTGACTTGGGGAACATATCACCGATGGTTGAATAAAGGTTGGCAGACCATGCCTGATGTCCGGCTCCTGCCAGACCGATGATGATTGCGGGGAACCATGCACTGTACTTACCCAGAGGCTGGGCAAAGAGAGCCAGCAGCGGGAAGAACGCGAATATCAGCATGGCCTTCATTCGGCCCGAATAAGGCTCCATGCCTTTCTTCTCGACAAACAGCTTGGGCAGGTAGCCACCGCCTATACTTACAACGGTTACAATCAGATAGAGTACAAATATCAGCAGGATGGCCTCCTTGGAGTCCGAGCGGTAACCGTACTGGTCGCTGAAGTATGCCGGTGCCCAGAACAGGAAGAACCACCATACACCGTCGGTAAAGAACTTACCGCAAATGAAAGCCCATGTCTGACGGAAAGAGAAACATTTGAAGAACGGGATTGACTTCTGCTCCTTTTGGGGTTCGGCAGCCTTGGCGGCAGCCAGCTCGGCTGCATCATCCTGATGGATATACTCAAGCTCAGCCTGGTTAACATACTTGGACTTCTCAGGTCTCTGATAGAGGAAGAACCAGAAGAACATCCATACAAAGCCCAGGGCACCGATGATGATGAAAGCCATCTCCCAGCCCCATTTGGCAGCCAGAGGCGGAATGCAGGCAGGTGCGGCAAGAGCGCCCACCGATGCGCCGGCATTGAAAATCGATGTGGCAAAAGCACGGTCCTTCTTGGGGAAATACTCTGCGGTAACCTTGATGGCTGCAGGGAAGTTACCGGACTCACCAAGCGCCAGCACCGCGCGGCAGAATATGAACATATAGACCGATACCGTTGATACTATCAGCATCACATCGGCCGAGTTACGCGCAGCCTCCATTGAAGGGACACCGGCCCACTTTAGCGAAGCCCAGCCGCAGGCAGCATGCATACATGCACCTACCGACCAGATGAATATGGCCAACAGATAACCCTTGCGGGTTCCCAGCCAGTCAATGAACTTGCCGCTGAACAGACAGGCAACAGCATAAAAGATTGAAAAGAAACCGGTAATTGAACCGTACTGGCTGTCAGTCCAGTGGAAATCGGCCGAAATGAAATCCTTCCATGTAAGTGAAAGAACCTGACGGTCCAGATAATTTACCGTTGTGGCCATAAACAGAAGGGCGCACAGGACCCAACGGAAGTTGGTCATCCGCTGAGACTTTGAATCAGAAATGTTTGTCATATCGTTTTAGGTTAGTTATTACTTATCAAAAAGCCTTCGTCAACATCATTCAGCATAATAAACACGTTTGACGCGGATTGATACCGTCGATATAATCTCATACGGTATCGTACCCAATATGTCGGAGAGCACATGCACCGGAAGGTTCGGACCGAATATCTCCACGCTGTCACCCTCCTGACAATCAATGTCCGTAACGTCTATCATACAAACGTCCATGCAAATATTACCCACATAGTATGCTTTCTGCCCGTTGACAAGGCAATAGGCATTGCCGTTACCCAGATGACGGTCCAGACCGTCGGCATAACCTATCGGAATGGCCGCTATGCGCGAGTGTCTGGTTATATTACCCTTGCGGCTGTAACCAACAGTCTCGCCCTCTTCCAGTTCACGTATCTGAAGGATGGTGGTCTTGAGCGTACAGACAGTCTCAAGCGGCTGGTTGTCAAGAGGATTGATTCCGTAAAGCCCCAACCCGAGACGTACCATATCACAATGGACGTCAGGGAATCTCTCAATTCCCGCCGAGTTACAGATATGCCGTATTATATGATGCTTGAAAGCGGCCTGCAGGGTATCGGCTGCCATATTGAAACGCTCTATCTGCACTTTTGTGAAATCATCAAAAGCCGTACTGTCACTACCTACGAAATGCGAAAACACCGAACAGGGAATGACGGCTGTCTGCCGTTGCAGGCGGCGCACCAGTTCAGGCATGTCATCAGGAGCAAAACCCAGACGGTGCATTCCGGTATCTATCTTGATATGTATCGGGAAATTGGTGATTCCGTTATGCTCTGCTTCACGGATTATCATTTCCAGCAGATGGAAGCTGTAAACCTCGGGCTCCAGTTTCTGGTCAAAAAGGGTACCGAATGACGTACGCTCGGGATTCATGACCATAATGCTGGTCGTAATGCCCGCCTTTCTCAATTCAGCCCCCTCATCGGCAACCGCCACTGCCAGATAGTCAACCTTGCGGTCCTGCAGCGTCTTGGCAACCTCTATGGAACCTGATCCGTATGCCGAAGCCTTGACCATGCAGACAATCTTGGTGTCCTGTTTCAGCATGCTGCGATAACGGTTCAGATTATCGGCTATGGCCTGAAGGTTGACCTCCAGTATAGTCTCATGCACCTTGAGTTCCATCCGCTCGGCGATCCTGTCAAACTCAAACACGCGTGCTCCCTTGATAAGAACATTCTCATTATGGAAACTCTTGAGCATATCTGA
Source organism: uncultured Bacteroidaceae bacterium (assembly GCA_905235565.1). Lineage (GTDB taxonomy): Bacteria > Bacteroidota > Bacteroidia > Bacteroidales > Bacteroidaceae > Colenecus. The sequence continues at coordinate 13,319 of CAJOLR010000022.1, read as the reverse complement.
CTTAAAGAACTCATCGGTAGTATTGAAGAAGTGTTTTTCAGGCACATCAAACCTTTTTGCCTCGGATGATATGTCCGGCCCTATACCTATCAGTCTTGTGATACCACGGCTCTCAACCAGCTGAGCCACCCTGCGATAGAGTTCATGGAGTGACCAGCCAGACTGCAGAATGTCCGATAATATAAGCGTACGGCTGCGGGATGAGTCATCCTGACGGCGGGCCATGAAATCCAGCGCAATTCCCAACGATGATATATCAGAGTTATAACTGTCATTAATGATAATGCAACCCTGCTTCCCGTCCTTGACCTCCAGTCGCATTGCCAACGGTTCCAGCCTGGCCATCCTCTCTGTGATCTTATCGGACGGTATCATCATATATATGCAAACGGCCAGACAGTGGAGTACATCCTCGATGGAGGCATCGTCTATGAACGGAATGGTAAACCTGTTCTCAAGACCAATGTACCGGTATGTGATCTCGGTAGAATCCTTTCCTTTCACGACAGACGATATGTAGAGAGGCTTGTCCTGGTTCTTGCGGGACCAGGCTATCTCACGGGCAGTTATTATGGATTTGTCCACACAGCTCTGTATCAGTTCATTGTCGCAGTTGTAAATAACCACGTCGCAATCCTGGAAAAGCCTAAGTTTCTCTGAGCACTTGTCCTGTAACGACTGGAAATTCTCCTGATGGGCAAGACCGATGTTGGAGAGCACTCCGATTGTTGGCCTTATCATCTTCCATAACTGACGCATCTCATCCTTTTTGGAAATGCCGGCCTCAAATATGCCTACCTCTGTCTGCTTGTTCAAAAGCCAGACTGAAAGCGGAACGCCTATCTGTGAGTTGTAGCTCTTGGGAGAACGGGTAACGGCATAATCCGGCTCCAACAACTGATAGAGCCACTCCTTTATCATCGTTTTACCGTTACTGCCAGTGACTCCGATTACAGGAATGTCAAAGATTTTCCGGTGAGCGGCAGCCAATGTCTGGAGAGCGGACAGAGTATCCTTTACCAATAGGAAATTTGATTCGGAATAATCCTCCATCTTATCCGGAAGATAACTGACTACAAAATTCCTGACACCGCGGTCATACAAGTCACGGATATAGTTGTGTCCGTCATTACTTTTGGTTGTCAAGGCAAAGAAAAGGGTCTCTGCAGGAAAGCACAGGGAACGGCTGTCGGTAAGCAGCCATGATATCCTGGCTGGGCAGAAACCGTGCCTTTCGGCTCCTGTCATCAAAACAATGTCATCTATGGAATAAGTCATCTTCTCCCGATTTTAACTGATTTGCCAAAGATAAGAATTATTCCTTTTGATTGTCATCTGATAGCCCTCAACCTTGACTCACCATAATTAAAAATACTAATATATTCACAAAAGAGATTTTCTTTCATATGAATTTGGTACATTTGCCGTTTGAAAGACAAAAGAATGAGGATGCAGAAAGCAGAAGATGAACTCCCGGAAAACAATCTGTTGGGCAGGATTGACTCACCAGATGACCTGAAAAAACTACATCCGGAGCAACTACCGCAGGTATGTGATGAGCTCAGGCAGATGATAATCGACGAGCTCTCGCATAATCCCGGTCATTTCGGTTCCAGTCTGGGTACCGTCGAGTTAACCGTAGCCCTTCATTATGTCTTCAATACTCCCGAAGACCGGATTGTTTGGGATGTAGGTCATCAGGCGTACGGTCATAAGATACTTACCGGAAGGCGTGACCAGTTCCATACCAACCGCAAGTTCAAAGGACTCAGGCCATTTCCTTCGCCGGATGAGAGTAAGTATGACACCTTTACAGCCGGACACGCCTCAAACTCAATCTCGGCAGCGCTGGGTATGGCTGTTGCCGACAAGCGCAACGGGAACCCGTCAAGGCGTGTAGTTGCTGTGATAGGCGACGGAGCCATGAGCGGCGGACTGGCATTCGAAGGTATCAACAACGCTTCCATTACAGACAATGACCTGCTCATCATCCTCAATGACAACGACATGAGCATATCCCAGAGTGTCGGTGGCATGCGCAGTTATCTCACTCAGCTCCACACTTCCCGTTCTTACAACAAGTTCCGTTACTATGTCTCAAGGATACTGTACAGGATAGGGCTCATGAATGACCAGAAACGCCGCAACATAATTCGCCGCAACAACCGCATCAAGATCAAGCTTACCCATCAGAACAACATGTTCGAGGGTATGGACATACGTTATTTCGGCCCGGTGGACGGTCACAATGTGCAGAATCTGGTACGCATACTCAGCAACATCAAAGGTATGCATGGCCCCAAGCTGCTGCATATCAAAACCATAAAAGGTAAGGGATTTGAGCCGGCAGAGAAGGATTCGGCTATCTGGCATGCACCTGGTCTCTTTGACAAAGATACAGGAGAGCGTATAGTCCGCAACGGCGATGGTCTGCCTCCTCTGTTCCAGGACGTGTTCGGCGAGACACTTCTGGAACTTATGAAAGAGAATTCCAGGATCATCGGCATCACCCCGGCCATGCCGTTAGGCTGCAGCATGGATATTCCAATGAAGGAATACCCTGACCGCTGCTTTGACGTGGGTATAGCCGAGGGGCATGCGGTCACATTCTCCGGAGGTCTTGCCAAAGAGGGGATGATGCCGTTCTGTAACATCTACTCGTCATTCATGCAACGTGCATATGACAACGTCATTCATGACGTGGCAATACAGAAACTTAATGTGGTGCTCTGTCTTGACCGCGCCGGTCTGGTTGGAGAAGACGGCCCCACACACCATGGTGCATTTGACCTGGCGTACCTGCGTCCTATCCCCAACCTTACAATAGCATCCCCATATGATGAGGTCGAACTGCGCAACCTGATGTATACGGCTCAATTGCCTGATCAGGGACCTTTCATAATCCGATACCCTCGCGGACGTGGAATCCTGCCCGACTGGCGCAAGCCGTTCAGTCCCGTGGTCATCGGAACCGGAAGGAAGCTCAAGGATGGTGACAACATTGCAGTCCTATCCATCGGACCTATAGGAAACCTTGCCGAACAGGCCATATCGGCATGGGAGAAAGAGAGCGGAAAAACCGCAGCGCTCTACGATATGCGTTTTCTCAAACCGATTGACACTTCAATACTCAGCGAAGTGGGAAAGAAATACTGCCGTATCATAACCATTGAGAACGGCGCTGTGACCGGAGGACTCGGCACTGCTGTCGTGGAATACATGGCCGATAACGGCTTCAACCCTGTCATAAAGCGTATGGGACTACCCGACCGGTTCATAGAACACGGCTCCACGCCTCAGCTTCTGCATCTCTGTCATTTAGACTGCGATGCCATCATCAGCACACTCGATGAGCTGACTTCAGAACCCGAAAAACCAGAACAATGAAAATAGTAATCGCAGGAGCAGGAAATGTAGGTATCCATCTGGCCAAACTTCTGGCCGGAGAGAATCAGGACATAGTCCTGATAGACGAGAGTTCCGAAAAACTGTCCCGTCTTGACTCCAGTTTCGATCTGCTTACCATTCAGGAATCTCCTGTATCGCTTCGCGGCCTTAAGGAGGCCGGTGCGGGCAGTGCCGACCTCTTTGTGGCGGTTACCACCGATGAAAGCCGCAACATCATATCAGCCCAGCTCGCCCACCATCTGGGAGCCAAGAAAACTGTAGCCAGGATCAACAACTATGAGTATCTCCAGCCCAAACACATGGAATACTTCAACAGCATCGGCCTGGATTCACTCATCTACCCGGAACTGCTGGCCGCCAAGGATATTGTTGACGGCATGAGACTTAGCTGGATCAGACAGTGGTGGGAATTTGCAGGCGGCTCCCTGGTCATGATGGGCATAAAGTTGCGTGACAACGCCCAGATCCTGAACAAGCCTCTGGCTGAACTCGGCAAGGAACTCCCTTATCACATAGTGGCCATACTGCGAGAAGGCGTGACCATCATACCGAGCGGCCATGACACCATGCAGGCAGGAGATCTGGTTTACTTCATGACAATGAAAAAGCACATTCCGCACATCCGCCGGATTGCCGGCAAGGAGGAGCTTCCCGATGTACGTGATGTCATAATAATGGGCGGCAGCCGAATAGCCGTACGTACCGCGCAGCTGATGCCCGACTACATGAACCTGAAGATAATCGAGAGTGACCTGGAGCGCTGCAACCGGCTTACTGAACTTGTCGATGACAAGGTGATGATAATAAACGGTGACGGCCGTGACCCCAGCCTGCTATTGAGCGAGGGCATTCAGCATACCGAGGCCTTCGTGGCCCTGACAGACAACTCCGAGACCAACATCCTGGCCTGCCTTGCAGCCAAGCGGTTCGGAGTTACCAAGACCATTGCCGAGGTGGAGAACATAGACTACATCAACATGGCCGAAAAACTTGATATCGGCACCGTAATAAACAAGAAGAAGATTGCCGCCAGCCACATCTACCAGATGATGCTTGATGCCGATGTCACCAACGTCAAGTGCCTCACGTTCGCCAATGCCGATGTGGCCGAGTTCAACGTGATGGATGGTGCCAGGATCACCCGCAGTCTTGTCAAGGACATATCACTGCCTCGCGGAGTGACCATCGGCGGACTTATCCGGAACAAGGAGGCTCTCATTGTTACCGGTAACACCCAGATACTGCCTGGTGACCACGTGGTTGTATTCTGTCTGGAAGGAATGATCAAGACCATAGAGAAGTATTTCAATTGATAAACGTAAAGATAATACATAGGATACTGGGGGGTCTGCTTCTGATTGAATCAGGCATTCTGCTGCTTTGCACACTCATACCAGTGTTTTATGGCGAGGATGACCTGTTCGGGTTCATCATTGGCTCTCTCACATCGGCCTGCGTAGGCATGACAGCGCTCTACATAGGCAAGAGCTCCAAGCACAAGGAGGGAGCCATGACGCGCCGTGACGGTTATATAGTAGTTGCTCTCAGTTGGGTACTATTCTCCATATTCGGTTCTCTACCCTATTTTATCAGCGGTTATATACCCTCATTCACGGATGCCTATTTTGAAACCATGTCCGGTTTCACCACCACAGGTGCCACTATCATACAGGATGTCGAGGTGATACCTCACGGCCTGCTGTTCTGGCGTAGCCTGACTCAGTGGATAGGCGGTCTGGGTATAGTCTTCTTTACTGTAGCCGTACTGCCAATATTCGGTGTGGGTGAGGTTCAGTTGTTCGCCGCCGAAGCTATCGGACCTACACAAAGCAAACTCCACCCGCGCATCAGTGTCAGCGGCCGATGGATTATCACCGTATATGTATTGATAACCGTACTGTGCGCCGTCGCACTCAGGTTCTGCGGCATGGGAGTATTTGACAGTGTAAACCACGCCCTTACCACAGCGGCCACCGGAGGATTCTCCACCAAGAACGCCAGCATAGCCTATTTCAACTCACACTCGGTAGATTATGTCATAACTTTCTTCATGTTCCTGTCAGGTATCAACTACGGACTGCTGTTCTTTGTAGTGTTCCGCGGCAAGATACACAAACTGATTGAGGATACCCAATTCAAATGGTACCTTATGTTCCTGCTCATATTTACCTTCATAGTAGGCGTAAGTCTTTTCATATCAACTCCCTACAACGGCTCTACGGCATTGCGTAACGCCCTGTTCCATGTAACCGCCATTATCACCACTACAGGATTCACGTCGACCGATTATACCCAGTGGCCGCCATTCATATGGATGACCCTTGGACTTTGCATGTATTTCGGAGCCTGCGCCGGCTCTACCACTGGCGGTATGAAGTCCATACGAATAGCCATCCTGCTCAAGTCCATGCGCAATGAGTTTAAACGCATACTTCATCCCAATGCCATACTTCCGGTAAGGGTCAACGGTAAGGTTATACCATCATCAACCAGACAGAGCGTACTCACATTCAGTATATTCTTCTTCGCTTTGGTATTTGTAGGATGGTTCTTCTATCTTGCCATCGGTATTGACATAGCCGAAGCTTACGGCATATCGCTGTCATGTCTCAGCAATATAGGCCTTACGATAGGAAATCACGGATGCAACATACCGTGGGACGATATGCCCACCATAGGCAAGTGGTTCTCAACCTTCCTTATGCTGATTGGCCGACTGGAGGTTTTCAGTGTCCTGCTGGTTATCACCCCTTCTTTCTGGAAGCATCAATAAGAACTCCCTGACATCATCCCGCATTCGCTGGTAGAGCTCGCACTCACGGTAGTGGGTATTCTTGCGCAATGCTTCGGGCAGGCTCATCTGACTATGCTGATATGCGCTGATCTCATTGCGGTACTGCTCGTCATGTACGGCAAAACGACGAATCTCTGCCTCACGCTCCTGACGCAGGATAGTGCAGACCGGTGTCAGCAATTTCATTATTATGTTCTCTACCAGATGATGCCCCTGAAGGAACAGATATGCATTATCCTCTCTGACCCCCATCGATGTCAGTTCCTTGCTGAGTTCAGCCACCTCATTCACAGCGTCCGGATAATGTGTTTCAAGTGAATGGACCTTGTGTATCACCCTCTCTCTTACTCCGATGATTGAGCCTTGCGGCCGGCGCACGTCGACAGACTTTAGACGTATATCAATATTGAGGTCCTGCATACTGAACTGATTGTGCAGCTTCTTGCGGTAAAACCACACATTCCACACAAACAGCGGATATACAGCCTTGGAGTAGAGTTCCATGAACGCGTTGAAATCTATCAGCCGATGGTCATTCAGGGTGCATTGTACACATATCTGATGCAGGCTGCCTGCCCAGCACTGATAATTCTCTATGGCGTATGTATATGTCTGTATTACATAAGGACTGCTGATTATCTCCCTTGACGTCTGTGTTGTTCCCTGCAGCAGCCAGTCATAATCGCTGTCCACGCAGGCTATCAGTTTACTGCCCAACCCGTTGTGCTCGATACATGAACGCAGGGCCGATTTCTTGCCCTTGGTCAGTCCTCCACGATTGGGCAGCATTATCTGGAAATAGTGCTCCGGTGTCTCGAACTCATCCAGCAGAAGCCTCCAGAAAGAGACATCATCATAACTCTCCACAAAGGCCACGATGCGTCCGCGACGTTTACTGGGAAGTAACCTGTCGGCCGCCTCAAGATAGTGAGAGTTTATGTTATCGGTAAGTCTCTTCATACAGCCAGACCGCTCACTTTACCGTTATATCATCCACATCAGACACCGCATCCATCCAGCCGTCCATGATAAGTGCCGGAGAATGGGTGGTCATAATAATCTGAACATAGGGATTGAGTGAGCGCACGCGCTGAATCAGCTGCTGCTGCCACTCTATGTGGAGCGAAATTTCCGGCTCATCCATAAGCAGCACTCCCGGCGTCATATCCTGAACCAGGGTTGTAAGCATTATCACCAGCAGCTGCTTTTCGCCCGATGAGAGACTGTATGGTAAAAGCGTTGAACCGAACTGGTCAAACAGTATCTCGTTGCTGGAACGTATTATCTTCTTTCCGGTATCGGCAAAGAGTTCATCCATAAAGTCCATGAACCTGATCTTGGGAGCCGATATCTCCTGAGCCTCACAGATCTTCTCCGGATCACCCGATGTAAGCAACTGTATGGTCCGGTTGCCTATGTTGACCTGATAGTCCAGATATCTGCGCTGCAATTTGTAGAGCTGCCAGTCCAGTTCAGATACCACACTCTTGTCGGACATCTTCTCCAAGAGATTGCTGTGCATAAGAGGACGGTCAATACTGCGTATCACATCATATTTGATCTTTGACGCTCCCTCGGGATAATAGTCAATCTGTACTTCGGGCGTCTCATCCTGGCTTTCACCTGCCAGGTAGTCCAGGCGCGCCACAGTCTTGTTAAGGATGGTGCTTTTGCCGGTGCCGTTAACACCGCTCAGGATATTAACGTCAGGACGAAGTTCCCATACAATGTGCTTTCTGCCCCAAAGGGAGTTGATCTCAATACGGCTGATACCGTCGGCATATCCGCTTTCCATAACGATAGGCTTTTATGTTTGCCGTAAAAGTAATAAAAAAAAAGAAGAGGTACCTTCCGGTAACTCTTCTCTTTTTTTGGCGGCGCGTGATTCACATCAAACGAAACCCAATGATATTTATAAAAAGGACTATCTATCTTTCAATTGCGATATCTCAACATAAACCGTTTTGATAACGCGGTACAAAGTTATTCTTTATTTTTTATTTTGTATATTTTTGAGGGCAATTTAAAAGATTTTTGCAGAAAATAACACTAAATTATGTTTATTTCCGCATTGCACTGAATAATTATTCAACAACTATCAGTCCATCAAGCAGATTCATATAAAGCGGAAGCGCCTGTTCCAATTCAGATATCATAACAAACTCATCGGCAGTATGTGATCGGGCCGAATCACCCGGACCCATCTTGAACGAAGGGCAGTCCAATATTGTCTGGTCAGACAATGTCGGTGACCCGTATGGGACAAGTCCCAGGCTTACCGCCTTCCTTATCAACGGATGGCCTGCATCAATCCTTGATGAATTCAGGTTGAACGAGCGTGCCTTCATCTGGCACCATTCGGGCAGCAGTGCGCTGATGATGTCAAACGCCTCATGGTTTGAGTAAAGTTCATTTGTGCGGACATCGGCCGTAAAGGTACACGTGTCCGGTATTACATTGTGCTGTGTTCCGGCATTTATCATCGTTATGGTGAACTTGACGGGGCCCAGCAGATCGGAAACCTTATCAAACTTGAATGTGCGGAGTTTTTCAATCAACTCAGTAGCCCTGTACAGAGCATTGATACCTTCGTGACGGGCTGCGTGTCCGGCCTTGCCGTGAACCGTAAAGTCCAGCACCATAAGCCCCTTCTCGGCTATGGCCGGCTGCATTCCAGTAGGCTCACCTATCAGGGCCACATCAATATGCGGCAGGCTCTGCACAACCAGTTTCATTCCGTTCTGTCCGTTACGCTCCTCCTCGACCGTAGCCAGGAACAGGGGATTGTAAGACTGCGGCTTGCTGTCCAGCTCATAGAACGTATAGAGCAGTGATACCAGCCCTGCCCCGTCATCATTGCTGCCCAGACCGTACAGCCTGCCGTCCTCCACAACAGGAGCAAACGGATCCCTGGTCCATCCGGCCACCGGCTTTACTGTATCAATATGGCTGTTAAGCAGCAGCGTGGGTTTGGAATCATCATAGTGGTGCGGATAGCACAGCAGGTTCAGCCCTATGCACTCCGGCTCATAGCCGTGACGCTCCATATCGGCCTTCATTATTGCCGATGCTTCCTGCTCCCCCCGTGTCACACGCGGAGTTGCTATAAGTTTCTTGAGCAGTTCAAGCTGTTCTGTGAATGGCTGTTGCATGTCGCAAAGGTAGGTAGTTTTATGATATTATGCCTTTTTCGCGGGCCGAAAGTTCCCGGATCATGCTTATTGCTAATGGCAGAGCCAATGAGAACGTAAGCACATCGGCAGTAGCCATAGTGGCCTCAAGACCTTTAAGCCCCCAGATGGCAGGCAGAATGAACAGCGTAGGATAAAAAGCTATTCCGTGACGCATCATAGCCAGCAGTGTGGCCCGTCCTGTACGGCGTATGTTCTGCAGAAGCATGTTGGTTGGAGTGGTAAGTCCCACTAACGGGAAAGCCACGCACTGCCAGCGCAGCACCACCGTCCCGATCCTGATAAGTTCCGGATCCTCATCACGGAAGAAAGCAATTATCTCCGGTGCGAATATCCACCCTGCCGCCGATGTGACAAGCAGAATTACCACGCACAACCCTATAGTAAAAAGGTAAGACTCACGCACGCGCCCGTAAAGTCTGGCACCCCAGTTGAATCCGCACACCGGCTGAAATCCCTGGCCCACACCCAGAATCACCGCCATCGCGGTCTGCATCACACGCGCCACCACGGTAAACGCCGCAATCGTGGATGCCTCCTGCCCCGGCAGCGCATAACTGGCAGCCGCCCAGTTCATGCAGATGGCCGATATGCTGGACAGTGACTGACGCATCAGCGACGGCAGTCCGCCCGCCCCTATCTCCCGGTAACGCTCCAGTGACGGGGCAAAGTTGCGCAAACTTATATGCACATTGCCAGGCAATGTGGTAGCCCACAGCAGCAGGCACCATGATATGAACTGGCTTACGAGTGTAGCAAGAGACGCGCCGCCAACCCCCATCCCCAACCGGTTTATCAGCAGCCAGTCAAAGAATATGTTGAACACCATTCCAACCGCTATGCCAATCATGGCCAGCATGGCATTACCCTGCAGACGCAGCTGGTTGTTGAGCGTCATCTGCGATATCAGGAACGGAGTTGCTATCAGAATCCATCTGAGGTAGGCGTTGGAGTAAGGCACCACTTCAGGCGTAGCACCCAGCAACCGTGACAGAGGAGTCACAAAAAACATGCCCAGCACCATGAAGACAATACCTATCAGGAACGATGACAAGAATCCGGTAGCAGCCATCTTGCCCGCGCCCTCGGCATCACGGGCACCTAATGCTCGTGACATGTAGTTGCCCGATCCGTGCCCGAAGAAGAATCCGGTAGCCTGGATAAGTGACTGATATGCGAAAGCCACACCCACACCCGCCGTAGCGACAGTGCTGATGTGGCCCACAAACCATGAATCTACAATATTGTAGATGGCCGATATGGACATACTTATAATTGTGGGCACCGCTAAGCTCAGAACAAGCCGTGGAACCGGTGTCTCCGTGAGCCGTCTGTAACGGGCCTCACTCCTCAGTATGTCATTATTGTCGTTGTGCACCAGAATCTATTCAAAAACCTGGCACAAAAGTACTCATTATTTGTAATAGATGCAGCCAGCCGTTCCACATTAGGTTCAACACTTTTGGGTGTGACACAATAGTATCAGTTCCCTGTGTCAATGATATCTGACTTTGATCTAAGATTTTCTACCTCAATCACCTGCTTTATACGATCCCTGATCTCTTCGGCCGAAACATCGTAACGTGGTGACATGAAGTTGAATTCTTCTTTCGGTAAGACCGGCTTCAATAGTGGACTTGAGTTTAGTAAGATCTTGCATATCTTGTAATGTATTTATCGGGGTTGTTAATGGCAAACAGCTTGACGGCTAGAATGTAGTTCAGAAGGTTCATTCCCAACAGGTGCAAATCCAAGTTCCTCATCCAGTCGTACAGAAAGGGGTGTAGTCATTTCCCTTTTGCCGCACAGTATGGCTGACAATGTCTGTACATGAACATTACAATAATTATAAACAGATGTGCTTATTAATATTGCATTATCCTTAGCTCTATGTTTTCTTAGATGATAAATACTGCAAATAGTATAGCAGTTATTTACCCGTCCCCTTTACTGCGATAGTAAAGAAATCACTACCTCCCGGTGCCTGAACAAACACATACTTAACAAACTCACCCGGAGTATCAACCGCTACCTTAACCTCAAGTTTTACGCTTTCATGCGGTCCAAGCATATGGCTGTCAGCACTGACAGCGGTACAGTCACATTCAGGCATAAAAGTCACACTTACACGTTCCGATGCACTGTTCCTGAACCTGAACGTAGCATGAGCCGAGTCGCCTACAGCCACACGCCCCACATCGATCACATCACGACGTACCGATATGAATCCTGCATCATGATAGCAACCGGCTAAAAATGCACAAACTACCAGTGTCAACAACAACCTCCTCATATTCCTCCTTGATTGGGATTGTTACGGACTTTTTTGCCCGCTACTATTCCTATTATGAAATCCTCAGGAATGAAGCCCCAGTAGCGGGAATCCTGGGATTCCAGGCTATTGTCTCCAAAGGCAAAATAGTAATCATGTTGGAAGGTGTGACTCGTCATATCATCCGCCGGCCAAGATCCCGTCTCATACTGAATGACCGGACCGTATATGGCGCGGCCTATGGAGTCAAGTTCAATAGTCACACCTTTTTGGGGAACATACATGGGACCAAAATTTTTGATTGTCCACATCGGGCGGGTGAATGGCATAGTTGCCATAAATGTTGTGCGCCAAAGAATGCTATCCGGCGTGTTATTTATCTTCATTTGCTGTTCTAGTACGCCTATGGTTCCAGAATAATTGTTATTCCAGGTAATTCCATCCTTAACACCTATAGTATCACCCGGAACCCCAACAACCCGCTTGCAATAAACATAGTTAATTTTGAACTCTATTACAGTCCACTGGTTGTATCCAAGCGGATAATTAAAACAAATAACATCACCGGGGTGTATTTTTCTTAACCCTGGTATACGAAAGCATTTTAATGGAGCGTGATCCTCAAACTTCAATGAAGTATATATCCTGGCTCCATATAGAAGCTTATTTACCCATATTTTATTCCCCGGTATAAGTGTTGGCATCATTGAATTAGAGGGTATTATGAATTTCTCTGCAATAAACACACGTCGACCAAAATGTAATAATACTAACAAAATAAACCAGAAAGTAACTTTCAAAACAATACTAATGAATTTGTTCAATTTGGACTCTTCTTCATCTATCAGCATTATCTTTTTAGATTTATTCATCATAAATTTTCTTACAATCATCCGAACTTAACGACCTATCACTAAACATTTACAATCAGTAACAACCACACCTTCTTTTTCTTTAAGAAACCATATTGATACTATTACAATTTGAACGAATCGTATCTTCTTAATGATAGATTAGAAACAAATAATTAAACCATTATTCCTCGCCTAGATAAATATTTTCAGCCATTTCTTTTATTTCTGATCGCATTCTTTCTGTGCTAACAGACTCCACCTTGGGAATAAATGATTCTATCATCTTTGACATCTTTATAAAACCGGCTGTATCCCCCTCTGTATAATAAAGATTGGCAAGTAAATATAACGGGTACATTCTATTGGGAACCATAATAAACGCGTGCTTATATCTCTCTTCAGCTTCCCTATAGTTTCCTAAAGCTAAACTATTATTTCCCATTACATTCCAAAACATTGGGTCATCACTAATTTTTGAACCAATCTTTAGTATAGAATCACTTTTTGAATAATTGCCTATTTTATTATGGGCACGACCATAAACAAATAAGAAATTTGGATAATTAGATAATATACTTTGTACTGTGTCGCATCCAACAATTGATAAATCATATTTTTCTCTTAAATATTGTTTATATGTCTTGCCATTCCATTTTGTTATTGTCTTTGAGTAATTACTTGTTGAGGGTATTAAGAATAGAATTATTAGGGTGTTAAGTTAATGGATTGTTTTTGTGAGTTGAGAACGCCTCTTCGAGGCTTGCTCCGATGTGCCTACGAGGAGTGTTGTTTTTAGTCAT
>CAJOLR010000021.1 GCA_905235565.1 uncultured Bacteroidaceae bacterium | reverse complement strand
ATACTCAAGACCGATATCGACCCTGAGGCCAGACGCATATATTCCACCGCTCCTGCACGCAAGTTCAGCAACGAGCTTGGATCACAGGACTGCGTTTACACCGAGCTTGACACCGACCGCGCGGGAGGTTGCATACGTGACCTTCAGCACGCCTACACCAAGGACGGCGGCCTGGCCATACTTAAGGGTAACATTGCCGTTGACGGCTGCGTGGTAAAGACCGCAGGCGTTGACGAGAGTATCTGGAAGTTCTCAGGGCCGGCCAGGGTATTTGACTCACAGGAGGATGCGGTTGACGGCATACTGGGCGGCAAGGTTGTGGCCGGCGATGTGGTGGTAATCACCCATGAGGGCCCCAAGGGTGGTCCCGGAATGCAGGAGATGCTCTACCCCACCTCTTATATCAAGTCCCGCCACTTGGGTAAGGCCTGCGCCCTTATTACCGACGGCAGGTTCAGCGGAGGTACATCGGGCCTGAGCATAGGACACATATCGCCTGAGGCTGCCAACGGCGGTGCCATAGGCAAGGTGCTGGACGGTGACATTATTGACATAGACATACCCGCACGCAGCATAAACGTTCGCCTGAGCGATGCAGAGCTGGCCGCCCGCCCCATGCGTCCGCTCACACGCAAGCGCGTGGTGGCCAAGAGCCTCAAGGCATACGCTAATATGGTAAGTTCGGCCGATAAGGGCGGCGTGAGGATAATTGATTAAGCAAGATTATGAGTAATATGATAACAGGAGCCGAGGCGATGCTCCGCGCATTGCTTGCCGAGGATGTGAATACGGTATTCGCTTATCCCGGAGGCTCTATTATAAAGGTGTTCGATGCCCTGTATGACCACCAGAAGGATCTAAAGCAGATTCTGGTGCGCCATGAGCAGGGTGCCACACACGCAGCGCAAGGTTACGCCCGCGTATCGGGCCGCACAGGTGTGGCTATAGTTACCAGCGGTCCGGGAGCCACCAACACCATAACCGGCATCAGCGACGCAATGCTGGACAGCACGCCCATAGTTGTGATTGCCGGTCAGGTGGGAACCGATGCCTTAGGTACCGACGCATTCCAGGAGATTGACCTGGTGGGCGTAACGCAGCCTATCACCAAGTGGAGCTATCAGATCCGCCGCGCCGAGGATATTCCGTGGGCTGTTGCCCGCGCATTCTACATAGCAGGCTCAGGCCGTCCGGGCCCTGTGGTGCTTGACTTTACCAAGACCGCCCAGATGCAACAGATTGATTTCAAGCCTGCCACGATAGACTATGTACGCAGTTATATCCCCGCCCCCGATCCCATCGAGAGCCAGATAAATGATGCCGTACAGCTTATAGACGGTGCAAAGAAGCCGCTTGTTCTGGTGGGTCACGGAGTTGAGCTGGGTAATGCTGAGAAGGAACTGGCTGCCTTCATCGAGAAAGGAGACCTTCCTGCCGCACGTACCTTGCTGGGACTCTCCGCACTCCCATCGGACCACCCGCTCAACATGGGTATGCTGGGAATGCACGGAAATCTGGCACCTAACGTAAAGACCAATGAGTGCGATGTGCTCATTGCCGTGGGTATGCGTTTTGACGACCGCGTGACCGGCACTCTTGATACTTACGCCAAGCAGGCCAAGATTATACACTTAGACATAGACAAGTCAGAGTTCGGCAAGAACGTCAAGCCCGATGTAACCGTGCTTGGCGACTGCCGCCTTACTCTCAAACTGATAACAGAGCGTATGGCCAAGGCCACTCACAAGGAGTGGATAGAGAGTTTCCGTCCGCTTGACAAGGAGGAGCATGACAAGGTGATTGACAGCGCCATACATCCCGCCGGCGGCCCGCTCAAGATGGGTGAGGTCGTGACTGCCGTAAGCGATGCCGCACCTCAGGACGCCGTTCTGGTGAATGACGTGGGCCTGAACCAGATGTTCTCATCCCGTTATTTCAGGTACCGTAGTCCGCGCAGCATAGTGACATCGGGCGGTCTTGGCACAATGGGATTCTGCATGCCCGCCGCCATA
This sequence comes from uncultured Bacteroidaceae bacterium, assembly GCA_905235565.1. GTDB lineage: Bacteria > Bacteroidota > Bacteroidia > Bacteroidales > Bacteroidaceae > Colenecus. Next base: position 30,584 of record CAJOLR010000021.1, on the reverse strand, counting down.
GGTGCCACATTCGGAGCTCCGGAGCGTACCATTCTGGCCTTTATGGGCGACGGCGGTTTCCAGATGAACATCCAGGAACTGGGTACAATAATGCAGACACAGGCTCCGGTCAAGATGATCCTGATGAACAACACCTACTTAGGTAATGTACGTCAGTGGCAGCAGATGATGTTCCAGAGCCGATACTCCTGCACCCACATGATGAATCCTGACTACAGCAAGATAGCAGCCGCATACGGAATCCCCTACCGTCTGGTGACAGACCGCAAGGAGCTTAAGGATGCTGTTGCCGATATGCTCAAGGCCAAAGGCGCATACCTGCTTGAGACCGCCGTTATGGACGAGGAGAACGTGATGCCTATGATAAAGCCGGGCAGCACGGTGGATAAGATGATATTTTCAATTGACAATTGATAATTAACAATGAAATGACAGAACCTGCGCATTGTCCATTATCCATTGTCCATTTAAATGATATGGAGAACGAAAAGAGATTATACACGCTGATAGTTCACTCAGAGAACATAGCCGGTATCCTGAATCAGGTTACCGCAGTGTTCACACGCCGTCAGGTAAACATCGAGAGCCTGAACGTATCGGCATCGTCAATACCCGGAGTACACCGCTATACCATAACCGCCATGGCCGACAAGGAGACCATAGTCAAGATTGTGGACCAGATTGAAAAGAAGGTGGATGTGCTGCAGTGCCAGTACTTTACCGATGATGAGATATTCATGCAGGAGGTGGCATTATATAAGGTGGTAACCAGTGTGCTTACTGAGAACCCCGAGATGTCCAAGATAATCCGCCGCTACGGTGCCAAGCTGATTGAGGTCAACTCCACATTCTCCGTAATTGAGAAGAGCGGACTGACCGAGGATATAATTGCGCTCAACCACGAACTTACAGCCCAGGGCGGCATGCTCCAGTTTGTAAGTTCGGGCCGTGTGGCAATAACCCGCGCCCGCATTGAGCACGTAAACGAGTATCTGGACAAGATGGAGGCCCGTTACGGCAAGAAAGAATAACAGTAACTTTTTAAATACTACACAAAACTATGAAAATGTATTTCGGAGGTGTCATAGAAGAGGTTATGACACGTGAGGAGTTCCCGCTGGAGAAAGCCCGCGAGATACTCAAGAATGAGACAATCGCAGTTATAGGTTACGGCGTTCAGGGCCCGGGCCAGGCTTGCAACCTTCGCGACAACGGTTTCAACGTAATAGTTGGCCAGCGTCAGGGCAAGACATACGAGAAGGCAGTTGCCGACGGTTGGGTTCCCGGCAAGACTCTGTTCTCTATCGAGGAGGCAGCCCAGAAGGGTACAATCATCTGCATGCTTCTGTCCGATGCAGCTCAGATGCAGCAGTGGCCCAACATCAAGCCCTACCTGACCGCAGGCAAGACTCTTTACTTCTCACACGGATTCGCTATCACATGGAACGACCGCACAGGCGTTGTTCCCCCCAAGGATATCGATGTTATCATGGTTGCCCCCAAGGGTTCAGGTACATCACTGCGTACCATGTTCCTTGAGGGCCGCGGCCTGAACAGTTCATACGCTGTATATCAGGATGCATCCGGCCATGCTCTTGACAAGGTTCTGGCATTCGGTATCGGTATAGGTTCCGGTTACCTGTTTGAGACCACATTCATCCGCGAGGCCACATCCGACCTTACCGGTGAGCGCGGTTCACTTATGGGTGCCATCCAGGGCCTGCTTCTGGCTCAGTATGAGGTTCTGCGTGAGAACGGCCACACTCCCAGTGAGGCTTTCAACGAGACTGTTGAGGAGCTCACTCAGTCACTCATGCCTCTGTTTGCCCAGAAGGGTATGGACTGGATGTACGCCAACTGCTCAACAACAGCACAGCGCGGCGCTCTGGACTGGATGGGCCCGTTCCACGATGCCATCAAGCCCGTTGTACAGAAGCTCTATGCAAGCGTCAAGTGCGGTAACGAGGCTCAGATATCAATTGACAGCAACTCAAAGCCCGGGTACCGTGAGGGCTTGGAGAAAGAGCTGGCTGCCCTGCGTGAGAGCGAGATGTGGCAGACAGGTGCCGTGGTACGCAAGCTGCGCCCCGAGAACAACTGATCCGGACCGGTAATACAAAAAAGAATCCCTCGGAAATCAATCCGAGGGATTCTTTTTATCTGCTATATCAATCAGAACAGCTTGTAACGGTCATCAACAACCTTGGCCTGATAGTAGAGCTCCTCCAGGAGTCCGCTCATGATACGGCTTGATGACATGGTACGTACACGCAGGTTTTCTGTGTTCTCATCATACTCGGCAGAATAAGTGTCTGGTGAAATCTTCTCGGCAACGAATACGCAGTTTGATCCTTTCATAGGAATTGTAAGTTCATTCTGCTCGAGATTGAATACGCTGGAACCTACGGTAGCCTCATTTGAATAGAGAGATGATACGAATGCGTCGTTATTGAAGTTGACAGACCTGATTGTGTCAATCTGGATTCCTTCAACAGACTTGAGCTGATCAATTGTCTTTCCGGCAAGCTGGCCCTTAAGCATATCGAACTTCTTATTGTTCAGGGCAGTCAGTGAAAGGGTTGCTGTAGCATCTGCAATGCTGATATTGCCACGCGGGTGAATCTTTTCAACACCAACTACAAGGAGATGGTCATTGGCACCGCCAACCTCGTAGATACGTGAAACCTCACCCTCCTGAGCTCCGAATGTCCAACGGAGAGCCTCAGTTGACTTGGGAACGCCTGCCACGTTGTGGCTGTAGTTCTGGAAGCCGGGATAATAGAGCAGGTGAAAGTCCGAATTCTCTGCGTTCTCCTTAAGGTCATCGACAGTAGTATTCACAGACAGGAATGCACTTAACTTATTGTAGGCTTCATTGCTGGTTGTCTCACTGAACTGGACCGGACGCTTAACTACAACGGTATTGTACTTGTCAACGGGATTCTTGACATCAAACACCTTGATGATGATTGTTGCGTTACTCAGGTTAAGAACGGCCACATCACCTTTCTTCATGCTGTTGAGCTTGTTTATATAAATGGCGTTGTCACCTGAAATTGAAGCAGGCTCATAAGCATCAGCTGCAAGCCACTGCTCTAAGGCCGACTGACCATAATTTGAAGCGAGCTCTACAAAATCAGCACCCTTCCTGACAGCCTTCTCTATGCTGTCTGCGCGGGCTGCAATTGCATCGGCATCATCGGCAACTACCTGCATGACACTGAATTGTATTGAGTCATAACCCTTGACAACGCTCAAGAGCTTGAATGCGTTGTATGAATCCTCAAATCCGTCATAGTAAGGACCGAATACGCCTCCTACCTTAACAGAATCCAATCTTTCAGCCACATCGACAGGAAGATTCCTGGCAGAACGTGCAACCTCACTGTAAGGAACCTCTGAACCTGAACGGCGTACGAATGATGCATAGTCATCAATCTCTGACTCCAACTGGCTAACCACCTCATTCATCTCCTCCAACTGCGCCTTGCGGTCATCGTCGCTGGGAGTGATCTCATAGTCGATGTAAACGATGTCGCGGTTCTCGGCATAGTTGAAAAGGGCGTTCTTGTGCTCATCGTAAACACTTTTGATGTCTGAAGCTGTTATATTGGCATCGGCATCAGGAACAATTGAATAAGGAAGTGAAGCCATCAGGACATCACTCCTCATAATGCGGTTGTTGAATGAGTTCTTGGCGGAAACAGGGTTAGATACGATAGCAGCCCTGACAAGAGATACATACTTGTTGTAAAGCAGAGAACTCTTCAGGTTCTGCTCAACAAAAAGCCAGTAGTTATACAGGCTTTGATAGTACTCATACTCTTCAGGTGATACTGTCTGAGGATCAAGCTCCAAATATAAAGCAAGAGTCTTCTTAAGAAGGTCTGAATCAAACTTACCGTCAGGTCTGGTGAAAGGAGTGTTGGCAAGCATTTCATCTTCACCACGCTCTATCGCATCCTTGATCTCCAAGTCTGTAACCACAAGACCTAAAGCCTTGGCCTCCTTGTCCAGGATACGGTTGCGTACCATTGTTGACCATACCTCATCCTTGAGCGAATTCTGCATCTCCTCAGTGACATCACTGATCTGGTTTGCGAACTTAACCACATCGGTGTAAATCTCCAGCTCCTTCTGGAAATCCATTGCGGTGATATCCTCGCCGGCAATATTTCCTACATACTGGATGCCCTGGGTGGGACGTATGATCTTCCATGCGTCACCAAGAATGAAGGCCAGCATAGCAAGGCCGATAACGATAAGAAGCAGTGGTCCTTTGCTTCTGATTTTCTGTAATGTTGCCATTTCTTATTATTGTTTTATTTGTTTTATCCTTAGTTCTTCACGCCTATGCGCGTAAAAAGCGCACAAAATTACTAAAAAATGTTCTTCAATGCCAATTCTGCACCTTATTTATAAGAAAATATGCATTATTCACGCTCAGGAGTGTTTCACGGTCAGTTCTACAAGTTCTATTTTGGTATCGCCTTTCTTTAGGACACGCAGGCAGTAATCACCTGCTTCGATCTTTTCATTGACTTTAGGGAAGCCCTTGGCCTTACTGAGTATCAGTCCGCCGATTGTCATATATTCATCGGATTCAGGGATATCCAGGCCGAACATCTCATTCACGCGGTCTATCTCCATACGTCCGGACAGCAGATAACCGTCATCGGTCTTCTTGGCTATAAGATTCATTACGTCATGTTCATCCTCTATATCGCCCAGAATCTCCTCTATGATATCCTCAAGAGACACTATTCCCGAAGTCCCTCCAAACTCATCCACCACAACGGCTATACTCTTCTTGCGTGCCATCAGCTGTTTCATAAGTTTTTGCGCAGCCAGAGTCTCGGGCACGAACGGAACTGTCTGGATGTGCTCGCTCCAGTTTTCCTTATGACGGAATAGTTCTGATGAATGTATATAGCCTATGATATGGTCCATATCCTCCTCATAAACAAGTATCTTGGAGTATCCCGTCTCAATGAAGCACTCTCTCAATGAGTTCCACGAGACGCCTTTCTCTACGGCACATATCTCGTTCCGGGGTACCATGCAGTCCCTGGTCTTGACGTTCGAGAAGTCCAGCACGTTCTGGAATATACGCACCTCCTGGTCAGGCTGGCTGTCCACCTCTGTACCGGAAAGTCCGGACTGTACAAAGTAATCCAGATCAACCTTTGAGAACGCCTTGTCCGCATTCTCCTTGACAATTCTGACACCCAGCATCCTGAGCAGGATGCGGGACAGCCATGTGGTAAAAAGGGATATCGGGTACAGAATGATGTAAATCAGGTAGATAGGAAAAGCCAGGATATTCAGTTTGCCGTTAGGGTTAGAGCGGAAGAGAGTCTTGGGGACAAACTCGCCTATCACAATGACTACGGCGGTTGACACAAGCGTCTCTATCAGCACCAGCAGGAACTCGTTGCTTATCTGGAAACCGGGCACTTTGGCCAACAGCATCTCTATCAGATGAGCCATCATGGTACTGTAAAGAACCAGGGCGATATTGTTGCCCACCAGCATTGTAGAGATGTATATATTGGGATTGCGGAAGAATCTCTCCAGCAGGCGTGAACTGAATGTGCGCCTCTCGACATCCATCTCAAAGCGGAGCCTGTCTGCCGAAACGAAAGCTATCTCCAGCCCGGAAAAAAGCGCCGAAAAGAAAAGCGCCACAAGCATTATAAGCAGGGTATGGCTCATTTGGTATCGGTAACAGGGAATACGCCTTCAGTCTTGCGTATGGTATATTCGGTCAGGTTACCATTGGATGTGAATCCGTGACCGATGATTATCTGCTTATCCTGTTTTATCCTGATCAGGCTGTCGGAATACATCTTTTCGGTGCGGTTGTTCACAAAAAGTTCCTGGGTATCGAATTCCTCATTATTGATATTCTCGGCATGGACATTATGGATAAGATGCCACAACTCCTGCTCATTCATGTAATATGCGGTATCGGCCCTCAAGGTAGATTCCGTTTGCATGAGAGAATCCAGTATCTCCAGGTAAACGCCTTTTTCCAAGCTGTAGAAAGGCGGATTCATCTTGTCAAAGATTTTCCACTCTTCGGCAATGACATGGTACCGTATCATTCCATTCTCTGAAATGAGCATGTCTGCACCGCGTGTGGTAACCACCGACGTGGAATCACGGCTTGTAACCGCCGGCCCAAGCTGTTTGTCCTTGTTTCCGCATGACAAGCAGAAAAACGACGAGACAACCGCCAGGAAGGCGGTTGCCAGGTACATTCTTATCCTCATCGGTTCCGGACCGGTGGTATGTGTCATTTATCTTACTGTAACGGTCTCGTTTATCCAGCCCTTAACCTCGACCTTGTCACCTGCCTTGATTCCGAGCATGAAGAGATCCTCAACCTGAGGTGTCTGCTTCTTGTACAGGCTGATCAGTTCATTAGCCCTGTCGGCAACCGAAGAATCCATTCTCTTGGCCTGCTCCAGCTTGTCAATGACTGCAAAATATGCGCAACGGTTCAAAGCCGGCTCATTTGACCAGTTGATGTTTGAAGCGTAGAGCTGAGCCAGAAGTATGTATGCTTCACCCTTGTTGGGATTGTTGGAGATGCACTTCTGAACATTTGAACGGCTGTTGTCATACTTCTCTTTTGACATATACAGAGTAGCGATGTAATAATAGGTGTCAGCCTTGCTCTTGCTGTCTTCATCAAGTTCAATTGCCTGATTGTAATATTCAAGTGCCTTTTCCGTGTCCTCACGCTGTGTAAGGTAGAGACGGCCAAGGCTCTTGGCGGTCTGAGCTGTAGGAGAAAGGGTGTGAGCATACTCGGCAGCCTTAAAGTAAGCGTCACTTGACTTGCAGTCAAATACGTTCATAACCTTAACGACTTTGCTCAGATACTCAAAATCATCCTTCTTGTTCTCGACCTTGGGACCGTAGATAGATTGCAGCCTATCGCAGTCAGCAGCACCGCTATTGATGAAACGGCCGTCGATATTCTCCTTTACCTTAGAAGCCTTTTCGATGATGTCATCATCTGTCTGCAGTTCAATGAACATATCGATATAACCTGCGCAATCCAGCCAATCCTGGATGAGTGCGTCGCGGTAATCGTCATTGTCTTTCTTGTTTGCAAAACGCTGGGCAGACACTCTCATCAGGTCATCAAGTACATAGTACTGAGTCTCTCCCTTACCCAGTTCAACGGCCTTATGCAGTATCTCATAAGCCTTTGATATGGATACCTTAGGATTGTACGATGTGTAGTCATGACCGTACTGACCCAGGATCTCAGCCTCGGTAACCTTGTTCTTGGCGATGGCATTAAGCTGGTCCAGATACTTAAGGCGCTGCTCGTACACCTGGAACAACTCATCCGAATACTTGGCCATCAGCTCCTCATCCTTCTCCTTCTTTGCATCATTGTAAAGATTACGCAGAATCTTGATTCCGTAATTATATGTATTTACTGATGCAAGGGGTGCATCGCGGAATACATCCTGCCATCCCTGCTCATATGCCTCCTTGAAGTCATTGGTCTTGTAATACTCCTGATACATACTGATGTGACGCCATGTATCAATACTATCCTGACCATGACCGTAACGGGAACCGTCTTCCACACCTTTCTGTGCGTAGCCCCCTGTTGCTGTTACAAGCGCAAGGGCAATCAATACAAACTGTTTCATGTTTCCGAATAATTAATTCTCAATAATAAGATATAGTAAACACATATTTGGTTAAATCAATCCACCATAAGTTTCATAAACCAGCGTTCCATAAATGTCACTCCCAGATTGATCCTTATGTAATTTTCAGTAATCATTCCCTTGACCGTCGGCTGCACACGTACATACTCTCCTGATATATGGATATATGACATACTGTTGTATGATGAGGTAAGCGGCATGGACAATCCGGCACTTACGCCAAACTGCACAGGGCCCTTGGAATCTCCCACATTGAAATAGGGCTGTGAGAAATTGACACCCATCTGATAAGAGGTACGCTTAAAGAGGCTACGGCTCATCTCATCGGGTCTGAACATGAACCCGGCCGACGCTGACAGCCTGTCACAGCCTGTCTTCTGACCAAAGAAGGTTGCCTTGGACCAGGTTTCGTATGACACATCGGCACCGATCATGTGATTCTTCCACTTGTATGTGAAACCGGTAGAAATCTTGTCCGGAAAAGAGAATGCAGCGGCAATTACTGTAGTATCACTGGAGGAGTGGGCATCCGCCACATAGGTATCGCTCTCCAGTTTCAGGGAAGGCGTAAAGGAGACTCCCAGGACCAAGCTTTCGTTCTTGCTGAACTTGAGCGTACCCTGCATACCGAAATCCAGTTTCAATGCTGCCATCTCGGCATCGTAAGTCTTTACCCTGGACTGAACATCGGACGATGAGTAGGTATTGCTGACATAATGGGTGATATCGCCTGAAATATAGGAGGCGTTCATGCCTAATGACAGCCATTCTGTGGTGCGCCAACCAAAACCGGCCATGAACTGCCTTATGCCGCCTGTTCCGAAATAACTGTTGGTAGCGGTTATCTCGCCGTCCTCGTCGCGACGTATCAGTTCCTGATTGGAGTAGTTGTAGCCCACATTTGAGAACGGCATGAATCCCACGGTCATTCCCACCTTGGGAAGTATCCTGAACTGCATTGCCATATGGCTGATATAGGCATTATGAGCATTGAGTCTGACATCATTCTCACTGAAATTACCGTTCTGCAACGTAAATCCCAGGTCTGCCACAAAAGTAAGCGTATCGATATCCGAGTAAGAAGCCGGGTTCTTAAGGTTAAGGGTATTTGGATTTCTGAAACCGGCACCGATGCCTCCCATGGACCTGGTAATTCCTGTTGACTGGTCAGACAGCATACCTATTCCGTATCTTGAATAAGGCGAATTCACTCCAGTCTGAGCCTTGACTGGGCTGAAACCGGAAGAAGCGAATACATACAGTGCCAATATGGCTGTTATTTTATCAAATATCTTTTTCATTGAAACCGATAATCCGTGCCAATCCGCGAAGAACCAGATCCGGAACTGCAAAAATACTGTTTTTGCCTTTTATATCAAAGAATTCAGCATCACCTCCGGTTAAAAAAACCAAAAGTGAAGGGTATTTGCACTTCAAATCAGAGATAAAACCACCCAACTCATACCTCATACCGTTTATTACACCGCTGCGAACGGCTGTTTCAGTATCATAGCCCAACAGAGGGGTCTCTCCTTCGGCCTGCACCATCGGAAGAGCTCCCGTATGCTCATGTAACGATTTAAGCCTGAGCCTTATACCCGGTGCTATATTGCCGCCCTTGAATTCCCCTTCGGCCGACACGAAATCACAAGTGACCGCTGTCCCCGCATCAATGACCAGAAGGTCATGGCCGGGACTGATGGACCAGGCCCCGACCGCAGCGGCCATCCTGTCCATACCCAATGTCGAAGGCGATGAATAGCCGTTTCTGATGGGAACAGGCGTGGAACTTGTCAGGGGACGAAGTCCGATCCCGGTCATCCATTGGCTCAAAGCGGCGTCCAACGGATGTACGGAGCACCACATGCCGCCATCTGTTTCCAATCCACGGACCGCCCTGGAGAGAAGTTCCGTATCCGCAGGACCGCAATAGATGCTGCGTAAACCGTCTCCGTCCGAAACGGCAGCTTTTACACGGGTATTACCAAAATCGAGCAACAGTCTCATAACAGCCGCAAAATTACTAAAAAGAAAAACAAGTTTTCTTCTCTCTTCTGTCGGGTTGCATTAACTTTGCACCAAATCATATCTCTCTCATGAACAAGAAACTGATTGTAATTCTGACCGCACTCATCAGTCTGTTTCAGGCTGCCAAGGCTCAGAATGACAGCATAAACGCTTATCTGCTCACATGTGAGCCCGGCAAGGCCATTTATGAACTGTACGGGCATACCGCCATCTGGATAGAGGATGTAGATGCCGGTACCGATGTGGTGTTCAACTACGGTCTGTTTGATTTCAGCACTCCCAATTTCGCCTGGAGATTCTCATTGGGCAAAACGGATTATATACTGGGAGCCACCCGTCTCCGCTCTTTCCTGCGTGAGTATGGTGAACGCGGATCGGAGGTTTTCGCCCAAATGCTCAATCTGAAACAGGATGAAACCTGGAAACTGTATAAACTGCTCATTGAGAACAGCCGCCCCGAAAACAGGGTTTACCGCTACAATTTCCTGTACAGCAACTGCGCATCCATGGCACTGGACAAGATAGAGGAGAGCATTAACGGCCAAGTAACATACCCTCAGCCGATTCCCGGGCAGACTTTCCGTGACATACTGTCCGAACACAACCGGGTGCGCCCGTGGTGTCAGTTTGGCATAGACCTGGTCATAGGTGCCGAAAGTGACCGGCCGCTTGCTTACAGACAGGAAGCGTTTGCACCCCTACACCTCAAGGAACTTGCCGCCAGGAGCGTAATCACCGATACATCCGGACAGCAGAGACCATTGGTCCTGCCTTCCGTCAGGCTTGTCAGTCCAGACCACGGCGTAGATTTCGGGAAAACGCTGTTCACTCCCACTCAGAGCATGTGGATAGGGCTGCTGCTGGTGTTGTTCATCACACTTTTAGGATGGTACAAGGAGAGGCAGTACTGGCTGATTGATGCCATCCTGTTCGGTCTACAGGGAGCCGGCGGCATCATCGTAGCGTTTCTGTTCTTTTTCTCCGAACATCCTACAGTTGACTCCAACTGGCTGGTTATCTGCCTGAACCCGCTTCCGCTCATATTCCTGCCGTTCATGATACGCAAGTCCAGGAAAGGCAAGATTTCCATCATGATAATATGTGAGTTTGTGGTCTGCACTGCATTCCTGCTCTTTTCGCCCGTGATTCCCCAAGTCATCGAGCCGGCAATCCTTATGCTGATAGGCCTGTTCGCCCTACGGGCATTAAGTACATTACTGTTCCAGCTGCTGAACTGCATCAAAGGTTCACGTAAAGTCATTTCCCCAAGTTCCGGCCTTCCGCTGATATTGCTGGCAGCGCTCTCCGTTCCCTCTACGATAGAGGCAAAACCTGAGAACAGCCCCAAGCTTGTGGTTGGAATAGTGATTGACCAGCTGGATGAGGATTGTCTGGTCAGGATGATGCCGATAATGGGCAATGACGGCCTTAAAAAGATATGGACAGACGGTTACAACAGGCCCAACGCCACGTTTGACTTCGATGAGACGGACAGGGCATCGGCCGTAGCCTCCATACACACCGGTGCATCTCCATTTCATCACGGCATCGTAGCCTCACGCTGGATGAATCCCAAAACCCTTCTGCCCTCATCGCCCATTGATGACAGCAACTACAAGGGAATCAACACCATTGAGATGTCTTCACCTAAAAGGCTTATGTCCACAAACCTGGCCGATGAATTCAAACTGGGTTCTGCCAGCCGTTCAAAAGTCTGTTCCATCGCCATAGAAAGGGATGCTGCAGTCCTGGCAGGAGGACATGATGCAGACCTTGTCATGTGGATGAATGATACAGACGGAAAATGGAGCTCGTCCAACTATTACGGAGAGTTTCCCAAGTGGGCCGATGAGCACAATATGGCCGTAAGCAATGTTGACTGGCAACCGTTACTCCCATCGGGGTCTTATATCCAAGCCTCTGAAAACGAACGTTTCAGGCCCTTCTCATATACCTTCCGGAGCAATGATGTCTGGGATTACCGCACCACGCCACCCGCCAATGACCGCATAACCGAAATGGCACTTGTATCGGTTGAAGGACTCGGTATGGGCGACGATGACGCCCCGGACTTTCTGGCGCTGACCTATTACGCCGGTAATTACAAACATGCACCGAACACGGTCTGGTCCCTGGAGCAGCAGGATATTTATGTCAGGCTTGACAGGACAATAGCCGACCTTGTCAACCGGATAACGGACCGGATAGGGCTTGACAACGTGCTGTTCTTTGTCACGTCAACAGGATATGTGGAGAGTTCCGCACCAAAATTTGAAGGCACCAGGATTCCTACCGGCCAGGTAAGCATGGAACGGACTACGGCTCTGCTCAGCCTGTACCTTTCGGCCAAATACGGAAGCGGAGACTGGGTACGTACATTCTACCGCAACCATATCTATCTCAACCATGACCTTATTGAGGAGAGGGGGTTATCCCTGCATGAGATACTGGAAAACTGCGTAGACCTTCTGGTACAGGTAACCGGCATAAGGAGCGTACTGCGTATCCGCGACCTCATGTCGACTGTCCCTGACATGGAGGCTGTCCGGAAACGTAACGGTCTGAACGTCGGCTACTCCGGCGATATCATTATAGAGGCCATCCCGGGATGGGGTATTTCAGATGAGAAAGACGGTACTGTCCTTTACCGCCGACCGACGGCAAGACCTGTCCCCATGATCCTGTACGGAAACGGCATCAGGGCCGAAATAAACCACGAACCGGTATCAGTGAGTGTTCTCGCCCCAACGATTGCTGAAATAACCCGCTGTGAGGCCCCGAACGCCAGTTCGGCCGTCCCCCTTAATAATCTCAAGTAAATTTTTACTACCTTCGCAGAAATTTTCGAGAATTATGGAGAAGAAATACGTAAGCCTTACCTATGACCTGATGCTTAAAGACGCAGACGGCAAGTTGTATAAGTATGAGAGTGCCACCCGTGAACGTCCGTTCAGGTTCATTACCGGCATAGGTTATGCACTTGACCTGTTTGAAAGCAACGTCGGTTCACTGAATCCAGGCGACAGCTTTGAGTTTGAGGTACCAGCCGATCAGGCTTACGGTCAGTATGAGAAAGAGAATGTCCTGGAACTGGATAAAGGAATATTCCTGCGGGACGGAGTTTTTGATGACGAACACGTAAAAGTGGGAGCAATAATCCCTCTCAGCGACGGTCAGCAGACATTCAACGCCACCGTCACCAATATCACGGATGATAAGGTCACGGTAGACCTTAACCACCCTTTGGCAGGCGAAGACCTGACATTCAAAGGTGTTATCCTGGAATCACGTCCCGCCACCCAGGAAGAAATAGATGCAGTTCTGCACCCAAAATGCAAGGGCTGCGGCGGAGGTTGCAGCAACGGAGACTGCAACTGTGAGGGTGAATGTGCCGACTGCAATAAATAAACCGGTATGAACACTCTGGGTAAGCTGCTTTCCCTGACCACATTCGGCGAGAGCCACGGTCCTGCCATCGGTGGCGTACTGGACGGGTTTCCTTCAGGAATAGCCATTGACTATGATTTCGTACGCCAATGCATGCAGCGCCGCCGTCCCGGACAGAGCACTGTCACCACCGGACGCCAGGAAAAGGATGAAGTGGAGTTCCTGTCAGGACTGCTGGACGGTGTATCCACGGGAGCGCCCATCGCATTCATCATAAGGAATACCGACCAGCACTCATCCGACTATGATGAGCTCAAGGACCTGTTCCGTCCGTCACACGCAGATTATTCGTGGGAACAGCGTTACGGATTGCGTGACTGGCGTGGCGGAGGCCGTTCATCGGCCCGCGTGACCGCGCCCATCTGCGTAGCCGGAGCATTGGCGCTACTGGCTTTCCGCAAACTGTTGCCGGAAATGGAGATCAGAGCCTTCACATCACAGATAGGTCCCTACTCCACAGACCCTGCCAATGACATGTACTATACATCGGCCATGGCCGAGAGCAATTCCGTAAGATGTCCGGACCCGGAGCTTGCAGCCAGGATGGAGGATTATATCCATGGGTTACGGGAGGAACAGGATTCCACCGGAGGGTGTGTAACCTGCATTGTCACAGGCGTTCCTGCTGGAATAGGCAATCCTGTCTTTGACAAACTCGAGGCTTCACTTGCCGGTGCGATGCTTGGCATCAATGCAGCCAAGGGCTTTGAATACGGAGACGGATTCATGTCAGCATCACAGCTTGGATCCCAGCATAATGATTCGTTCCGTATGGATGACGGCAGAATAACCGTAGCAACCAATCACAGCGGAGGTATCCAGGGAGGCATCAGCAACGGCCAGCCAATAAGGTTCCGGGTGGCATTCAAACCTACTCCGACCATAGGACGCCAGCAGTTTACCGTTACCCGTGACGGACAGGAGACTGTCATGACTGCAAAAGGCCGTCATGACCCGTGTGTAGTCCCAAGGGCGGTGCCTGTAGTGGAGTCTCTCACCGCACTGGTTCTGTTGGACCAGTGGCTTACTTCAGGAAAATAATCATAGTAAAGTCTCCAGCCTGTCGGCCAGTTCCTGCATTGAATGCATCAGCAGGACAGGATGTTCGGCCAGCAGGATTTCATCCTCAAGCGGACCGGTATTGACCGCTATGGTATCTATTCCGGCTGCCACCGCAGCACGTATCCCAAGCGGAGCATTCTCAATTACGACAGCTTCGGTTGCAGGCACACCAGCTATCTCCAGTCCTTTCAGATAGGGGTCAGGATAAGGTTTGCCGCGCTTCACCTCAAAGGCTGTCACCATCCGGTCCCGGGTAATGAATCCTTCAAAATCCTTCTGGACCCGCTCAATCAGGTTTTTCTGGCCGGAACCGGTCACTATCAGGATTTTAAGTCCGGCGGCAGCTGCCTTGCGGAACACATCCTGCGCCCCGGGCATGACACAAGCCTCCGGCATGGAACGGAAAAGTGATGCCTTATACCCGTAGATATCATCTATCTCCCTTTGCCTGGCCTCAAAGCCACGGTCTCTAAGACTTATACGGACTACTGTATCGTGCCCTGTCGCACCCTCGTTCATGTATACGTCATGAGGGCTCATATGCATACCGTATCTCTCCATAGCCAGGCTCCACGCCTTGGAGTGGTTAGGCATGGAATCATACAAAACGCCATCCATATCAAACAGGATGGCGTTCTTATCACGAAGTGAGAATGACATTGTCTGGTATTTTTATCCTTTGATTCTGGATAGTATCTTCTTTGATTCCTCCTCATATCCGGGCTTACCCAGAAGCGCGAACATATTCTTCTTGTAGGCCTCTACGCCGGGCTGGTTGAAAGGATTGACACCAAGCACGTAACCGCTGATTCCGCAACCCTTCTCAAACATATACAGGAGCTGACCTATCCAGTATTCATTCAACTGCGGAACAGTTATCCTGATATTCGGAACCCCTCCATCTACGTGAGCCAGTTGAGTACCCAGTTCCGCCATCTTGTTGACCTCGTCAACATGCTTTCCTGCCAGGAAGTTGAGACCGTCCAGATTCTCCTCATCCATAGGAACCAGGACACTGTGCTGGACCTTGTCAACCGAGATGACAGTCTCAAATATGGTGCGCTCGCCCTCCTGTATCCATTGTCCCATGGAGTGAAGGTCTGTCGAGAAATCAACCGATGCAGGGAATATGCCCTTGTTCTCCTTACCCTCTGACTCTCCGTAAAGCTGTTTCCACCACTCACTCAGATAGTGAAGCTTGGGCTGGAAATTGACAAGGATCTCAATCTTCTTGCCACTGCGGTACAAGGCGTTGCGTGCCGATGCGTATACAGCCGACGGATTATCCTCAAAAGGAACACCCGATCCGGTGCGTAGTTCCATATCGGCTGCGCCCTTGACAAGCTGACGGATATCGAAACCTGCAATGGCAATCGGGAGCAGGCCTACAGGAGTAAGTACCGAAAAGCGGCCTCCTACATTGTCTGGAATGATGAAACTGCGATAACCCTCCTTATCGGCGCATACTCGGGCGGCACCACGTTTGGCATCGGTTATGGCTACGATGACCTTACGGGCTGTCTCCTTTCCCAACTGCTGCTCACACTGTTTCTTGAGCAGTCTGAATGCCAGAGCGGTCTCTGTAGTAGTACCGGACTTCGAGATGTTTATTATTCCGAACTTCTTACCCTTAAGGTACTCAGTAAGTTCAAAAAGATAGTCTTCGCTGATATTGTGACCGGCAAATAGTACCTGAGGATTCCTGCCGTCATTAACGGATTGGCAGAAGCTGTTGCTCAACGCCTCGATGACGGCACGGGAGCCCAGGTAGCTTCCACCTATTCCGGCCACAACAACAACTTCACACTTCTCTCTTATCACGCGGGCGGTATCCTCGATCGAATCCAGAAGCCCTTTGTCCATACCGGATGCAAGATTCATCCAGCCAATAAAGTCATTACCGGCACCGTTACCTTTCTCAAGTGCGGCGATTGCATTCTTAACCTCCGGTTCAAGAACCTTTACTCCGTCCGCCGGAATAAAATTCCGAATCTGTGAAATATCAATCCGTATCATAGTCCCTCATTTGAATGAGTCGGTAAGGAGCTTTATCTCTATTACCGGCGATATATGTTCATAAAGAATATTGTAGATGGCATCAAGGATGGGCATATTAACACGGTAATGCTCATTTATCTCCTTCATGCACTTGGTTCCGTAGTAACCCTCGGCTATCATCTCCATCTCAAGCTGGGCAGCCTTGACTGAGTATCCCTTTCCTATCATGGTGCCGAAAACGCGGTTGCGGCTGAAATTCGAGTAACCGGTAACAAGCAGGTCGCCGAGATATACCGAATCATTGACGGCACGGTTTGGCATCGGACGGGCCGTAGCCAGGAAACTGTTCATCTCCTGTATGGCGTTGGACATAAGCACAGCCTGGAAGTTGTCACCGTACTTGAGACCGCTGCAGATTCCGGCGGCAATGGCATAAACGTTCTTGAGAACTGAGCTGAACTCTATTCCTGCCACATCCTCCGAAACCGATGTCTTTACGTATGAGTTTGTAAGCTTACGTGCTATATCCTGAGCATTCTCCTGCTCCTTGCATCCTACAGTGAGGTATGAAAGACGCTCCAAAGCCACCTCCTCGGCATGGCACGGCCCAGCCACCACCGAAATGTTCTCCTCCGGGACACCGTAATAACGGTGGAAATAGTCAGACATGAGCAGGTTGTCGTCAGGCACGATACCTTTAATGGCCGAAACCACAAACTTGTCACGGAGCCTGACCTTCAGTTTCTTCATGTGAGACTTGAAATAAGGTGACGGAGTGACGAACACAAGCACCTCAGAGTCCTCAACAATCTGGTTTATATCAGATGAAAAGTTTATGCGGTTCACATCAAACTGCACACTTGTAAGATACGCAGGATTGTGGCCCAACCGTTTGAAATCGGCAATACGGTCATCGCGGCGGATGTACCAGTTTATGGAATCCTCAGTTGACAGCAGTATCTTGGCAATGGCCGTTGCCCAGCTGCCGCCACCCATAATTGCCAGTTTTCCCTGTGGAATTGCCATAACACTTAATGTTTTAATCCTTGCTCTCAGGTTTCATCTGCGGGAAGAAAAGCACCTCCTGGATAGCCTGCTGACCGGTCATAAGCATAACCAGACGGTCTATGCCTATGCCTATGCCGCTTGTGGGAGGCATGCCGTACTCCAGGGCGCGTACAAAATCCTGATCGATGAACATAGCCTCGTCATCACCCTTCTGGCTCAGACGCAGCTGGTCCTGGAACCTTTCATACTGATCTATCGGATCGTTCAGCTCGCTGTATGCGTTGGCCAGTTCCTTACCGTTGACCATCAGCTCGAAACGCTCGGTAAGACCGGGCTTGCTGCGGTGCATCTTGGTAAGGGGTGACATCTCTACCGGATAGTCAGTGATGAATGTGGGCTGTATGAAAGTACCCTCGCAGGTCTCGCCGAATATCTCGTCGATAAGTTTACCCTTTCCCATGGAAGGAGTAACTTCCACCCCGCATTTCTTTGCCACCTCACGCATCTGGTCCTCACTCATTCCGTTCAGGTCATACCCTGTCTTCTCCTTAATGGCATCCAGAATAGGCAGACGGCGATATGGAGCCTTGAAATCAACCTCATTGCCACCCACCATCACTTTGGTGGTGCCGTTGGTCTCCAAAGCAATCTTCTCCAGGAGTTTCTCGGTAAAGTCCATCATCCAGTTGTAATCCTTGTAAGCCACATAGAGCTCCATGCAGGTGAACTCGGGATTGTGGGTGCGGTCCATGCCCTCGTTACGGAAGTTCTTGCCTATCTCATATACGCCCTCAAAGCCGCCAACTATAAGACGCTTCAGATACAACTCCGTTGCGATACGGCAGTATAGGTCTATATCCAGGGTGTTGTGATGTGTGATAAACGGACGCGCGCTTGCACCTCCGGGGATTGACTGAAGTATAGGAGTCTCAACCTCGGTGTAACCGGCATTGTCCAGAACTGAACGCAGGGTGCGGATAACCTTGGTACGCTTCAGGAATGTCTCCTTGACTCCCTCATTGACCACCAGATCGACATAGCGCATACGGTAACGCAGGTCGGGGTCATCGAACTTATCGTATGCCACACCGTCCTTGTACTTTACGATAGGCAGCGGACGCAATGACTTGGACAGGACAGTGAGTTTCCTGGCATGGATTGTTATCTCACCCATCTGGGTGCGGAACACAAAACCTTCTATTCCAATGAAATCACCGATGTCAAGAAGTTTCTTGAATACCTTATTGTACATCTCCTTGTCCTCCTCATCGGGACATATGTCATCGCGGGTTATGTAGACCTGGATTCGGCCCGTTGAATCCATTAGCTCTATGAAAGAAGCCTTACCCATGATACGGCGGCTCATCATTCGGCCGGCAATGCAGACCTGACGGGGCTCAGCCTCATCATCCCTGAAGTTCTCTTTTATCTCGGCGGCAAAAGCGTTTGTGGGATACATTGCTGCCGGATATGGATCTATACCCATGGCACGCAACTCCTTAAGACTCTCTCTCCTGAATTGTTCCTGATCGCTTAATTCCATTATTTTTCAATGAATTATTTACAATTTGCAAAGGTAGTAAAAAAAGTAATAGCGCTGCCAGCGACAGCGCTATTACTTTTCTTTGATACCGGAAAGCGGTTATTGATTGCCGCCGAACAGGCTGAATATGGTAGCCAGTGATGACAGGGTGTTAGAAACGCCTGCTGTGGTCTCAGATATTGCTGCCACGGTATTGGCTACATTGCTGCCGGAAGTAGCAGCAGCCTGCTGTGTCTGCTGAGCCGGCTGGCTCTGGGCTGCTGCGGCAAGGCCGGCGGCTGCTATGGCTGTAAGGTCTGTTCCGTTTACAAGAGTCTGAAGAGTTCCCGTTACAGGCTTTGAAGTCTGCTGGGTTACAAGATTATTGGAGCCAAGGATAAGTCCTGCCGCAAAATCACCGTAGAACTTACTCTTCTCTTCAACGTTCTTAAGTCCCTGAATGCCGTTGACAAGCTGAGCCATACTGATAATGTTGTTCAGATTGGTAAGATCCACCCTGCCATCGGTCTTGTACTGTGAGTAGAGACTCTTAAGGGCTGCACCCGATGCCTGTCCGTTTACAGAACCATTTGCATTGCCTCCTCCAAGGACACCGCATGAAGCCGTCAGCACGAATAGTGCCAGAACAGCGAAAATACTTGATAGTTTTCTCATAATCTTATGTTTATAAATAGTCCGTTATCTCATCATCATTGTAGCGCCACTGGGCTGTATTACAAACTCATACGGCTTCTTGGTCTTGAGTTTGAGAGTGCTCAGCGTGGGCTCCAGAGTTTTCTTGTCATCGGTATAGAACTGAACATCACCGTCGCCCAGGAACGACAGGTCTATCTTGCTTTTGATTACCTCGCCCGTTGCGTTCAGGCCGGCCACGAACCAGCGGCCGTCGGTGCTCTTGCGGGCCAGAATCACATACTTGCCGGGATAGCCGTCCAGAAACCTGGTCTCGGTCCAGGTGGTGGGAGCGTCACGCAGCCAGTCCATGCAGATCTTGGGAGCATCCTCCAGGTTGTTGGGGCAGATGGCTATGTTCTGGATGGGGTTCTGGAAGATAACCTCGGTTGCAATCTGGAATATCGGCGTGGTCTTGAGCTGTGATCCGCGTCCGCTGTTCTGCTTGTTCAGGATGCGGTTCATGAAGCAGCCGCCGAACTCCATGCAGCCCACTGTATTGCGAACAAACGGATGCAGGGTAGCCTTAAAGGCCTCCTCATCGCAGGCGCCCTGTCCAAAGTACATGTTCTCTGAAGCCAGGACAGCCTCTGAACCTACGTAGTTGGGATACATGCGCTCCCATCCGCGTGGCAGTGTGCAGCCGTGGAATATGCACATGATTCCGTGGTCGTTGGCATCACTCAGTACCTCCTCATACAGACGTATGGTCTCCTGCTTGTCGCCACCCCAGAAATCAACCTTGATTCCCTTGCAGCCCACCTTTTCAAGCCATGCCATCTCCTGCTTGCGGATGATTGAGTTGTCCATCTTGCAGATAGGGCTCTGGACAATGTCGTTCCAGTAGCCGCTTGAGCTGTACCACAGGAATACGTCAACCTTCTTGGAGTTGGCGTACTTGATGAGCTGTTCCATACGCTCATAGCCGATATTCTCATCCCAGCCGGCATCAATCAGGATATACTCCCAACCCATCTCTGATGCCAGGTCGATGAACTTTATCTGGTCATCCCAGTTGCACGATGCATCCTGCCAAACTATCCAGCTCCAGGTGCTGCGACCATATACATACTCGCGCGAGGGAGCATAGAGAGGCTCCACATAGTCCCACATCACTGTGGTCTCTACGATGGGCTTGAGGTCAGCACCCACGGTGATGGTACGCCAAGGCGTTGATGCCGGCAGACGGAATGCGGGACACACCGTGCCGATGCCGTTGTTCTCATCGGGCATAGGGAACTCTATCTTATAGGTGTTGTCCTTGCAGTCACCCAGACGTGAAGCGCAGTAGCTGCTGCTTACACCGGTCTCGCAAAGCAGGACCCAACCGTTGTCACCTACATGGAACAGACCCGGGAATGTATAGCCGTGACCATACTGTGAGCGTACATTCATCTGTCCGTCACGTGAGTAACCCTCCTCATAGCTGGGCTTGCTGCGCTGCCAGCCTATCATGGCGTCACTCTGCGGAGTGAGGAATGTGGTGGTGCCGTCAGGGAATCGGAATCCGGTGTTCTCAAACAGCACGCGGGTACTGGCACGCTGACGGGGTTTGGGTATGTTATAGCGGATGGCTATGTCATTGTCGCTTACACGGAACTCAAACTCTATGTTCTGACGGGCTGAATTCTGCAGTTCTATCACTGCGGCATTGTAAGCATGGCTGACATGGGCTGTCTTGATACGGTCCATAGTATAATCCACATTGTCACTGAGTGTGCGGCACTCCACCAGACTCAGATTCTTGGTGAAATCTCCGTTTGCAGCCTCACGTCCTTGCGGAAGTCCCTCAAGAGTGGGCTTGGAGCCCATATCAAGCATAATGCCGATGGGGGAATCCTCAAGCATCTGCTTACCGTCATATGTTACGGAGTATGTCGGATTCTCTGTCCCTGTCAGGTTGAATGATACGACCAGGCGACCGTCAGGACTCTTGAGGTCGGCAACGCCTGTACTCTCTTGGGCATATGCTACTGAGCAGCCCAGCAGTAATGCGATTACGAAACTCTTTTTCATGTTCATTTGGTAGTGTATGTACTGATTTTGATTGGTCACTCAAAAGAAATGTCAAAACAGACGGAAACTCAGACGGAGAGTCAGCTGCGGGTAGATAGGATACTTGTCTACATACTCCAGAAACTCCTTGGCGTCATTACCAAGACCTTCGGCGGCATCCATTATCGAGCCCACCTCCTTATCCTGACAATAAAGGACGGAATTGTGGTAAATCATTGCACCCAGCTCAAACTGCAGTCCGACTATCTTATTGGGGACGCTACGGCCCAAACCCATACCGACATAGTACTTAAGCGGATCGAACTTGAAGTCCGCCTGCATATAACCGCAACCGTCCTTCTCAATGACGGGATACTTCTCATCACCGATGGTAAGCGCTATGTCATAGTTGTCGTTGTTGGTCTTTTCACGGAGTTCCTGAAGGGCAGCCCAGTCATTCTCGGTAGTATTTCCGCTTATCCTGAGGAACGGGTCATCCTGATTCTTGCCTGGAGTATAATAAAAACCTCCTGCCAGATAGAAACGTCCGGTCGTAAAGGGATACCAGTTTATCATTGCCTTATAGTTGGTCAATCCCATCTGAAGCCCTGCATTTATTACAGAATTGTCTTCAAACTTGTTCTGGAAATGCAAAAAGGCATCGCTCTGTTCCTGAGCCTCCTTAAGGTCCTGGGTATCTATATTGATATCTGTACTTAACAGATCTCCCGAAGGAGCCCAGTTATAACCGACCTTGAGGACAAGGTGTTTCTGTACAGGCATGGCCAACTCTACGCCTAAACCGTGAAGTCCGGCTTCGGCTCCTATAGAAAGATGGCGGAAAGCCTCCATATTTTCCTGCGCCGATACGCCTGATACCGCAACGGCCATAAGCACTATTGAAAATAGTTTTCTCATAATAATTGTCAGTTAGTATAGAAATATACTTATTCAATTGCAAATGTAATCCAAATATGCTCTACATGAAAATAAATCCGGAATTAATTGGTAACTTTGCAGCCGTGACGGCCCCGTAGCTCAGTTGAATAGAGCGTCAGATTCCGGTTCTGCAGGTCGTGGGTTTGAGTCCCACCGGGGTCACGAAAACAGGCGATCGCGATGGCGACCGCCTGTTTTCGTAGCCCCGTGGGGCTCAGGGACCGGGCTTCGCCCAGTCCCGGTCATCCTTATTTTAGTTCACTCCGTGAACAAGGCGGCCCTCCGGGACCGCGGTCTCGCTCCAGGCATCCGCTCGCGCCGATACGATTGTACCTGAGTGAGTGCGGACCTGTATTACCAGTCTATCGGAGTCTGGCCGTGCTCCTGAAGCCAGCGGTTGGTCAGACTGAAGTGGTGGTTTCCAAAGAATCCGTTGTATGCTGATAGCGGTGACGGATGAGCCGAACTGAGCACCAGATGACGGGAGCGGTCTATTATTGCTCCCTTTTTCTTGGCATAACCGCCCCACAGGATGAACACCAGTCCGTCCCGGTTGACATTCAACTCACGTATCACGGCATCGGTAAACTCCTCCCAACCCTTTCCCTGATGAGAGGCGGCCTGTCCGGCACGGACGGTAAGGGTTGCGTTCAGCAGCAGCACTCCCTGACGGGCCCATCGGGTCAGGTCCCCGCTGGCAGGAACGGGTTTGCCAAGGTCATCGCTTATCTCCTTGAAGATATTTCTGAGGGATGGCGGGAACGGGACTCCGTCAGTGACCGAAAAGCACAGCCCGTGGGCCTGTCCCGGCTCATGGTAGGGATCCTGCCCTATTATAACCACCTTGACCTTGTCAAACGGACACAGGTCAAAGGCGTTGAATATGAATCTGCCCGGAGGATATACAGTAGCACGGCCGTACTCATCCCTTACAAAATCTGTCAAGGCCCTGAAATAAGGCTTGTCAAACTCTGCCTGCAGATGATCTTTCCAGCTGGTGTCTATCCTTACTTCCATTATCAAATCAGTTGTATGCCTGCTTCAAGACAGCTGGCACGCATATCATCGGGCCAGATGCTTGCCTGAATCTCGCCTATATGGGCTTTCTGGAGAAACAGCATGCACAAGCGTGACTGGCCGATACCGCCACCTATTGAAAGCGGCAGCTCATCGGCCAGAAGTTTCTTGTGGAAATAGAGTTCCTTACGCTCCTGCTTGCCGCACAGGTCAAGCTGACGCAACATTGACTCCTTGTCAACCCTTATACCCATTGATGAGAGCTCCATGGCGCGGCCAATAATGGGGTTCCACACCAGAAGGTCACCGTTCAGTCCCATGAAACCGTCCTCATTGGGAGTGGTCCAGTCGTCGTAGTCGGGAGCACGCAAGTCATGCGGTTCACCGTCACCCAGCTTGCCTCCGATACCCATGATGAACACTGCCCCATACTCGCGGCATATGGCATCTTCACGCTCTTTCGGAGTCTTGTCCGGATACAGCCGGCGCAGTTCTTCGGAATGTATGAAGTATACCTCGCGGGCCAGGAAAGGCTCCAACTGCGGATATGTCTCATTTATCAGATACTCCGTACGGAGCATGGCCGAATATATCTTGCGTACAATGCGCTTAAGGAATGTAATGTTGCGGTCATCGGGAGTAATGGTACGTTCCCAGTCCCATTGGTCAACATACAGGGAATGCAGGTTTCCCAGACTCTCATCTGCACGGATGGCGTTCATATCGGTATAAATGCCGTATCCTGGCTTTATATTATAGTCCGCCAGGGTAAGACGTTTCCACTTGGCAAGCGAGTGTACCACCTCGGCCTTGGCGTCACCAAGCTCCTTGATGGGGAATGTCACGGCACGCTCCACACCGTTCAGGTCATCATTTATACCCATGCCCTTGAGAACAAACAGCGGAGCTGTGACACGCCTCAGCTGCAATCCGGTTGAAAGGTTCTGCTGGAAGAACTCCTTGATTAGTTTGATTCCCTGCTCCGTCTGCTGTACGGACATGAGCGATTGGTAGTTTTGTGGAATGATCAGATAGCTCATATTGTCATTTGTTTATTTATTATACCAGTTTACGTAGCTGTTGTAGCTGGAACGTTTCTTGACCTTAAGCAGGTCTGCCAGCATGCTTGAGTTTGCCTTGACTGTGAAATTGTATGATGTGTACGGTTTAAGGACCATGCTGCACGACATGTTGAAACAGTGAAGGTCACGTGTAATGCTCATCGTCGTGGTAGTGAAATCGTGATAGTTGAAATCCCATCCCGACGAGAAATTGATGTTCCACTTGTTGGTCAGTTTCATGTTGCCCGACATGTTCAGGCTGTGAGTCAGTTTCCAGGGATAACGCATACGCTTGACATTGATGGGGGCTGCGGTATTCTCTCTCATGGAAACACCGTAAGATAATGAGAACGACCATGGAAGGGTGTACATAACGTAACCGTCATCATCCACGGGAGCTGCATCCGGACCTTTTCCGCGGGACCTGCCGGTGTTCGTCATGGAACGGTCGGCATTGGGATTTTCATTGAATTTCTCATCTTCATCCTCTTCCTCTTCATCACCTTTGTGATTGAAAAGGTTGTTCCACTTGTTCTTCCAGTCTCGCAGGGTATTGTTTGAGAATGTATAGGACAGGTTCTGGCTCATGCCCTGGAATCGTCCGAAACGTCCGTATGAGTACTCTGTACGGTCACCCACTATAACCTGACCTTTCTCATTGAACTCATATGCGTATGTAGCCCATGTGGCATTCAGGCTGAACGTGTAGCTCTTGGTCAGTTTCAGTCTCATCCTGGTATTGAGGTTGCTCCAAGGCTTGGTCTGTGCGGCGAAATTATAAGACATCGACGCTCCAAGTTCATCGATAAGGCTCACCACGCGTTCATTCTTTGTGGTATCCCGGTCCGTACGGACCTTCATCTCAAGGTTGTTTCCGATGCTCATGGACAGTGTTCCGGATTTTCCCTTGCCGGGAACCCCGTACATGGAATTGGAATATGGGGAATACTCTACCGTCCGCACCTCGCCGTTTGCATCAGTGTAGGTGTAGGTGTCATAGTAACCGTATCTGGCAGCGCTGAAGTCAGGAGACATACTGTAGCTTACTGTAGGTGTGAACACATGCCTGGTCATAATAAGTTTGTCTCCGAACAACTTTATCCACAGTTTAGTAGGCTGATAATAGCCATACAGCTTAGTGTTTGCGCTAACACTGAAGTTATAGTTGTAGACCCTGTTGAAGCCGTAAACCGTATCCCGCTTTACCTTGCCTTCCGTATCATCCCATGACTGCATTATCTTATGGGTATACCAACGGGAGTTGTAGTTGAGAGAGGGTGTGACGTTTATGTTTTTCAGAATCTGGAAAGTTGCACTGACCGGGATCGAATGCCTCATTCCGTTTCGCCAGTCATGCACCAGGTCCTTCTCCATTAACTCGCTCTCCTTGCAGTTTATACTGTTGCTGAGGGAGCCCGAATAGGTGAATGATATCTTCTCGTACCATTTTTCGGTCCCGACCACCTTCTTGCGTTTGAATGGGTATATACGCTGCAGGGTAAGGTTCAATGAAGGGAGACTCAACGACAGGGTGGAGTCGCGCATATTCTGCGACAGGTTCATTGAGCTGGACAGGGAGAGGCCGATTGACGGGAAATTCCTTGAATAGCTTACACTTGAAGTCCTTGTGCTCTGAGATGTCAGCGACGGATTGTAAAGGCTGCTCAGGTTGGAGCGCTCATAACTCTGCGTCGCATAGTTCACGCTGGCCGAGAAGTTCTGATAGGGATTGGCCTTGGGATCCTGGCGGTGGGTCCATCGGAACTTGAAGTTCCTGGTCACCGAATAGTCCGGAAGGCCCTTGTCGCCCAGTTTGGTGGTAAGCTCACTCACAAAGACATTGCCCGAGAACTTATAGCGTTTCTTGTACTTGCTCTCTGCCGACAGGCCCCATGAGCCCTTGGTGAATATCTCGCCCAGAACCTTGAGGTCAAAATAGTCAGACAGGGCGAAATAGTATCCTCCGTCCTTGAGATAGAATCCCCGTTCCATCTCGTCTCCGTAAGTAGGTACGATAATTCCCGATGAATACTCTCCGTCCAGGAACGGGAAGAAACCGAAAGGAACGAACAGCGGAAGCGGAACACCCATCACCTCCAGATAGGCCGGGCCGAAAATGACATCCCTGCCGGGACGCACCTTGGCCCGCGTGATACGGATATTGAAATGAGGATCGTCATGCTGGTCACATGTGGTATAAATTCCGTCAGCTATGTAATACTCGCCCTCAGGACCTTTCTTTGCTTCGGCGCTGGTCATATATCCCTCGCCCTGCTGGGTGATTATCTCGTTGATATATCCCTTTTCGGTCTTGAAGTTGTAGCTGATATGGTTTGACTCATACGGAGTGGAGCCGTCCACGAATACCGGCAGGCCTGTCCACTCTCCGGTTGAGTCCTGGACTCCGTCAGCATGGACCAGGCTGCTGTCCATCTGCATCTTGATGACTGCCGCCGTCAGCTGCACGTTCTGGTAACTAACCTTGCTGTCACCGTAAAGTGATGCATACCCGCCGTTTTCCCAGATCATGGAGTCATTTGACTCATAAGCGACCGGATCGTCCAGGGCGTCTTTTTTCTTTTTGAATGCCGGAACGGTATCGGCCGATGACGTGGAACGGTTATCTGTGACTGAACGCAGCGAGTCGGGGACAACAGCCGGAACGGAAGACGTAACAAGTGAATCGGCCGATGCGATGGAATCAGTTGCAGTCTGAGCCACCGCATTCCATGCCGGCATAAGTATTCCTGCCAAAAGCGGAATCCATAGTTTTCCTGTTATTTCCCTCACTTGTTGCTGAGCTTACTCTGTAACAAACTGCAAAATTATCTATAAATGCTCATAATAATGAACATTGGGGGCGGATTTCAAGATTTTTAATAGAGAAACGGTGCGTCCCGGTCCATATCGGAACTTTGACGGACATTCAGAGGAACTCCTGGCACCACTGCCTGAATATGAGAACGCCTTCCTGGCCGAACTTGGCCAGACTGCGCTCAGCCTGTTCCGGGGTTTTCTCAACCTCCGGATTTGTCTTGCTGAAAAACTTGTCGGCAAAACAGATGACCTTCTCTTCGACAGACACAGGAACCATCTCCCTGTGAGGTACAGGAAGATTGCGTTCCAGAATCTGCTTAAGGGTAAGCCCGGTACCTGTATGCCGTTCAGCCACCAGCGCATGACGAGGCAACCCTTCACTGCGCAGGAGTTCGGCCCCCAGATAACCGTGGCAGATGTAATGGTTATTCCCGTGACAATGCACAGGCTCGGCGTCTGTAAGGAAAATTCCTATATCATGAAGCATCGCCGCCTCCTCTGTGAACCCCCTGTCTGCGCCCAGTTCCGGATGAGCATCCACTATAGCCAGGGCCTTGTCGGCCACCAGCCTGCTGTGCAGAAGGAGCAAGTCACGGAGAGGAGGGTTATCGGCATAATACTTGTCGATAACCCTCATCCATAGGGACTCATCACCCGAACTCATCTGACCGGGGAGATGACAAAGTGGTAAGAGTAGTCTCCGTAATGCAGCTTGTACTGCTCGAGCGGAGTTGCGCCCCAGCTGTTGACGCAAGCCAAGCCATACTGCGCCTTATCGATATGAACCACTGTGAAAGGACGCGGATCCAGGTCACCGGCATGCACGTTGTGCTTGTTCATACCCTCGTCCAGGTCATCGGTGGTATAATTGAGCGATGACATGCTCAGCGGGGCATCACTGTAGAACAGCAGGCCCTTGCCGTCTGAATTCAGGACTTTCCACCAGCGGACATCGGTCTTGTTGCCGTTCTCCTGCGGACGGATATATGGGAAGTACTGGTCAGCCACTGAACTTCTGTATACGCCAAGGAACTGAGATGTGTTACGGTCCGAATAGTTCTCTATGGGACCACGTCCATAATACTCCACCCTGTCATACTCCTTTGCCATCTGCATGGTCATGCCGAACTTGAACAGGTCTGGCATACCGTTCCCCTGACCGCGCTGTCCGCCTCTCTGCCCCTGCCCCTGTCTTGGAGCAGTGTTCTCCTGAGGTGCCGGCTGCTGTGGAGCAGGACGGGTTATCAGTTTCTGGCTGACATGCATATCGCCGGTACGGGTCAGCACATATTCCAGTTCCAGGTCGGCATTGAGGTCTACTATCTCATATTTGACGCTGACCTTGCCCAGCCCATCCTCGATACGGCAGTTGAATGCCGTGCGGCGCAGCTGGGGAGCACGCCACTGCTGCATGCGGCGCTGCAGGCTTGCACCATAATCGTTATCGGTCGGCGCACGCCAGAAATCACTCTTCAACTGACTGCCGTTCTGGGTTATCTGCTTGCCGTCAACATCGATATAATCTATCCAGCCGCTGTTCTTGCCGAATGTGTATACCACACCTGCAGCCTCCAGTTTCACATATGCCACAGCCTCATCCATCTTAACGTCCTCGCCGGCGGTTTTCGAGTCGGCGAGTGTCTCGGGAGCTATCACCGGGAAATCATACTCCCTGAACGGGAACTCCTGATGAGCCACTACGAATCCCTTCTTGAGCAACTGGGCATCCTCCTTAAGCCTGAACTCAACTCCAACCATAATCTCGGCGCCTGTCTTGGGGGCATCCTTAAGAGCCTTAGCCAGTCCTGAAGCTGTAACCTTGACTCTCTTCTGGGCATCGATCCTGGGCAGTCTGGTCTCCTGGCGTGAGCCCTGAGCCTCTTCGCCGTTGACCAGCACGAATGTCTCCATCCTGTAGTCGGAAAGATCCTTGTAGAAATTCTCGTTATAAACCTCAAGAATACCCTTTCCCATGTCTAAAGGAGTTACCCATATGTTCTGGTAGAAATACTGAACCTCATATGCGTGCGGATTCCAGCGACGGTCGGGGGCAATCAGTCCGTTGCAGTTGAAATTCTGGTCCGATGTGGGATAACGGCCGTCATCACCTCCATATTGGAATATGGTCTTGCCTTCAGCATTCTTGCCATAGACCGCCTGATCTACAAAATCCCAGATAAAACCGCCCTGCACGGATCGGTTGGCACGGATAATATCCCAGTACTCCTTGAAACCTCCCTCTGAGTTACCCATTGCATGGGCATACTCGCACTCAATCATCGGACGGGGGTCATTGCCGCGCTCATGACGCTGCATTGCGCCGTAGTCCGCATACATGGGACAGTAAATGTCGCAGTGGTCAGGCGATCCTGTAGCACCTTCATACTGCACAGGACGGGTCTTGTCATACTCCTTTATCCATTTGTAGCAGGTCACAAAGTTCTGACCGTCACCGTCCTCATTACCCATAGACCAGACTATGATGGACGGATGGTTCCTGAATGTTATGACATTTGCCTGGTTCCGCTCAAGATGAGCCAGTTCGTAATCAGCGTTACGGGCCAGCGGGCTTGACCCGTACATCATTCCGTGTCCCTCCACATTGGCCTCGGCCACCAGGAATATGCCATATTCATCACACAGGTCATACCAGCGGGGATCATCCGGATAGTGGCTGGTACGGACTGCATTGATATTCATCTCCTTCATGATACGGATATCCTGCACCATCTCATCAAGGGTCATGATGTAACCGCCCTTGGCGCTCATCTCATGCCTGTCTGCACCTTTCACCAATATGGGCTGGCCGTTTACCAGGAGCTGACGGTCGCGAATCTCGACCTTACGGAATCCCACTTTCTGAGGTATCACCTCTATTACTTTTCCGTCCTGCCCGGAAAGGGTTATGTACAGAGTATAAAGATAAGGGGTCTCGGCTGTCCATTTGTAAGGATTCTTAACCAAAATACCGGTGCTCATGCTATTCCCTTGCAGTGTCATCGCGCGCTGTGCGACCTCACGTCCGGATGCATCCTTGAGACTAAGGGTAAGTTTCTTGCCGTCGGCGTTCCTGAGTGATGCTTCGAACTTCAGTGTGGCATTCTGGTACTTGCCGTCCAGATCTGTAATCACACTGAAATCGCCGACCTGCGATTCAGGACGGGTATACAGGTAGACCTGACGGGCAATGCCGGTAAAGCGCCAGAAATCCTGATCCTCCAAGTAGCTTCCGTCGCACCAACGCATTATCTGCATGGCAAACAGGTTGGAACTGCCGATGCAAAAGCTGTTTTTGAG
>CAJOLR010000020.1 GCA_905235565.1 uncultured Bacteroidaceae bacterium | reverse complement strand
AAAAATGCGCTTGTCGTTTTCATAGACATAATCGCCCGTAAGAGTGTCTATCTGTTCCACTACGAGATTCCATCCTCGCAGATTAAAATAGCCGACGCAAAAGTCCACACGCTTTACACCCACATTGGTGATGATACCCTGTATTCCCCTTGCGAATATGGTTTCTATGTTATCGTATATTCTTGCCATAAATTAATTAAAACTATATCCTACTTCTGTACAAAATGAATCATCAACACTTTATATCTTAGATAAATGAATGAACATCTCCACTATATCTGCCACCTCCTGGCGGTTGATTCTAACACGTTTCATTTCGTTCATTATTTGGCTTTAAATTTACTAAAAAAAACATAGTCAATGCTTATCATGTAAATAAGTCGCAATTGTGAGCTAAAAAACTGTTTTCACATCCGTTTTTACCTACACATTCAGTGTTTCTCATATTCATTTGTCTGTTCTACGATTTTATGCATTATTTGTATATTCGCAGTTAAAAAAGGAAATATGAAGATTATTCTGACAGGTGCCACAGGATATGTAGGCGAAGGCTTGATGCTGGAACTGCTCCGCTCACAGCAGGTTAATAAAGTGCTTTCAGTAAGCTGCAAGCCGGGTTCCGGTATGCATTTGCCTACAGGCAGGCCTGCATTCATGCGTTGGGCCAAAGGGCAGCGCCGCATCTAAAAGATGCAATACCGGTTCATCCCGTTCTACCCCATCACCCGTCTGCTTGGTGGCGGCAACACCATGACCGAGGTGGCCCTCTCCATGATTGCCTGCTCCCGCAACGGCTACCCCAAATTCGCCATCGGCCCCCGCGACATCACCAGACTGGCAAAAATTGAATGATATCGGACATAAACGCAAACTTCTGTCAGGGCATTGCAGCATTATGAGGACACAAAGGTGTCGTTTCGCTTTGCGTCGCTATTTTCAGATCCCAACGCGTTACTTTCTGAAGGAAAGGATGAGCGGATAGATTTCCAGGCGGCCGGCAAGCATAAGCACGATGCTGAACAGTTTGGCTGCTACGGGCATGGATGAGTAGTTGCCGAATGAGCCCACATCACCGAATCCCGGCCCCACATTACCCATGCAGGCTATTGCGGCCGATATGCCCGACCGGAAGTCCATTCCGGCTATGGTATTAAACTCAACGCCAACGAATATCAGCGCAAAATACATAAGTATGAACAGGCCTGCCTGATTGATCTCCACAGGATTCCGGAGACGTCCGTCAACCCTGTTGCGCCTTACCACGTATGGATCCCTGAACTGATGGAACTGAAAATGTATCTGCTTACCAATCAGTACAATACGGTCAATCTTGATTCCGCCCGATGTAGATCCGGCGCAACCACATATCAATGAGCACATTATAAGTATGCCGATGCTGAAATCGGGCCATACGTTGGTATCGGCCGTGGCGAATCCGGTTGTCGTGGCTATTGAAACGGTCTGGAATATAGCCTGCCGGAATGCCCCGCCGGTGGTATCGGACATCATTCTGTTCCTCAGGTTCACGGTTATGAACAGCGTTGCTATTGCCAGAAGTATCATGAATACCCTGAACACATCGGACTTGAAGATGTAGAAACGTTTGCGGCGGCCGGGTATTATGGTCGAATAGAGCAGAGTGAAATTGACCGCTCCGAACAGCATGGAGAGCACCAGGATTGTCTCTATCAACGGATTGTCAAAGAATGCAATACTGCTGTTCTTGTTGCTGAATCCGCATGTGCTGCAGGCCGACATGGCATGAATCAGGGCATCGAACCACCCCATCCCGGCCAGTTTGAGGCAGATGAAAGAGATCAGTGTGATGGATGTGTAGGTAATGAGCATCATCCTTACAAATCCGCGCTTGCCGCCCTTGAAATACTCTCTGGCCAGGCTCGATGTCTCGGTGCTGACCAGAATCACCTGACCGTTGCGGTCATCGGGAATAGCCAGGGTTATGAGCAGAACCACTCCGATACCCCCTATCCAGGCCGATGCAATCCGCCAGAACTGCAATCCAGCCGGCAATGCCTCAATGTCATTGAGTATGGATGCGCCTGTGGTGGTGAACCCCGACATGCTCTCAAACAGCGAATTCACAAATGTGAACTCTCCACCATATATAAGATACGGCAACGCTCCGAATAGCCAGGATGCAATCCACGATGCAAGCACTATCGCGTATCCTTCCCTGACATAAATGTAATAGATGGGACGGGTGTATCTGACAGCCGCAAATCCGCAGGCAAAAGTGGCCAGAAAAGAGAATGTAAGTGGCCACAAACTGTTGTCGGCAGGCTCAAACAGAGCAATCAGAGCTGACAACAGTATCAGTGCGGATATTATTAGCAGAGATATTCCGCAATGCCGTATTATCACAAACGGTCTCATTTATCAATTAAGGCAATGAACGGATGCAAATATATAGTATATTCGCAGAAAACATGGACAGGATGAAAGTAATTAACCGAATAGCAGGCATGATGCTTGCATTGTGTGCAGTCTTAATTTCCTGTAGCGGAAAAAAAGCAGAGACCGGTGCGCTAAAGCCCAGAATAGTTGTGATGACCGATATCGGCCCGTCGGAGGTGGAGCCCGATGACAATGAATCGGCCGTAAGGCTGCTGGCTTACGCCGACCGCTTTGAGATAGAGGGCATAATCACCACAATAGGCTGGAACTGTGACCCTTACCCCAAGGACTGGGCGGTATATCTGACACGCGTGATAGACGCATATAAGACCGATGTGCAGAACCTTATGAAACGCTCCGGCCAGAAAAGGCACAAGAGCATAGAGCAGGAGAACGGACGTCAGGAACTGGGTTACTGGCCCAGTTATGAGTACATCAGCAGCCGCGCCATGATGGGCAGCACCCGTGCCGGCATCGGTGTAATCGGTCCCGATAATGACTCACCCGGAAGCCGTTTGCTGATCCAGCTGGCCGATGAGGACGATGACCGCCCCATCTGGCTCTGCTCATGGGGAGGCGCCAACACATTTGCGCAGGCCGTCTGGCGCGTTAAACAGGAGCGCAGCCCGGAGCAGCTCCGCAAATTCCTGAGCAAGTTCCGCCTCTACACCATTACCGACCAGGATATGCAATGGA
Organism: uncultured Bacteroidaceae bacterium; assembly: GCA_905235565.1. Taxonomy (GTDB): domain Bacteria; phylum Bacteroidota; class Bacteroidia; order Bacteroidales; family Bacteroidaceae; genus Colenecus. The sequence continues at coordinate 29,606 of CAJOLR010000020.1, read as the reverse complement.
GCATGCGCATGAACCGCGCTTACAGCTCTCACCAATGGCTCCGACGTGACTACGCACAGGAGCTGATGCTGGTATGGGATGAGAGCGCCTGGCTTAACCAGAACGAGCTGGGCAAATCCAACTGGGACAAATATGAGAGCCTGATCCAGGGCAAGGGTGCCATGGGCAAGGTCTATCCCAAGTTCCTGTGGGGCGTTGAGGGCGATACGCCCAGTTTCCTGCACGTGATGCCCAACGGCCTGAACAATCCCGATGACCCCACGCAGGCGGGTTGGGGAGGCTGCCATGAATTTGGCATATCACCTGACCGCGAGACCTACGCCTGGACCAACTGGCAGCAGCCGCTCAAAGATATATCCGATCGTTATGAGCACAAGTTCTATCCCGATGAGTTCAACGATTTTGCCGCCCGCATGCAGTGGGCAGATACCGGCAGTGGCAACCGCAACCCCGTAGCCGTCATAAACGGCAGTCAGGACCTTAAGCCTATGGAGTTATCGGGCAAATCAGGACAACACATAAAGCTGGACGCATCCCGTTCCTTTGACCCGGACCGGGACAGACTCACATTCAGCTGGTGGTTCCAGGAGTTCCCAGGCGAGACCGTCTACCCCCTTATCAGCGACCCCGCATCGGACAGGATTACCGTTACCCTACCCGATAATTCCAGCGGCAAGACCTACCATCTGGTCTGCGAGATTCACGACAACGGTCCGTTCAACCTTACCGCATACCGCCGTATAATAATTAATTGTAAATAAGATAAATATGAAGATAATTCTGACAGGAGCCACCGGATATGCGGGTGAAAATGGCTCATTAGGGTCATCTCCCTATGCGGCGTATTTACAGAAGGAAGAACAGGGCTACACCGGTCATGCTGACCAGCACGCCAATCACCTCCTTGAACCTGATGCGCTGCTTGTCAAACACGGCGGCCGGGATAAGTATCAGCACTGGAGTGAGCGCCATCAGTGTCGATGCTATTCCGGCATCGGTATAACGCACGGCCATTAGTGAGAGCGAAACTCCCACCACCGGGCCGAACAGACTCATTATAAGCACATAAAGCATTGCCTTATGATCACGTTTGGCAGCCTTGAGTTTGGGCAGTTCCTTGCTCAGAGTCATTAGCAGTATAAAGCCGATGCTGCCGAATATGGCGCGGATCATGGTCGATGCAAACGGCAGCATGGTCTGCATCAGCTCCGGAGTCTGTTCCGGAAGAGCAGCTGAATAGTGCTCCAGGCCTATCTTGCTCAGCACAAGCCCTACTCCCTGCCCCGTTCCTGCTCCGATTCCCAGCAGTATTCCCTTGAGCGGCAGAGTGAACTTGAAATGATGCTCGCGGTCTCGGCTCAGGATTGATATGGCTATACCGCTCAGCGTCACCGCCATTGCCAATGCAGTGCGCCAGGATAGCTGCTCGCCCAGCATAGCCCAACCGGCAAACGCGGCCATCGGAGGGGCAAGAGTCATGAACAACTGGCCGAATCTGGCCCCTATGGAGAGGTAGCAGTTAAACAGGCACCAGTCACCGAAAACGTAACCTACAATAGCCGACAGCGCCAGCCAGAACCAGGTCCTGGCATCGGCATAAACGGGATACGGATGTCCTATGGTAACCCACAATATCATTGCCAGCAGGAATGTGGAGAGTGTCAGGCGGAAAACGTTGGCTGACATAGTGCCTATGCGGTGACTGGCTTTGTCGGAATAGATTGCGGTGACCGTCCAAAGCACCGCAACAATGAGTGAAATTATCTGGCCAATGTGGTTCATGTTTTTCTATCGTGTCAAAAGGCGGTGCAAAAATAGCAAAAAAGATGCGTACCTTTGCGCCCGGAATAATATGACCGATAAGTACGCACTCTTTTTTGATATTGACGGGACGCTGGTGAGTTTCAACACACATCAGATCCCTGAATCTGCCGTCCGCGCGCTGACCGATGCAAAGGCTGGCGGGGCGCAGGTGTATATCGCCACAGGACGTCCGCCCATGATCATCACCAATCTGGGCGCAATAGAGCATCTTATAGACGGGTACATTACCATTAACGGTGCGCTCTGTTACATCGGCCGTGAAGTTGTATGTTATCGGCCGATACCACTGCAGGATGTGATGACATGTGTCCGCGATGCGCAGGAAAAGGAATACGGCCTGATAGTCGTAGGCCGTGACCAGGTGGCGGTGCTTGACCCTACCGGCTGTGTGGACCGCATTTTCCGTCAGTATCTCAACGTCAGGGAGTTCGATAAACCGTCACCGCTCCAGGAGTTGCTCAGCCAGGATGTCCTGCAGCTGACCGCATTCTTTGATGCAGATTATGAAAAGCAGATGCTGCCACGCATGCCCCATTGTGTATCTGGCCGATGGCATCCGGAGTTCACCGATATCACCTCCCGGGAGGCCGATAAGGGCAAAGGCATCCTGTCTATAGCCCGCCACAAGGGCTTTGACCCAGCCCGCACCATAGCATTCGGTGACGGCGGCAATGACCTTTCAATGATACTGCAGGCCGGAATAGGCGTAGCGATGGGCAACGCCACCCCCCAGCTCAAGCAGCATGCCGACTACATGACCACCTCAGTCGATGAGGACGGCATCCTGAACGCCCTAAAACACTTTGGCTTGACTCATTAGCGCCGCAAAGGGTTATTTCTTCCGCCGGAAATACTTTTCCCTCCGGCTTCGCTGATAATCGGTAAGCGGCGATACAAGAACTATGCGTGCGGTACGGTGGAACGTGTCACGCCGCAGCAGCAGGTGGTACAGCAGCACGAATACCGCTGTGAGCAACGCCACCTTTAATATGTAAAGAAGGAATGCGCTCATGACTATTGCTGTTTCTTGATTTCCTTAATAATCTGCTCCAGCTCCCCAACCGACAGTTTCTCATCCTTTACGAACGACATCACCACGCTTGAGTAAGAATTGCTGAAAAACTCATCGACTATACCGTTTATGCCGGACTTGCTGTACTGCTCACGGTCAACAACCGGATAGTACTGATAATTGGTACCGAAGGCGTTGTGGCTCATAAAGCCGTCGGTCTGGAGTGTGCGCACCTGGTTGGACAGCGTGCCGAACGATGGTTTGGGGTCAGGATAGTGCTCCTGAAGCTCGCGGATGAACATGGGCCCGTAGGTCCAATAGTAGTCCATTATTACTCTCTCCTTCCTGGTCAAGCGTCTCATAAGCAAATCTTTAAATCGTGTTAGCGAAAAAATTTCGTTTCAAATGAAGCGAAAAATTTTTTTCAGCAAAATTTTTTCGCTGAAAAATCGACGCAAAACGAAACGACCCCTTTGCGTCGTTTTTGATGTTAAGATTATGTTACAATTGCTTTCAGACCTTTTTGAAAATTAGAAAATCCTATATTTTTGTGCTGTATTCAAAAGGTAAAGATGCTAATTGTATTGAAGCTTTTAGGGTCCATCGCCCTGCTCATTTACGGTATGAAGGTCATGAGCGAGGCGTTGCAGAAGATGGCAGGCCCGCAACTGCGTCACCTGTTGGGCGCAATGACCACAAACCGGTTCTCAGGAGTAGCAACAGGAGCACTTGTAACAGTAGCAGTCCAGTCCTCGGCAGCAACAACGGTAATGACAGTATCGTTCGTAAACGCCGCACTGCTCACATTAAGCCAGGCCATATCGGTAATTATGGGTGCCAACATAGGTACCACTCTGAGCGCCTGGATCATGTCGGCCGGATTCTCATTCAATATAGCAAACCTGGTATGGCCGGCATTCCTTATAGGAATCATATTAATACAAATAGGTAAGCACCGTTACATCGGCGATTTCCTTTTCGGTATCAGTTTCCTGCTGTTTGCTTTAGGTATGCTCAACCAGACCGGCCGTGAGATGGATCTGGCCAGCAACCCTGCCGTTGTAAACTTTTTTGCCTCATTTGACTCGGGACGTTACACCACGATCCTGCTGTTTCTTCTGATAGGTGCCATACTAACCTGCATAGCTCAGTCATCGGCTGCACTTATGGCCATCACCATGGTGCTCTGCTCAACCGGAGCGATATCGATATTCCAGGGTATCGCGCTTGTTATGGGTGAGAACATAGGTACCACCCTCACGGCCAACCTGGCGGCAATGTCAGCCAATACGCAAGCCCGACGGGCAGCTATGGCTCACCTGCTGTTCAATGTGTTCGGTGTGATTTGGGTGCTTATAATTTTCTACCCCTTTGTACGCACCGTATGTCGTGTTGTAGGCATTGACGTTACGGCCGATACCGTTGACCCCGCCAGACTCACATTCGCGCTCGCCACGTTCCACTCTGCATTCAATGTAATCAACACCTCATTGCTGATAGGTTTCATCCCTCAGCTGGAGAAACTGGTGTGCTATATAATCAAAACCGGCAAGACCGACGATGAGGACGAGTTCCGCCTGCAGTTCATACGCGGCGGTATCATGAAGACCCCTGAGATATCTGTGCTTCAGGCTCAGAAGGAGATTGTAATATTCGGCGAGAAGATGCAGCACATGTTCGGTCTGGTCAAGGAGCTATACAATACTACCGATGAGCAGGCGTTCAAGAAACTGTTTGAGCGCATTGAGAAGACCGAGGACGGCAGCGACCGCATGGAGCAGGAGATAGGAAAGTATCTGGGTGACGTAGCCGATGCTCATCTGTCGGATGACACCAAGGATAAGATCCGCGCCATGCTCCGCCAGATTGGCGAGCTGGAGTCAATCGGTGACAGCTGTTTCGGACTGGCACGCATCATGCGCCGCAAGCAGGAGAACAAGATTGAGTTCAACCAGACACAGGAGGACGGAGTCAATCAGATGTTCGGACTCCTGGACCAGGCGCTTACCCGTATGAACGAGCTTCTGGCCGGCCGCAGGGAGGAGTATGACATAACCCTGTCGGAGGAGATTGAGAACAGCATAAACGCCTGCCGCAACCGCCTTAAGCAGGAGAATATCAACAATCTGGACCAGCATACATACGGTTATGGCAGCGGAACGGTATTCATAGACCTGATAATTGAATGCGAGAAGACCGGCGACTACATCATAAACGTAGTTGAATCCCGCCTGGGTGCCGCACGCAACGGAATCCGCTACAGAGGCATCCAGATAGACACAGACAGCAAGGAGGTTACAGTTGACGGCAATGCGGTCTCTTTCACCAAGACTGAATATGAACTCCTCAAACTGTTCATGATGAACCGCGGCGTGGTCTATTCACGCGAGCAGCTGCTGCAGGCCATCTGGCCCGATGACGTTGTGGTGAATACCCGTACTGTAGATGTAAACATCACCCGCATCCGCAAGAAGATTGAGCCGTACGCTGACTGCCTGGCTACCCGCGCCGGTTTCGGTTACTGCTTCCAGGAATAAGGGGATTGGCACACAGGGCCGGAACTGCATTGAGTAACTGCAAAAGTAATAATTACTTTGCATTAAGACGCTCCAAGACCGAAACGCGGTAGGATTCACCTATGGGTATGACGCTACCGTTATCTACAGTGATCTGGGTACGGCTGTTGCTTGCTATATGATTAATGTTCACGATGTATGACTTGTGGACACGCGCAAAACGGTCATCGGGCAACTGCTCCAGGATACGTTTCATGCTCATGAGCACCACAAGCGGCGTAGCAGAATCCTTATGGTATATCTTAAGGTACTCTCCCATCCCTTCGACATATAGTATGTTGCATGGCTTGACGTGCACCTGCTTATAATCGGTCTTGAATGTAAGTTCTGTATCGGCTTTCTGCATATTGACCGCGTTGCGGCTCATCTCATCCAGCTTTTCCTGATGTCTTTGGTTCTCGGCCATTAAGTCATCAACCTGTTTTTCGGTGCGCAGATTGCGCAGATACACCATCACTCCAAGGTCCACCAATACCAGCAGCAGGCCGATAAGCAGCTTCATAACCTCGGGGCGCATGGGCCTGTGATTACCAGGGGACATCATTGGCTGCCGCACATCATCCATAGGAGGCCGCAATTCATCCATAGGAGGCCGCAATTCATCAGGAGGAGGCATCATGCTGTCCATTGGAGGACGCATATCATCAATAGGCCGCGGAGGAGGCATTGGCCCCCGCTGCATCATGGGTGGCGGCCCCTGGAACTGTCCCGGACCACCCGGACCAAAATCCTGCGGATTGCCAACCTTGAAGCAGTAAAAGCCGAAAGCCGTAAGCAGAGACAAAGTAACCAGCAAATAAACAAGCAGTTTCTTTTTGAAGAACAGCGGAGCCAGCACAAAATGGTGCAACAAGAGCAGTAACAGATATGGCAGTATCTGTATCACTATCCCCATAATTAGATTATCCACTCCCTGTCCGGCATTCTGCATAACGCGCAAAAGTAGTTTTTTTGTTGTTCTGTCAACCCGTTTTGTTGAGAAAAATATGGCGTTTGTTGAATATTTTTTTCAGTAAAGCCTTTCTGACATACTTTAGAAACAGAAAACAAAAAAAATGATTATGAAAAAAATAACAACAATCGGTTTGATTCTGCCACTTATGTTTAGCGGATGTGCGGGTGATGACATTACCGTTATCGTACAGGAAAAGACTGGTGTTTCTGTTGACTGTTCTCAGTTAAACACAGACATAGCCGCTCTACAGGCTCTTTCCAATGAGTATGTTGCCGGCAGTACGGTCACATCAGTAAGTGAAGATACTATCACGTTTTCATCGGGCAACACCATGATTATAAATGCCCGCGCCGCCTACGGTTTCAATTACGCAAACCCGACAATAGGCGTAGGGGCCTCACAATGGCTGATTGACGGGAATACCGTCAGTTCTGAATTCGCATCCGAACTTTTAAGGATAAAGGGTTCCGACGGTTTCTGGTATGCATATTATGGCGGCGAATGGAATAAGGTATATGAAATTCTTGAAGGCCGCAGCATTCCTGTCTTCAACAGTATGACCCATGATGCCGACAGCGTGTACATAACTCTGTCCGACGGGACAGGAATCAACATCCCCAGATATTCCGGCAATGATTACATTACCCTGTCAGAAACTATTGTTAAAGCAGCCAAAGAAGGTGGCAGTTTTACGGTTACTGTAAGTTCGGGCAGTGACTGGACTACTATTATATCTGAGTCCTGGATAGAACTGTCTTCAGAAACAGGAACATCAGGGAGCACCCGGATAACTGTAACCGTACAGCCCAATGAGGACACAGCACGGTCCGGTTGCATAACCTTCTCATCAGGTGAAGTGAGTGCCAAGCTGACCGTTAGCCAGGATGGAGAGTCCGGTGGCGGAATAATTGAGAGTGACGATACTGAAGAGAGCGAGGACAATGTGTCCAATACCGTATTTGACCGTACCATATATGTTACATATTCCGGTTCAGGAGCCACTGTGAGCGGAGATATTGACGGTATTATAACCGTTTCTGGCAATGATGTCACAGTAAACAACACCACAGATGAGAAGATTATTTACTACCTGACCGGAACTGCCAGTGACGGTTATTTTAAAGTTTACAGCTCCAAAAAGCAGGCAATAGTAATGGATGGACTCAGCTTGACCAACAGGAACGGTGCCGCCATAAACAATCAGGGCAAGAAACGCTGTTTTGTTGTTGTCAAAGGCACAAACTCTGTCGCCGATGGCTCGTCATACACAGACACTCCTTCATCCGAGGATGAGAAAGCCGCTATATTCAGTGAGGGACAGCTGATATTCAGCGGAGACGGCACGCTTACAGTTACAGCAACCGGAAAGGCCGGTATCACAAGTGATGACTACGTACGTTTCATGTCATCTCCTACAATAAAGGTTATTTCCTCAGCCGGTCATGGCATACGCGGCAAGGATGCGGTGATAGTATCAAACGGAGTGTTGAATGCTGAGGTGTCAGCCAATATGAAGAAGGGTATCACATCAGACTCTCTGGTATGCATTGACGGTGGTTCAACCACAATCAAGGTTACAGGATCAGCTGCGTATGACAGTGATGATGCTGAATACACAGGCACTGCAGGCATCAAGGCCGACCAGCGTTTTGAGATGAATGCAGGCACACTGACAATTACCAATTCCGGCACCGGCGGTAAGGGCATAAGCGGCGATGCAGCGGGTTATTTCAACGGAGGTACTGTAAATGTCACTGCAACAGGCTCCAACTACGGTTCATCACAGGGAGGCCGTAACAGCAGTTCATCCAACAGTGTATCGGCCAAGGGTATCAAGTTCGACGGGAACCTGTACTTTAACGGCGGGACAGTAACAGTAAGCTGCAAGGCACATGAAGGTATAGAGTCCAAAGGAACTATTACTGTCAAGGATGGTGTCATCTATAGCTACTCGCAGGCAGATGATGCTATAAACTCAGCCAGTACATTCACGATAGAAGGCGGAATGGTTGGCGGCTATGCCACAAGCAATGACGGAATGGATGCTAACGGCAATTTCTACATAAAAGGCGGTATTGTGTATGCAATAGGTGCCACATCGCCCGAGGTAGCACTTGATGCAAACACAGAGGGAGGATACAAACTATACGTTCAAGGGGGCACATTGATTGCTATCGGCGGACTGGAGTCAGGAGCAAGCCTCACTCAGAGCTGTTATCAGTCATCATCCTGGAACAGAAGCACATGGTATTCGCTCACAGTAGGTTCAAACGTTATAGCTTTCAAGACTCCAGCCAGCGGCGGAACACCTCTGGTGGTATCTGGAGCATCCACCCCTACCCTTAAATCCGGTATCACGGTATCTGGCGGCTCAAGCTGGTTTGATGGAATTGTCACTACAGGCGGCTCCATAAGCGGTGGTTCATCAGTAACGCTGTCTTCATATACCGGAGGCAACGGCGGTGGCATAAATCCGGGTGGTCCCGGTGGCGGCGGCAGAAAGGGAGGCTGGTGATATTATAAACAATCAAAATGCACGAGTTATGAAAAAGTACTGTTATTTGCTCTGCATTCTGCTGTTGATCCCGTTTACGGCAGGCGCACAGGAGACACAGAAAATCAACAAGAAGAACCTTGTAGTCAAGGAGTGGAAAGTAGAACTTAAACAGGACGGACGTTCCTTCAGTCTTATGAAAAATATCCTGCTATACCACAGAGTCAGATCCAGGAGAGTCAGCAAATACTGCATTGCAGTGACAATGACAGATCCGGGTGTACGGCCAGGAAGGTTCAAGCAAAAGGTACGTATTATAGAAAAGATTATAAACAAAAAAGTTACAGCATTATGATTTCAATTCAGGAACTGGGCGACTATATGATTGCCGACCTTGAGCTACGTACAAAAGACAGTTTTAACGAAATATGGCGTTATCAGGCTACAATTGGAGGAGATTATAAAATCAATTCCTTTCTTAAGGCCGGCCTTGGATATGTATATATAGACGTAAAGAACTCATCAGACCAGTGGAATCCGCGCCACCGGCTATATCTGGACCTTACCGGCACACTTAAAAGCGGAGACTGGCGCTTCTCGCTCAAGGAAAAACTCCAGTTAACCCACAGAAGCGGGACCAGACTGAAGTCACTGACGTATGACCGTACTATAATGCCACAAATCTGCATTGGATACAAGTACTCTTTTTAAAAAATAACCATTATGAATGCAAAGTTCATTCTTGTTGCAATAACGATATTTGCAGCCTGTACGGAATCTGACGCCCAGCCAGGACATGGCAGGAACGGTGAACGCGGAAATCCCAGCTCTAAGTCCCCTGCCGGAGCGGAATATGTCATCTCTGACGAATCCGTAAAGGAACTGAAGGATGAGGCGCTTACCACAACAGTTCCTGATTACAATGTAATACAGGTCACAAACGGCAAACTGACTCTTTCTGACTGTAATATCACAAAAAAAGGAGACTACAGCAGTAACTATACAGGCGATGCCACAAGCTTTTACGGCACAAACTCAGCCGTATATGCATCGGGTAAGGAGTCTGTCATAAACATTAAAGACTGTATTGTGACAACTGTTTCCAAGGGTTCAAACGCTGTTTTCGCCACAAACGGAGCCAGGATTGACATCAATGGAATTACCATTGACAACTCTGCAAGCGTGTCACGCGGACTGCATTGTACGGGGGGCGGGATAATAAACGCATCAAACGTAAACATAACCACACGGAGTGAGACCAGTTCGGCCATTGCCACAGACCGTGGTGGAGGTACAGTCAATGTTACAGGTGGTTCAGTTACGGCCAGGGGCAGTAAATCGGCGGTAATATACAGTACAGGCGAAATTACCGTGACAGACATAACAGGATTGTCAGAAAAAGGTCCTATCGCCACTATAGAGGGCAGCAACCGGGTAACTGTAAATAACTGCCGGATGACATCCCGGTCTGATACACGTGGAATTCTCTTGCACCAGTCCACATCGGGCGATGCCGATGGCTCCAATCCTGTCTGCTCCGTGACCAACAGTACGTTAAGCGTTACCAGCACTGGAGCGCCGCTCTGTTTTGTTACCAATGTGTCGGGTACTCTTACCCTGACCGATGTCACCCTTAATGTGGCCAGCGGAAAACTGATGAGTGTAGAATACTATAAGCGCGGTAACGGATCAACCGGTAATCTTCTGCTCAATACCACTAAAGAATCATGGACTTACAATGGTGACGTATGTGCTGATGATGTAAACAATGTTAGCGTTACAATAGGTAATAACGTAATCTGGAACGGAGCAGCCAATACCGGCAACACTGCTAAAACAGCGACAGTAACGGTTGAAAAGAATGCCGTATGGAACCTGACAGCAGACACATATCTGACCGGGCTCAATAACAACGGGACTATAAATGAAGGGGATTTCAAAATTCATATCCGATGAGAGCTGTATATCATTTCATTTTACCAACGTTTCTTTTTGCGTGCGGTACACATAGTTCAGGTCAAGATCTGAATGAAGGATTCAACATTAATGAGTATGACCGTAACGTCAGGATTGTTTTTTCAGGGAGTGGTGTTCAGGTTACGGGCGATACCAATAATACTGTAACCGTAAACGGCAGCCATGTAACCGTAAACAACACAACTGATGAAACGGTGGCTTATGAACTGTCGGGGACTACACACGACGGTTCTGTCAAACTGTACAGCAACAGGAAACAGGCTTTGGTCCTGAATAACCTTAACCTGACAAACTCAACTGGAGCTGCCATAAACAACCAGAGCAAGAAAAAATGCCATCTTGTAATAAACGGCAAAAACAGCCTGAATGATGCGGCCATTTATTCAGTCACACCGGATAGTGAGGATGAGAAAGCCGCCCTGTTCAGTGAGGGAGAGCTGATAATCTGCGGTAAAGGAACATTAAACGTAACAGCAGTAGGAAAATCCGGCATCAGCAGTGATGACTATGTCAGGATAACAGGGGAACCTGTAATTAACGTTATTTCAGCAGCAGGTCACGGAATACGCGGAAAGGAGTCAGTAATTATAGAAGGCGGGGCAATAGGCATCATTGTATCAGCCGACATGAAAAAAGGCATAGTATCAGACTCACTGGTGCTTATTGCCGGGGGCAATACAAATATCAGTGTGTCAGGAGCTGCAGCATTAGATACAGCGAGTGGAGAATACAAAGGCACTTCAGGTATCAAGGCGGACCGCAGGTTTGAGATTACTGCGGGTACGCTTGACATAGTCTGTTTCGGGGCAGGTGGCAAGGGTATAAGCGGTGACGGTACAGGCTGTTTCAGCGGTGGCAGAGTACACGTAACCACAATAGGCTCCAACGTAGGTTCAACTGGCAGAGGACGTGGCTTTACATCAAACAGCGCATCGGCCAAGGGCATAAAGTTTGACGGAGACATTGTGTTCCATGGCGGAACAGTCTCTGTAAACAGCGAAGCGCATGAAGGCATAGAGTCCAAGAGTGACATAATTGTGAAAGAAGGCTCGGTTTACAGCTATTCGGCCGCTGATGATGCAATAAACTCCGGCGGCACATTTACCATTGAGGGCGGAATGGTATATGGCTGTTCAGCACGCAATGACGGTCTGGATGCCAACGGCAACTTCTACATCAAAGGAGGTCTGGTATATGCCATTGGGAGCAGAGTTCCCGAGGTGGCAATTGATGCCAATACCGAAAGAGGATACAGGCTTTACTTACAGGGTGGTACGCTGATAGCCATAGGAGGGCTGGAGTCAGGGTCAAGACTCTCTCAGGATTGTTTTCAGACTACAGTCTGGAGCAAAAACATCTGGTATTCAATGACAATAGGCCAGGAGTGTATTGCATTCAAGACCCCGGTAAACGGCGGCTCAACGCTTGTTGTTTCAGGCAAATCCTCCCCTGCCCTTAATGCCGGTGTTATGATTCAAGGCGGTACAGAATTGCTTGAAGGTAAAGTCCGGACAAATTGCTCTGTAAGCAGCGGAACACCTGTTACAATGTCTGCTTATAAAGGAGGTGGTCCTGGCGGACCGGGAGGACCGGGTGGACCCGCTGGAAGAGGATTCCCTGGTGATCCAGGTAGAGGTGGATTCCCTGGTGGTCCAGGTGGAGGTGGATTCCCTGGTGGTCCAGGTGGAGGACCCGGAGGATGGTAAAAGAATCACTCAACGGTAATCCACTCCACATCGCCTCCCCAGATTTCAAGGAAGCGCATAAAGCCGGCGTTGCTCACCACAACGCTGGCTGTGTTTTCACACGGGTGGAATGAAACTTTTGGAGCTGTCCTGAGGTCTGCATCCAGGAAGTACTTTACACGGTGGCCGTTGTCAAAGAGTTCCTTGGGGTTTACGCCCTCCTTTATCCAGCCAAAGTCACGGGTGCCGTCGGGTTGCGGTATTGCGGGATGTTCCACCAGATTCATGTCGTGAATAAGGCCGTATGCGCACACTGAACCAGGCGCAACGCCTATGCACCGGTCCATACGCTCAGGGCTGGCAAAACTCAGTTTACCCTGCCTTACAATATGCTCCAGAGCGTGAATATCCAGATTCTTATGGCACTCAAAACTGGCCATATAATGGCGGTTGCCCTTATGGTTGCGGAAAAACAGGTTCTTGCAGTGCGTTGAGTCAATTGTCTTCCAATAGGCCAGTGCCTCCTCGATGGTAGGCAACGGCGGATGGTAGTGCACCTGATACTCTATCCCGTGCTCCTCAAGCCACTTCAGTACAAATTCAGTCTTACTCATGGGTTTCCATCCTTTTCTCGGCAAGAGCCTCATACTTGGTGCCCTTACGGCCGTAGTTGGCGTAGGGATAGATGGATATTCCGCCACGCGGCACAAAGAATCCGGTCACCTCTATGTACTTGGGGTCCATCAGTCTGATAAGGTCCTTCATGATGCGGTTCACGCAGTCCTCATGGAATCCGCCGTGATTTCGGTAACTGTGCAGGTAGAGTTTGAGAGATTTGCTCTCAACCATCTTTACATCAGGGATATAGCTTATGCGGATCTCGGCAAAATCGGGCTGTCCGGTTATGGGACACAGGGTAGTGAACTCCGGGCAGTTAAAGCGCACCCAGTAGTCATTCTCCTTATTAAGGTTCTCAAACGCCTCCAGCAGCCCGGGATTGTATGTGTTTGAATATGTGGTCTTGCCACCAAGGGCTGTCAGGCCCTCCTGTTTTCTGTCTTCGGACATATTATTCGGACTTTATCTTAAAGGGATTATACTTGATATCGTAGTCAAAGGTGTCAATACCCTCCTTTTCCTTAAGTTTGCGTGAAATCAGCGCGGTCACAGGCAGTATGACAACCTCGTAAAGCGTCTTGACTGTTACCTGGGTTACTATTATTGACAGGATAGTCTTGAAAGGCATTGAGCCGATGAACGCGAGCGGGTAAAAAATCACAGAATCGGAAAGTTCACCCACAATGCTTGATAAAACAGCTCTCCAGCCGAATCCCTTACCCTTGGTGGCAATCTTCATTCTGGACAGTACCCATGAATTCATGTGAGATCCCAGGATGAATGCCAGCAGTGATGCGGCCGTAGTACGCGGAATGAGTCCGAACAGATGGTTGAAACTGTCGGCCACTGCCTGATTCTCAGGGTCGATGGGGGCCGGCAGGATGCTTACCAGACCAGCTGCCAGTGCCACAAACGCACTCATGGCAAATCCCATCCAGATAACCTTCATGGCCTTGCGGTAACCGTAAACCTCGGTCAGCAGGTCATTGATTATGTACGATATGGGAAAAATCACAACTGCACCTGAAAGTTGCATCCAGGTGTTCCCTACCCGCCAAAGCCTTGGCACAAAAAGATTTGATGTAATGAGGCAGACGCAGAATGTCACTGCCAATACCACAAACGTGACGGACAGCCCGCGCTGCCCCGCAGAATTAGTTTTTTCAGTCATTTTTACTTGTTTTTATAGTGGTTCCAAGCACACTTGCAGCAGACACTTCCTGCTACTCGGGAGCAAAATTAGGAAAAAAGTGTAAAAAAGAACATCCCCTTTTGTATCTTTGCCTACAAATCAATAATATTTGTCATGAAAAAATTTTTTACTGCGCTTTTATGCACCGTCACGGGAGTCATTTTCTGTAACGCACAACCCTACAGGAATGCCAGTCTGCCTGCCGCCCAGCGTGCAGCCGATCTGGTAAGCCGTCTTACACTAGAGCAGAAGGTCGCCCTGATGCAGAACGGATCGCCCGCCATCCCTGAGTTTGGCATCAAAGCCTACGACTGGTGGAACGAGGCCCTTCACGGTGTGGGTCGCGCTGGTCTGGCTACAGTATTCCCGCAGGCCATAGGTATGGCCGCATCATTTGACGATGCCCTGCTCCAGGACGTGTTTACGGCAGTGAGCGATGAGGCCCGCGCCAAATCAACCCAGTACAGTGAGAACGGCGGTCTGCGCCGCTATCAGGGTCTTACGTTCTGGACTCCCAACATAAACATATTCCGTGATCCCCGCTGGGGCCGCGGTCAGGAAACCTACGGTGAGGATCCGTACCTTACATCCAGGATGGGCGTATCGGTAGTGAACGGTCTGCAGGGCCCTGCCGATTCCAAATATGACAAGCTGCACGCCTGCGCCAAGCATTTTGCCGTGCACAGCGGTCCGGAGTGGAACCGCCACGAGTTCAATGCCGAGAACATAGCCGCACGTGACCTGCGTGAGACCTACCTGCCCGCCTTCAAGGCACTGGTGCAGGAGGCAGGTGTAAAAGAGGTGATGTGCGCCTACAACCGCTACGAGGATGAGCCCTGCTGCGGCAGCAACCGTCTGCTCCAGCAGATACTGCGCAACGAATGGGGCTACAAGGGCATAGTGGTATCGGACTGCTGGGCCATCAACGACTTCTTTACCCAGGGCCACCACAATACCGAGCCCGATGCCAGGCACGCCACATCAAAAGCCGTGCTGACCGGAACTGACCTGGAGTGCGGAAGCTCTTACGCCCAGCTGGTACAGGCTGTAAAGGACGGTCTTATAAAGGAGTCCGATATAGACGTTTCAATAACCCGCCTTATGACCGCCCGTTTTGAACTGGGCGAGATGGATGACCCCGGTCAGGTTGAGTGGAGCAAGATACCGTACAGCGTGGTTGACAGCAAGGAGCACCGCGCCCTGGCGCTCAAGATGGCCCAGGAGAGCATGGTTCTGCTCAAGAACAACGGCATACTGCCGCTGGGCTCAAGCAAGAAGGTGGTGGTTATGGGCCCCAACGCCAATGACTCCGTAATGCAGTGGGGTAACTACAACGGAACCCCGTCACGCACAGTAACCATGCTGGCCGGAATCCAGGCCACAGGCGCACAGGTAGAGTATATGCGCGGATGTGACTACGCATCAAACTCTCTGGCCCTGATAAGCCTGTTCAGCCAGTGCAAGGCCAGCGGACAGCAGGGTTTTGACGCCAGGTACTGGAACAACTCCCGTGCCGAGGGTGAGCCCGATGTACTGCGCCACAACGCCACCCCGCTGCGTTTCTCAACCGGCGGTGCCACAGTGTTCGCCCCCAATGTGAACCTGGAGAACTTTGCAGCCGTATATACATCGACCTTCCATGCCGATAAGGACGGTCAGGTGGCATTCTACATGCAGAACCAGGGCCAGGCTTCAATCAGCGTTGACGGCCGCCGCGTGGCCACAGGCCGTAACGGCAACGAGCCCCGCAAGGTCTATACCCTGAACGCCAAGGCCGGTCAGGACTATGAGATTACCATCAACTACAGCTGCCGCAGCGGTCTGGCCGCACTCTCATTTGACCTGGGCTATGAGGAGGAGGTAAGCGTCGATAAGACCGTAGCCGCTTGTGCCGATGCCGACGTAATCATATTTGCCGGCGGCATATCCCCCTCACTTGAGGGCGAGGAGATGCCTGTAAGCATTGAGGGATTCCGCGGCGGTGACCGCACCAGGATAGAACTGCCCACAGCACAGACAGAGCTTGTCAAGGCTCTCAAGGCTGCCGGCAAGAAAGTGGTGTTCGTGAACTTCAGCGGCTCCGCAATGGGACTTACCGATGTTGAGCCTTCATGCGATGCAATCCTGCAGGCCTGGTATCCCGGCGAGGAGGGCGGCAACGCAATTGCATCGGTCCTGTATGGCACATATAACCCTGCAGGCCGTCTGCCTGTTACATTCTATAAGTCAACAGACCAGCTGCCCGATTTTGAGGACTACTCCATGAAGGGCCGCACCTACCGCTACATGACAGATAAGCCCCTGTACCCCTTTGGTTACGGTCTTAGCTACAGCACCTTCAAGTACGGCAAGGCTAAGATCCGTAAGGATGGAGACAAGGTACTTGTATCAGTAAAGGTCAAGAACACATCAAAACTGGATGGTCAGGAAGTGGTGCAGCTCTACGTGAGCCGTCCCGGCGATACCGAAGGTCCCAGTCACGCACTGCGTGCATTCAGGCGCGTATCAATACCCAAGGGCAAGACCGTAAACGTTGAGTTCGAGCTCACCCCGGAGTCATTCGAGTGGTTCGATACCAACCACAACCTCATGACCACAATGCCCGGAAAGTATGAGATACTGTACGGTGCATCATCGGACATGTCGGCCCTCAAGAAACTACAACATACAATTAAATAATTGCATTTCAGTCATTTGAACTATTAGAAAAGAAATGGACAGAAGGACTATAACATTACAACAGATTGCAGGAATCCTGGTTCTTGCAATCTGTGTATCATGTTCAGGCAACAAAAGCAAAACCATAACACTGGAATCTGAGGCTGATCTGACCGGACTTACCATAAGTTGTGGTGCAGGCAATTATTACGAGCACAAATACTCAGCCCGCCCCGATGTCACAGTCTTTGCATGCGCCACTCAGGCCGATGCTTTGCAGGCAGTCAGGCAAGGGCTTGCCGATGTGTTTGTGGGCGATGAGATTGAATTGACAGAGCCTAACCGCAAACGGCTGGGAGTCAAAGTGGCAATGTATGGTGAAGACTCCTTTGAGGTTGCTTTCGGAATCAAGAAAGGCAATACCGTGCTGCTTGAGCAGTTCAACGCATTCCTTAAAACCATTCCGATACAGGATATCATCAACCGCTGGACTAAAGACGGACCTCAGGTTGAAGATCCCAACATAGGCCATACTGTCAGTTCAGAGCCCCTGCACTGTGTAGTATGTAACAATCTTGAGCCTGTAAGTTATGTTGGCGAAGGTGGCAAATGGATGGGTATGGACCCGGATATACTGACCCGATTCGCCAATTATCTGGGACGCCCCATAAATTTCAGTTTCATTGATCTGGGCGGGGCAGTCACAGCCATTCAGACAGGACAGGCTGATTTTATGGCCGGCAACATCTTTGTAACCGAGGAGAGAAAGACTTTCATGGATTTCACTGATTACTACTATATCTGCCACCCGGTATTCATCGTGGCTGATCATGACAGTAAAGTCCATGTAGGACTTGCCGAACGCTTAAGGATGAATCTTGTCAGGGAGGATAGGTGGAAACTGATAACCCAGGGATTGACTGAAACCATAAAGATTACCCTATTGTCTATCCTGATCGGTACTGTTTTAGGAATAGGTGTATGCAGCGCTTTGCGCAGCCGCCGCAACTGGGTACGCTCAGCAATCGGCCTGTACTGTTCATTCATACAGGGAACCCCTACTCTGGTGCTGCTCCTCATAATGTTCTACGTGATATTTGCAGGTTCAGGCATGAGTGCATCGATAGTGGCAATCATCACATTTGCTTTCAGTTTTGCCTCATCGGCCGGAAGCATCTTTGACTCATCAATATCCACAGTTCCTGTAGGTCAGACCGAGGCCGGATTGAGTCTGGGTTTCACTCCTTTCAGAACCTTTACAGGTATAGTCATGCCGCAGGCACTCCGCAAGGGTCTGCCGCTGTATGCCGGCGAGTGCGTCAAGTTGCTTCAGAGTACATCGATAGTGGGTTATATAGCCATCCAGGACCTGACCCGCGCCAGTGACCTTATCCGTAGCCGCACGTTTGATGCGCTCATCCCTTTGCTCATCATCACCATCATATACTTTGTGTTGGCGTGGCTGATACGCAAACTTTTGAACCTCCTAATAACCAGAAAGTAATATGATAAGCATAAAGCACTTAAGCAAGACTTTCCATAATCCTGACGGCAGCATTGTAACTGTCCTCAAGGATGTCAACTGCGATATTGACAAGGGTGAGGTAATAAGCATCATCGGCCCTTCAGGTACTGGCAAGAGTACCCTGCTCAGGGCGCTCAACATGCTGGAACCGCCCACCAGCGGACAGATTCTGGTTGACGGAGAGGATATCACGGCCAAGGGATACCGTCTGGATGTCCTGCGCCGCCGTATGGGTATGGTATTCCAGAGCTTCAACCTCTTTGAGCACATGACGGTCATTGAGAATATAATCTACGCCCCCATACGTCTGCTTGGTCTCAGTGAGGCCGATGCCCGCGCCGAGGCCATGACCCTGCTCAGGAAAGTGGGAATGTCGCAAAAGGCCGATGTCTATCCCTCGTCACTCTCCGGCGGACAGAAGCAGCGTGTAGCCATAGCCCGATCGCTTGCCATGCACCCGGAGGTGATACTTTTTGACGAGCCCACATCGGCCCTGGACCCCACTATGGTGGGTGAGGTGCTGAGTGTAATACGTCAGCTGGCATCCGAGGGCTTGACCATGCTCATAGTAACTCATGAGATGCGGTTTGCCCGTGACGTGAGCACCCGCATATTCTTTATGTACGACGGTATTATTTATGAGGACGGCAGCCCCGGACAGATATTTGAGCATCCCGTACACAGCGTAACCAAATCCTTTGTCAACCGAATCCAGAAGCTGGTTTTTGAGATTAGTGACGATGAGTTTGACTTGCTTGAAATGCATTCAGAAATGAACCGTTTCTGCATCAAGTACAACATAGCCGAAAAAGCCGCCGAGGCAATACCTGTGGCCGATGACATGATTCAGAATCACATGGCATCCTTCCGCCCGCTGACATTCAGGCTTACATACACCGAACTTACCGGTGAGACCGCCCTGGATTTCATGGTGGAAGGATTGACTGAATCACCGTTCGCAGGAGGCAATGTCCCGATAGCCGTCAGTGCACGGACTAAGGACATAATCCAGGAACCCACCGCCCGTGGTTTCCGCATCAAGATCCTGCTTTAACGCAACTTGTTTGACACACCTGGTGTAGGATCCTGTGTGTACTGAATCTCACACAGGGCATCGCGGTCATTGCCGTCGGGCAACCTTACCAGCGAGTATGTGGGGGCCGATGCCTGTCCCTGATTCATGCCGCGCGGCATACGTATCTGCGGAACCTCGGCCAGACAGCCGCCCTGAGTCTGCTCTCCCTCCAATACAGCCAGGTCCGGACGGCAGATTGTGCCGTTGGCGCTTGAGTTGCTTTGCTTGGAGCCGTAAATGACAGCATCCACCGGAACATCGCCGTGATACAACGCAATAGCCCCTGCCCTTGTAGAATATGTGTAACTGTAACTGCCGTCATTAGCAGGTTTTGTAAACGGGGCCGATATCGCATCACCGCTTATATGATCATACTTTAGGGCGGGTGTGAATTCAATTCCAGTACCCGGAGCCCACACATCAACACTTGCTATCTGGTCCATGGTGAGCGGACGGTCTATCTCAACAATGCCCGGCTCATGAGGCTGGCCCTGCTGTCCGAATCGTCTGGGCTGCGGAGCCTGAGATACCTTGATGACCTTGGTAATCTTGCGCACCTCCTTGCGCTGACCGGTGCTGATGGTTATCTCCATACCCTCACTGAGATTGGCTGTGACCTCCAGGTTCAGGGTCTTGTCGCCGGCCTTGGCGGGACCTGCAAGAGTTGTCAAGGTTCCGGGAGTGCCCACCTTGGTCAGGGTCACCTCCTCATACCTGCCGCCCAGGTCAATACCTATCTTCTGGCCTGCCTCAAGTCCTGCTACCGATGCTACAGGCAGGTTGGTGCTTCCGGCCTTGAACACGCTCTTGGGAGCCGTTGATACAGGGATGAATATCTTGGTCATAGGTGCTGCGTCAAACTTGAGCGCATCGGCATTGGGACGCAGCACCAGGAAATCCTTTGCCTTGATTACAGTACCGGCAGGCAGTCTGGCCGCACGTACCGGAGCCCATCCGCTGCGGGTAATCTCAAGCTCCCAGCCGGACACGTCAACAGGCTCATCGGATGAATTATAAAGTTCAATAAACTGCTCGCCGCCCAGACTTATCTCATTGATACTCACTGCCGCAGCACTGCGGATACGGATCTGGGCCGACTCATGCCCGCCGTCATTCCAATCGGCTGTGATACGGGCAAAACCGTAATAGTCTTTACCGGGACCCGTTATCCTGAACCTGGTGCTGGCGGTAGCGCCCGGCATAATCTGCTCATTTACATCTGAATACTCCACCTCTGTTTTCCATCCGCCGTCCATATCTATTCCGATGCCAAGATTCCGGATGGGAGAATCGGTTGTATTGCGGAAAGTAACCACCAGACTCTGCGGCTCTCCCTTGCGGAATGTAAGCAGCCGTGAGGCCTTGAGCGTAGGCTCTGAATATTTTGCTGCGGCGATGTTTGCCTGAACAGCCTGGACTGCCTCAAGTGTAGGATAGCCCACAGTCATTGCACCCTCATAGAACGTTCCGGCCGATCCGTTACCGTTGTCGCCTCCGTTGGCCAGCAGCAGACCACCCTTCTTGCTCATGGGATAGTAGCCCTCGTTGGGATCGGGCGATACGGGGCGCTCGCCCTCGTAGAATGTCACCACATCGGGCTTGGTGGCGTCACCGCCGCGCAGATCCCACTTGTTACCGCCTCCGCCGTTCACGTAGGCCGATACAAACCTCCAGTCAGTAATAGACGGTACTTCGTTCTTCTTGGCGTTGAAACCGGAGAAAAGTCCGGCCTCCATATCGGCCATAATCCAGGGACCGTCACCGTTTCCGCTGCCCCAGTTGGTGGATGTGCCAAAGTATGTAGTCTCCATAGTGCCGCGGCCCACAGCTCGTCCGTTGGTTGATGAATTGCCGTAGTCAAAGCAGCAGCCGCTGTCAAAATGGTTACCGTCCACAACGTAGTAGATTCCCTCGGGCTCATCGTTGATGGCCAGATATGATGCGTTGTTGTTCCTGAGTCCCATGCCGGGCATAAAATATGCACCGTAAACCTTGTGGCCGTTCAGCACTGCCGGAGCCATATCGGCTATGGGCAGCGTATTGAACTCACCCTTGGCCGGACCGTTGAAAGTACCGGGAGCAGCCTGCATCAGGTCATTTCCGTGACCGGTCTGATCATATATGATGCTTATGTATCCGATAGTTCCCTCCAGGAAAGCATCCTGTGCAGCGGCATCGGCATAACCGCCGTCTATGGTACCAATATCAAGCGTCTTGCCGTCCGATTCGCGCACCACCTGATAGAGGGGTCCGTCATACTTGGAGTAGAGCTTGCGGGTGGTGCTGTGAGCGGCCACACACTTGGTTCCAAACTTCTCATAAATGTCGCAGGGGCCCTTTACCTTGCCTGTGCAACCGGCCAGCATCAGGGCGGCGGCAATAAGGATGGAGTATTTCTTCATAACAGGTTGTAATTGCTTTTGGTTTACAAACTTACATAAAATCCTGCAATTATACACACGATGAATATAATTGCCGGGGGCCGGAAGCAAGTATCCAAATCAGGGTGATATCTCCGGCACATCAACCGTCAGCCACTTTATCGTGCAAACAGCAAAGATTTCAGGCTTTTCACCACGTAGGGTTTCCACATGGTCATAAGAGAGTTGAAATCAGATGCTACGACCCACGGCTTTTCCTGATTCCCTACAAATACGGTCTGTACGAAAGGCTTGGTAAGGAACGGAAAGACTATCTGTCCAAGACATGTATATAAAATGGCAAACGGCGGTACCTCTTTAAGGTTTCCAAGGGATACCTCTTTCTCATAAGTAAGGCGCAGCTCACTGAAATAGTTTTCAAGGTTCAGGTCAAAGACGGTCTTGAGCAGGAACTCTGGATCACGGAAATTCTCACGCAGTATGAATATGGGCAGTCGCGGCTCCTTGCTTAACTGCTCAAAATAACTGTCTACGAATCTCTCCAAACGGACTTCCATGGGGTCATTACTGTTCAGTATCTCCAGAAGGCGTGGAATGAATGACTTGACCATAAGGCCGAACAGTTCATTGAAAATCCGGTCCTTGGTCCTGAAATAGTAGTATAGGGCCGGACGGTTTATCCCGGCAGCCTGGGCTATCAGGGTCATATTGGTTCCTGCATATCCTTTTTCCAGGAACACTTCCGTGGCGGCTTTGAGGATACGGATCTCCATTTTGTCTTTTTCCTTCAACATAAGACCTGTAAATGAGTTGTTAATTATTTGAGTGAGTCCAGGAACAAAAGCATTCTGTTGGTAATGTTTACTTCAGATACACCACCGTCAAAATCTATGGCCAGATAATTGAGGTCAGGATAGAGTTGTTTGATTTTTTTCTCCACTCCACGGGCAACAATATGATTGGCTATGCATCCGAAAGGCTGGAGTGAAAGCACATTAGGGATACCCTCCTCGGCATAAGTGGCTATCTCACCCGGAAGCAGCCAGCCCTCGCCGAACTGGGCGTTCAGGGTTACTATGTGTGACGCGCGTTCTGCCTGTTCAAATAAATCGGACGACGGACGGAACCTGCTGAATGCTGAGGCGGCTTCATTGAACCTGTCTATGCTCCGGCGTACCCGTGAATAGAACCAGTTGTATATGAACTCAGGGATAGACGATGTCTCAATGTTACTCCGTTTATTGGTCTTACGGTTCACAAAATACTGGATAAAGAACTCAAGCAGAGTGGGATATGCAACCTCAACATCATGTTCTGACAGCCAGTCCGTGATGTGCCTATGGGCAAAAGGATTGAATTTGAGGTAAATCTCACCCACAATGCCTACCTTTTTTGTATTGCGGTCTGTGCAGACGCTTTCAAAGTCTGCCGCTGCCTGTGCCGTGAGCGGGAGCAGTTTGCGCCATTCACGGTTCTCTACAAGTTTGGCAGCTGTTTCAAGATAACGTTCCTTAAGTGCGTTAGCGGCACCTTTCTCCTTCTCTCTGATTATGGTGGCATAGTAGAACTTGGAGAGACTGTCGCTGAACAATATGCAATACAGTGCCTGAGGCAGCAGTTTGAGCCAGTTTATCCTGAAACCGGGCTGTTCATTGCTTATTCCGCTGCCCAGACTTACCGATATGACCGGAACCTGGCCGTAGCCTGCATCTGAAAGGGCTTTCCTTATAAGGCTCATATAGTTGCTGGCACGGCACTGACCGCCGGTCTGGGTGATTGCCACTGCCGTATTATCCGGATCATACTCTCCAGACTGTAAAGCTTTTATTATGTCACCCACTACAAGGGTAGCGGGATAGCACACCTCATTGTTGGCGTACCTGAGCCCAATGTCGGCTGACCGCTCATCACTCAACGGCAGGTTGACTACATTGAATCCCTCAGTGTGGAACAATGCAGGTATTAGAGGAGATGCAAACGGTGTGAAGAACGGTGCCAGTATGGTCCTGGAACGGTCCTCCTTACGGAATGCAGGGGTGGTACGGAAAGGTTTCCTTTTTTGCGTGTTGCCCACTGAGAGCTTGAGCGATTCAATCAGTGACCTCACCCTTAGCTTCATGGACCCAACGTTGTTGATGTCATCCAGTTTGAGTAGAGTAAGGCTCTTGCCATGGAGCATAAGCAGGTCACGTACTGAATCCGTCAGGAACGCATCCGGTCCGCATCCGAATGAGGTCAGTTCCACAAACTGCACATCCGGTCCCTGGAGCGAAGCCCACCTGGCGGCCCTCAGGATTCTGTTGGTATAGGTCCATTGAGGCAGGAAATTGGTTTCAGACAGTTCCAGGGTGCTGCCACGCACAATATCATCAGTTATCACGTTCACTCCCATCTGGGCAATCATGTCCGACACCTGATGCTGTATAAGCGGATCGGTATGATACGGCCTTCCTGCCAGAAGTATGGTCATGCCCTGACTTTTGTCCAGGATATCCCAGCAGGCAGCGGCCATATCGGCCGAGAATTGTCCGGCGGCAGAGAGTGCTGACCGGAAAGCCTTACTGGCCATGTCACTCTCCACTCCGAGTGTGGCAAGATAGGCAGTGCACTCTTTAAGGAACAGTTTATTGTCTTTCATGGAGAATACAGGTGTGTCAAGAGGTATCCCTGAGGTGGACTGAACATTGCGCACCACCTCTGGATAGCCTGTCACGACTGGGCAGTTGTAACTGTTCTGGTCCTCTCCCTTGGGGCCATAAACCACATAAGGAAAAAAAATACGGTCCACCTTGCGGTGAATCAGGTTATCTATATGTGAGTGGACCAGCTTAGCCGGAAAGCAAATGTTGTCTGACATAACCATACCGGCAGTCTGCTCATAGCGCCTGTAATCTGAAGCCGATGACAGCACCACCCTGAAACCGCATTCTGAAAACAGGCTATACCAAAACGGAAAATCCTCATACAGACCCAGAACGCGAGGAATGCCTATGATTATCCTGCCGTCAGACGATTGTGCCGGTTTTTCCTGAGCCCTGCTGAACAGGAGTTCCTCCTTTATCTTGTATGCGTTCAGCCCCTTGAGCGTTGTTGCGGCACCATTATTGAAAACCTTTTCACAGCGGTTTCCGGAATAATAGGGCTGTCCGCTTCCGAAATCATACCTTATGACGTTACAGTTGTTCTCGCAGCCATGACAGTGCAGCGTGCGGGTAGTGAATCTGGCACCTTCTACTATCTCAGACAGCTTTCTCATACTTTTGTTCTGATTCAGATTCTGTAATGCAGTGTTCCATGGCATAAATGGCGCATCCGTATGCACCCATGAGTTCCGGACAGTCACTGCGTGATACCTTGGCTCCGCTCATGTTCTCCAATGCCTTGACTACAGAATTGTTCTTCATGGTTCCACCCTGCACTATGATGTGCTTGCCCAAAGCCGATATATCGGTTATTTTAAGGACTTTATAAAGACAGTTCCTTATCACGGAGTATGCAAGTCCGGCTGCAATGTCAGGGGCTTCATATCCTTCACGCAGCACCTCCTTGACCTTGGAGTTCATGAATACCGTGCACCGTGTACCCAGGTCACATGGGTGAGCGGCAAGGCAGGCCATCCCGGCAAAATCAGCAACGGTAAATCCAAGTGAGCGGGCAAATGTCTCTATGAAAGAACCGCACCCTGATGAACAGGCCTCGTTTATCTCAATCCTGTTTATTATGCCATGGTCCACATAGATGGCTTTCATGTCTTGTCCGCCTATATCCAGGATGAAACTCACCTCCGGGTCTGTCTTTGCGGCAGCTGTATAATGCGCAATGGTCTCTATTATGCCGTAATCCAGACGGAAAGCAGTCTTGATGAGATCCTCACCGTAGCCGGTAGAGCATCCGCTGTTTATGGCCGGTTCTGTACCGTGTACGCGGCATAGTTCCATGAATCCGTCCAGACCGTTCCGTACCGTTTCCACAGGATTCCCTTCATTACCGTGGTAGAATGAATAGACCAGACGGCCATCTGTATCCAGGATAACTATCTTGGTGGTAGTGGAACCGGAGTCTATACCTATAAAATAGTTCTGATTACCGGGTTGAAGTTCACCTCTGGGAATACTATATGCATCCAGTTTACTGAGCCATGAATCCAGATCCTCACGGTCCTTGAACAAAGGTTCCAAACCGGTTTTCCTGACATAGCCCGATGAGAGTCCGTCCCGTATCCTGACCATCCATTGCGATATATCCATGGGCTCTGATTCGGCAGCAAGAGCCGTGCCCATGGCAGACAACAGTTCTCTCCCCGGCATATCCACAATATCGCTGTCGGTCAGCTTCAGATAATTCCGGAAAGCATTTCCCAGGGCAGGGATAAAGGTGAGCGGACCTCCGCTGAAGACTATCGGAGCCTCTATCCGGCATCCGTGAGCCAGTGTGACGATGGTCTGTACGGCTACTGCATGGAAAATGGAAGCCGATATGTCCTGCTTGCTTACGTTCCTGGCAATGAGATTCTGAATATCGGTCTTGCAGAATACCCCGCAGCGGCTTGCTATAGGATAAATCCTGTCGGATTCAAGGGCCAGAGTGTTAAGACTATCCGTGGACTCACCCAGTATGAGAGCCATCTGCTCTATGAATGCACCGGTTCCTCCTGCACAGTTTCCGTTCATCCTCAGGTCCGATGCCTTGCCGTCAGGTCCGAAAAACACGACCTTGGCATCTTCACCACCTATATCGATAAGTGTCTTGACCGTGTTTCCGGAGTGCCGTATGGCCTTGGTCTCTGCCACTACTTCCTGCACAAAACCTATGCCGCACCTCTGGGCTACACCCATTCCGATGGAGCCGGTTATGGCTACGGATGTCTTGATATTGCCCAGTTCAGAAAACATATTATTGAAAATGGACTCCAAGGTATCGGCTATTCTGGCATTATGCCTTCTGTAACAGCTGAACAGCGTCTTGCCGGAGTCATCAAGCACAACTGCCTTGGCTGTGGTTGAGCCAATGTCAATGCCTGTCCTGATTCCCGTTGTCATGTATTCAATGATTTTTTGGAACGCAAAGTTACAACACATTCCGGAAACGAATGCATTATTCTGACTAAAATGTCTGACACTTGTGTAAAATCATAAATGGTATCCTGTTTTTTTGTAAGTTTGCAAATATGAAATTTGCTAATATGAAAACTGTTATTGACCTTAAGGACTATGAACTCTCGGGAGGCGGAAAGCTCGGTGAGAGTTATATCAAGAAGGATGACCCGGATATACTGCTCAAACTCTATTCCACGGAGTTGGAGAAGATGGGGCTTGACGAATATGACAGAGCCTGTAAAGTGTACAATCTGGGGCTGCCCTGCCCCGAACCCGGCCAGGTGGTACGCACGGCCGATAACCGCGTAGGCATCCAGTTCAAACGCATTCACGGCAAGCTGTCATACGCCCGTGCTCTGAGCATTCACCCCGAACGGATGGAGCAGTATGCCGCTGATTTTGCTGCCATCTGCAAGCAGCTCCACTCCACCACGCCCCCACCTGGACTCTTCCCCACATTCAAGGACCAGAGCAGGCAATACATCATGGAGAATCCGTTCCTGACCGATGATGAGAGAAGTGGTATGATACGTTTCATCGACACCCTGCCCGATGCCGACACTGCTCTGCACGGCGACCTTCACATAGGCAATGTGATTTTTGATGAGGACGGCCAAAAATACCTCATAGACCTGAGTGAGTTCAGCACCGGAAGCCCGCTGTTTGACCTGGGTATAACCTATATGCAGTGCTGTTTCATTCCCGATGAAGTTGAGATGGAACTCTACCATATCACCAAGGATATATCGGTCCCGTTCTGGAACCTTTTCATTAAAAACTACCTGGGACCCGACGTGAATGTTGACGAATTCAACAAGCAGATACTCCCCTACGCCCTGCTGCGCATACTCTGCGTAGAGAAGATGATGGGGTATGCCGTTACATATATCCGTCCCGCCGTCCATGCCATGCTGGGAATTAAATAAAAAATCTCGATAAGATGGAAGATCAGCTTTACTATACAATGTTTGAGGACAGGCTCTGCAAGGAGATGCTCAAAATCTGTACCGATGCCGGGATGCTGGAGGGGATACTGCTCAGGTCCGATGACATCGACCTGAAATGGAAGGAACTGGCACCGGAATATATGGCCGATGGCGTAAAGGAGATTGCAGCATACCCCACAGTGTCCATTGCCTGGGCCGGATACATTGGCCTGGCTGTGGCCTGCTGGTGGAACCGCGACTGGAACAAACTGAAAGACCAGCCCTACAGCATACTGCTTGGCCCCAACGGATTTGATGATATGGATGACCACATTATAAAAGACATACTGGGACTCTTGCCGGACGGCAAACAGGCACAGCAGATAACCGCGGTAATGCAGAGTTGCGCCCAGACCGCCGTGACATTTATCCGTCAGGAGCACATTGAGCCCCAGAGCAAGCGCGCATTCTACGTCTATGCCCGCGCCGTCCAGGTGATGTTCTCCATCGGCGCCGCCATAGAGCTTCACCGCTTAGGTTACGAGATGAAGAAACTCTCTGATTAGGAGCCTTCTACCGATGGAATACAGGACCATGAATGATTATCTGAGCGGTGTGTTTCCCGGGCGGGTAATCAAGATTGCGGTAAATGCGGGGTTAGGATGCCCCAACCGCGACGGCACTTTGGGCCGTGACGGATGCATCTACTGCAACAACCAGTCATTCAATCCTGCGTATGCCGCAAATGATTTGTCCGGCAGTATCTCCGCGCAGTTGGAGAAAGGCGTAAGGTTCAACAGCCGCAAGGATGAGTGCTACGGATATCTGGCTTACTTCCAGTCATATACCAACACATACGGACCAACTGACAGACTGATTGAGTTATATGAGGAGGCGTTGAGGTTTCCCGGAGTAAAAGGATTGGTCATTGCCACACGTCCTGACTGCATCAAACCGGACCTGGCCGATTGGTTTGAGCAAAGGTTTGGCCGCAAAGCACCGCAAGGCCACCCTCATTTATTGGTGGAGATAGGTATTGAATCCACTATTAACAGAACGCTCCAACTAATCAACCGCCACCACACATTCCAGTGTGCATCGGACTGTATCAACGACCTTTACGAGCGAGGAATAGACACCGGAGCACATCTGATCTTAGGATTACCCGGTGAGACTGAGCAGGACTGGATGACACATGCCGACCGCATATCGGCCCTACCTATCAAGACATTGAAACTGCATCAGCTGCAGGTGGTAAAAGGCACAGCGCTGGCACGCATGTATGAGCAGAATCCCGCAAGCATCCCGCTGTTCAATACGCCACAAGAATACGCAGCGGTAGCATCGGCATTCATTGAAAAAGCCCGCCCGGACCTCTGCTACGACCGCTTTGTCTCCGAGACTCCCAAGAATATGCTCATAGCCCCCGCCTGGGGCATCAAACCCCAGACCTTCAACAACCTGATTAAGAATCTGTTTAAATCTTAGAAGCTGTTTAAATTTCAATCGTAGGTTTTGTTATACATAAGCCGGCAGAAAGCGAGTTGAACCATCGCTTCACCTGTATCTGAGTAGAATTCATAGTCCATGGCAATCCTCCGAAAGTTTTCCA
>CAJOLR010000019.1 GCA_905235565.1 uncultured Bacteroidaceae bacterium | reverse complement strand
CGTGACAGACCGTTGTAAAGCGATGCGGTATAAGGGATAAGGAATATAAACACGATAACAGATGCAGCCACCTTGAGAGCCTCGGAATTGAAACGCTGTCCAAAGAAATCGGGCATGGTGGCGCTCTTGAGGTGTTGGGTCATAAGGCGTGTACGGCGGCCCAGTATCCTCCAGGCCAGGAGTGAACCTATCAGGGCGTTGCCAAGTCCTATCCAGGTGGCGGAGAGACCGTATTTCCAACCGAACTGACCGGCATATCCTACAAATATTACGGCCGAAAAGTAAGATGTACCGAAAGCGAATGCTGTAAGCCATGAGCCCACCTTGCGGTCACCCAGAACAAATCCCTGCACATTATTGGCTGTCTTGCGGCAATAAATTCCTACGCCAATCATTACGGCGAAGAACAGAATCAGAATGAGAATCTTTAAAAACATGGTTGATTCGTTGTGTTAAGTAATATTGGTTACATAATTATTAAAAAGAAGGGAATGAATCATCATTCCCAACCCTGAATCAGTGTAAGACCTTTTTCCGTAGCCACCCGTTCCGCTATTTCAAGACTTGCAGGACGTATGATAAGCACCAGTTTCCCGTCCTTGTGGAAAGTGTAGAGGTAGCTGATGGAGCAGCCGCCCGACGTGAGCGCATCCACAGCATCGGCAAAGGCAGCGGTATCGGGCTCCACCTGAATGGCCAGCACCTCATTGAGGTTAACCAGGTTTCCCTGGGCCGAAAGCAGACGGGCAGCCTTTACCTGGTCAGATGTAATCAGACGCAGTATTCCGTACTCGGTAGTATCGGCCACTGATGCGGCCTGTATCTCAATGTTCTGGTCCTTGAGGGCAGTCAGTATGTCACTCAGCTTTCCGCGCTGGTTCTCAAGGAATATTGAAATCTGCTTTATAGTCTTCATATCGGTCCTTTTTAATGGTTGTTACGCAAATCATTCACTCTTTTGGCCTTGCCGTCTGACTGCGGGATTACGCCCTTGCCCACCAGCTTGACCTTAGGTGTAAACAGTAGTTCATCCTTAAGACGGCGGGTAATCTCCTTGGTCAGGTTCTGCAGCATGCCGAAATCATCGGTTGCCTGTGCCAGTTCAGCCTCAATGGTCATCTCATCGTTGTCGCCTATGGTCTCAATCGTGATAAGGTAGTCCGATGCCAATTCAGGGAACTGCATGAGTATCCTCTCTATCTGGATAGGATAGAGGTTCACGCCCTTGACTATGAGCATATCGTCACTGCGGCCCTGGAAACGTGCCAGACGTACGTGTGTGCGTCCGCAGGGGCAGTCACCCGGCAGGATGCGGGTAAGGTCACGTGTGCGGTAGCGGAACAGCGGCATGGCCTCACGGTTAAGTGTGGTCAGTACCAGCTCGCCCAGCTGGCCCTCGGGCACGGGCTCCAGAGTCTCGGGATCAAGTATTTCAACTATGTAGTTGTCTTCCCATATATGCATGCCGTCCTGCTCCTGGCACTCGATGGCCACGCCGGGGCCGCACATCTCACTCATACCGAAGTTGTTGTATGCCTTGGCTCCCCAGATCTCCTCAATGCGTTTACGCTGAGCCTCTGAGTGGGGCTCTGCACCGATAATCAGTGTATGAACGGTTGTTTTGCGCGGGTCGATGCCTTCCTCCTGGAAAGCGGCGGCCAGACGTGTTGCGTATGAAGGGATGCAGTGCAATGCGGTGGTTCCAAAGTCAGTGATGAACTTGACGTGACGCTTGCTGTTACCGGCACCTGCGGGAACGGTAAGTGCGCCCAGACGTTCGGCTGCGTACTGTATGCCCAGACCGCCGGTGAACATTCCGTAACCTGATGTGTTCTGGATTATATCGGTGTTACGCAGGCCAATGCAGTACATGGAGCGTGCCATGGCATCGGCCCACTCGTCAAGGTCCTTCTGAGTGTGCAGTATTACAGTGGGATTACCTGTAGTGCCGCTTGATGAGTGCAGACGTACAACTTTCTCCAGTGGAACAGACTTGATACCGAACGGGTAGGTGGCACGCAGGTCATTCTTGGTTGTAAACGGAAAGCGCTTAATATCCTCTACTGACTTAATGCTCTCCGGGGTTATGCCAAGTTCCTTGAATCTGGGGGCATAGAACTGGCTGCCCATTGCAATCTCTACGGTTTTTTTGAGACGTTCCACCTGCAACTGCTCAAGCTTTTTGCGGGGCATAGTCTCAATCTCTTCATTCCAGTATTTACTACCCATGTCTGTATTTTTATGCATTATTTTATAAACCAGCTGCAAATTTATAATATTTTATTCAGTTCTTCAAGCAGATAATCCACCCCTTTGTCACTTATTCCTACATAATAGCGCAAGGGTTCTCCGCCTGAGACCGCTTTCCTGACGAAAACACTGCCCATAGAATCAACCTTGAACCTTTCCTGTGCATTGGGCATGATGATGATGGTTGTAACCCCAAACGGGTACTCTATAGCATAGCCGTTTTCCAGTTCTTTTATGGTGCCTGCATTAGCGTATGACATTACGGCAGCTATATTGAGAAGTTCAAACATGCCGTCATAATAGTCTATCACCTTCATTATTGGGCTGTTGCGGAACAGCGTGACTTGTTTGTCCAGGGTTATGGGCTGGTCTACTACGATCCATGGCTCATACTTCAGATGTATGATTATCTGATCGGTTGTCTCCAGTAGAATCTCGGCATTGCTTATACCATGGTCGGGTTTGTAGAGTCCGCTATTACCCATAGGGCATGATGCTCCATAGCCCATCGAATACGTATCGGCCGGCATCCGGATGACTTTTCCGTCCTGAGTTCTGGTATAGAGCTGAAAAGCGGGGTTGGGATTCAAATTTCCGGCACTCTTCCTTTCGGTCTCAAACCTTATGATTTCGTTGGACCAGGATACCAGTTTATCACTTTCCTTGATTTTAAAGCCTTTGCCCCAATCAGAGCAACCTGACAGTATTGATGCCGTAATGAACAGTAACAGTATTCTTTTCATATCAGGAATAGGCTAATGCGTATGTTTTAATCTGTTTCAGCATTGAGAGCAATCCGTTGCTTCGGGTGGGTGAGAGATGCTGTGTCAGGCCGATGGCATCAATAAAGTGAACGTCACACTCCAGTATATCCTTTGGAGTCTGGTCAGAGAGCACCCGTATCAGGAGTCCTATCAGCCCTTTGGTGATGATGGCATCGCTGTCTGCCTCAAGATGTAGCAGCCCGTCCCTCATTTCGGCATTGAGCCATACACGGCTTTGGCATCCTTCAATAAGATTGTCTTCGGTCTTGTATTCAGGTTCCAGAGGAGGCAGTTCATTGCCAAGGTCAATGATCATCTGGTATTTGTCCATCCAGTCATCAAATGCACCGAATTCCTCAATTATGTCCTGCTGAATCTGTTCTGTTGTCATTGCTTCTCGTTGTAAATAACTGTCATCAGGGTCTTTCCCACTGCTTCAAGGACATTCTTGTCAATGTTGTCTATGTTATCCATTGATGTGTGCCATGTGGTTCCGAAGGTGCTTGCGGGGTTATTTGGCAGATAGGGAACGATGTCAATGGCCGGAATACGGGCTATCCTGTTGATGAAGTAGTGGTCATCAGTGACATAACCGCCATCGGCCGGTTTGAACAATGATTTGTATCCGAGTGATGCTGCTGCATTCCAGACCTTGTCTACTACGTGTTTGGCAAACATTATTGAATACATTTCCCGTGAGAACTGGGCACCCTTGCCACCCACCATATCGAGAAGTATGGCGTATTTGGCCTTATAGCCCTCGATATGAGGCTTATGTGCCCAGTATTGTGTTCCCAGGCCCCAGTATTTCTCCGGATTTTCCCCTTTGAAGTCATCACCCGGTCCCCAATCCTCAGCATCAAAGAATATGCAGTCAACACCTATCTCCGGAGCCTTTTTCTGCATCTGGCGGGCAATCTCGAGGATAACAGCCACACCGCTGGCACCGTCATTGGCGGCATCAACGGGTTTCATCCAGTTGGCAGGGTCAGGGTCATTGTCGGCCCACGGGCGGCTGTCCCAGTGTGAGCACAGGATTATGCGGGTAGGGCTATCCGGATTATAACTGCCGATTATATTGAAACAGCGGATCTTTGTATTGTCAAAAGTGACTGACTCAAATTCCTGCATGTAGGTCTTGGCACCGAAATCCGACAGTTTTGTCATGAGCCAGGCGGCACATCTGACCTGAGCATCGGTATTGGGTACGCGTGGACCGAAATCAGTCTGTTGCCTTATATAACTGTAAGCACTGTCGGCGCAGAACTCTACGGCTGCGGCTGCAGTCGTTGAAGCAACCCCTGCGGTTGTAGCCTTGCGCCCTCCGCATGATATCGCCATCATGACTGCTGAGATTATTAAGACAGGGTATTTCATATCAGCGGTTGAGTTTCCAGGTGGCACCGTCCTTGGTATCCTTTATCTCGAATCCCAGCGCGGTCAGTTCATTTCGTATCTTGTCACTTGTGGCCCAGTCCTTATTGGCCTTGGCAATGGCACGCTGCTCAAGCATCATATCCACAACCTTGCCGAATGCCTCTTCCCGGCCACTTCCGCCTCCCTCTTCGGCCTTGATACCCAGTATGTTAAAGAGGAATGTGTCAAACAGGCTCTTCAGCTCTGACACATCGGCTGCATTGAGCTTGGCTTGACCGCTGGCGGCCTGGTTGATTATCTTG
Organism: uncultured Bacteroidaceae bacterium; assembly: GCA_905235565.1. Lineage (GTDB taxonomy): Bacteria > Bacteroidota > Bacteroidia > Bacteroidales > Bacteroidaceae > Colenecus. Next base: position 29,321 of record CAJOLR010000019.1, on the reverse strand, counting down.
GCGGCATCAAACAGATGGCTTATCACGATAGGGGTGTTAAGGTCATCGTCCATGGCCTCATAGCACCGGGTCTTGAATTCACTCACGCTAACACTGCTCTCTGCCGATGGTTGTATACGACCAATGGAGTTATAGGCCTCCATAAGACGGCTCATGGCCTTCTCGGCAGCCTGCAGGGCGTCGTTGCTGAAGTCTACGGTGCCGCGGTAGTGGGCCATCAGTATGAAGAACCTGATGGTCATGGGGCTGTAGGCCTGCTTAAGGTTGGGATTCTGGCCTGTAAAGAACTCGTTCAGGGTTATGAAATTACCCAAAGACTTGCCCATTTTCTGTCCGTTGATGGTGATCATGTTGTTGTGCATCCAGTAATGGACTATGTCATGACCCTGGCTGGCTACGGCCTGCGCAATCTCGCACTCGTGGTGCGGGAATATCAGGTCCATACCGCCTCCGTGTATGTCAAAACGCTCGCCTAAGTACTTGCGGCCCATGGCGGTGCACTCGCAGTGCCAGCCGGGGAATCCGTCGCTCCAGGGTGACGGCCAGCGCATTATGTGCTCGGGCTGGGCTTTTTTCCACAGGGCAAAGTCTGCGGGATTGTGTTTCTCCTCCTGTCCGTCCAGTTCACGGGTGGTGTTGAGCACATCATCCAGGTTGCGGCCCGACAGTATGCCGTAGTGATGGTCCTTGTTGTACTTGTTCACGTCAAAGTAGATGCTGCCCTGGCTTTCATAAGCGTAGCCGTTGTCCAGAATCTGCCTGACAAGCTCAATCTGCTCTATAATATGGCCCGATGCGTGCGGCTCTATGCTGGGCGGCAGTACGTTAAGCATCTCCATTGCCTTGTGGTAGCGCAGGGTGTAGTACTGCACAACCTCCATTGGCTCCAGCTGCTCCAGACGGGCTTTCTTGGCTATCTTGTCCTCGCCCTCATCGGCATCATGTTCCAAATGTCCTACATCGGTTATATTGCGTACGTAACGAACCTTGTAGCCTAAGTGCTGCAGGTAACGGAACAGTATATCGAATGTGATAGCCGGACGGGCATGACCCAGATGCGGGTCTCCGTATACGGTTGGACCGCACACGTACATGCCTACATGCGGCGGATTCAAGGCTTGGAACAGCTCTTTCTTGCGTGTCAGTGTGTTGTAGATTGTCAGTTTGTTTTCCATATCATGCTTTTGTTGTTTCTTCAATCAGTTGGAGGAGCCGCTCCACGGCATTCTCCTCGGGGATATTCTTCTCTATGCACTCCTTGCCGCGGTAAAGGCTTATACGGCCTCGGCCTGCGCCCACATAGCCGAAATCGGCATCGGCCATCTCGCCCGGACCGTTCACTATACAGCCCATTATGGCAATCCTTACGCCTTTTAGATGACCTGTGGCGGCTTTTATGCGTGCTATCGTCTCTTCAAGGTTATAAAGTGTCCGTCCGCAGCCCGGACAGGATATGTATTCCGGTTTGCAGAACCTTATACGTGCCCCTTGCAGGATTGCATCCTCTGTTGACTGTATCTGGTCAGCTTTCATGTGAGGATTGCTGAGTTTCAGGTCTGAAGCCTTGCCGTCAATGAGCAATGCACCGGCATCCATTGCAGCGTGAAGCTGGAAATCCTCAAGATTGCTGTCATCATAACTAAGATGCAGTACGCCCTCCTTAATTTGTGCCGATGAGCGTACAACGGCACTGGTCTCTGCGTAATCTACCAGTTTACGGGCTACAGGAATCTCACGCTCGGGTGCCTCTGACAGTGATACCCGTATGGTGTCACCGATTCCCTCGGCCAGAAGTGCGCCGATGCCGATGGCACTCTTGATTCGTCCGTCCTCACCCTCGCCGGCCTCGGTCACACCCAGATGTATGGGGAACGCCATGCCTTCACGGTCCATCTCCTTAACCAGCAGGCGTACGGTCTCTATCATAACCACGGTGTTGCTGGCCTTGATGGATATCACCACGTTTATGAAATCCTGCTCCACACAGATGCGCAGAAACTCCATGCAGCTCTCCACCATACCGGCCGGAGTATTGCCGTAACGGCTCATGATGCGGTCGGAAAGCGAGCCGTGGTTAACCCCGATGCGTATGGCGGTGCCGTGTTCACGACAGATGTTCAGGAATGGGATGAAGCGGTCACGGATGCGCTGTATCTCCTGTTCATATTCCGCATCAGTATATTCCAGATGTTTGAACGTGCGTGCAGGATCCACGTAATTGCCCGGATTGATGCGCACCTTGTCCACATAACGGGCAGCTACATCGGCTACTGCGGGATTGAAGTGGACATCGGCTACTAAAGGGGTGTTGTAACCGCGTGCCCTCAGTCCCTCACGGATAAGCCGCATATTCTCTGCCTCGCGGGTTCCTTGGGTAGTCATGCGCACCAGTTCACCGCCAGCCTCAATGATACGTATGGACTGCTCGATGCAGCCTTCGGTGTCCATCGTGGAGTTGGTGGTCATGGACTGCAGACGTATGGGATTATTACCGCCGATAGCGGTATTCCCCACACTCACGCTTACCGTTTTTCTGCGGTTATAAACACTCATCAGTTGGTCTTGTAGGCGTATTTTACCTGACTGAGTTCGGCATTGGCTTTCTCAATCTTTTCTTTAAGTCCCTCCTTGTGAGCGTCCAGCCGTGCGGCCAATTCCTTGTCGGCAACAGCCAGGATCTGGGCGGCCAGGATTGCTGCGTTCTGGGCACCGTTGACTCCTACGGTCGCTACCGGAATGCCGGGAGGCATCTGGATAATGGAGAGCATGGCGTCCAGTCCGTCCAGCATACCTTTAATAGGAACGCCTATGACAGGAACGTTGGTGTTGGCCGCGATCACGCCGGGCAGGGCAGCTGCCATGCCGGCTGCAGCTATTATCACCTTGATGCCGCGTGCCGATGCACCTTTGGCGAACTCCTCGACTGCCGCCGGTGTGCGGTGTGCGGATAATGCGTTCATCTCGAACGGCACCTGGATGCTGTCCAGGAATGCTGCCGCTTTTTCCATGACGGGCAGATCGGAAGTGCTGCCCATGATGATGCTTACTGTTGGTTTCATATATTTGTTTATGACTTTAGCTATTAAATTTTCCTCATCCGTGCTACGGGAATTCCTATCAGTTCGCGGTACTTGGCTACGGTCCGTCGGGCTATCTTGAATCCGCGCCCGGCCAGTATTTCGGCCAACTGCTCATCAGTAAGTGGATTATTGTGATCCTCGGTGTCGGTCACTTCGCGCAGTATGCGGTGAATCTCCTTGACAGAGACCTCCTCACCGCTCTTGGTCTTGACTCCATCGGTAAAAAAGGCCTTGAGGGGGAATGTGCCGAATGGTGTCTGTACATATTTACCGCTTGTAACCCTTGATATGGTGGATATGTCATAACCTGTCTTCTCTGCCACATCCTTCAGTATCATAGGCTTTAACAGGGTTTCGTCTCCTTCGGTAAAGAAAGGACGTTGCAGGTCTATTATAGTCTGCATGGTTCTGGTCATGGTCTGTTCGCGCTGACGGAGAGCCTGGATGAAGCCGCGGGCGGAGTCCAGCTTGCTCTTGATATAAACGGCTGCAGCTTTCTGACTGCTTGTACCCTCCTTTATCTGGTTATCCAGCATCTCGGAGTACTCACGGCTGACGTGAAGTTGAGGAATGTTCCCGTTGTTTAGGGTAAAATGAATCTCACCGTCATAGTTGTCAAGCAGGAAATCCGGAACGATGTGCTGGCGGCTGTGGCCGACTGTCTCTCCCAATGAACTGCCCGGGCGCGGGTTCAGCCTGACAAGTTCGGCTATCACAGCATCGGTCTGCTCCTTGCTCAGTTCAAGGCGAGCGGCAATCTTATCCCAGCGTTTATGGGTGAACTCATCAAACATGGATGAGATAACTCTCTCCTGAAGATCCTTGGATGAAGAGTCTTTCTTTCTCCTGATCTGTATGAGCAGGCATTCCTGCAGGTTGCGGGCTCCTATACCGGCCGGATCAAAATCCTGGATAACCTTGAGGACCTGTTCTATCTCATCGGTTGGGGCATCCAGGTCATGATAGAAAGCCAGGTCATCAGAGATGGCCTGAAGGTCTTTGTCCAGCATACCGTCATTGTCTATGGAACCTATGATGTAGAGGGCAATCTTCTGCTGTCGGGAGGTAAGGTCCTGCTCACGCAACTGCTCATAGAGAATGTCATAGAATGATCGAGTCTCAGCCAGAGGGACATCGGCAATGACACCCGAACGTTCCTGCTGCGGGCGGTCATACCAGTCATCGTCGTCATCGGACCAGTCATCACGGTTGTCCGCCTGGACGGAATATTCCTCATCGCCGAATTGAGTGTCGTCGTCCGTCTGACCATCATCCGAGTCCTGTCCAACCGGATTGGCAAGGCCATCTTCCAGAGCCGGATTGTCACCCAGTTCGGTGCGCACATGCTCCTCAAGTTCGAGCGTAGAGAGTGCAAGCAGACGCGCTTCGAGTACCTGTTGGGGTGAGAGCGTCTGTATCTGAGCCTGAGCCTGAGTCTGGACCTGTGTCTGAATGTTTCCGGTTGCGGCCATTATTCGGGATCAATAGTGGAAACTGCTGCCTCCAATGAATTCACGTACCAGCGATGTGGGCGGCAGGTTCTGGCTGGGTATGGTTTTGAACAGTTTCAGGAAGTCCTTGAGCTGGCCAGCCTTTGTATATTCGGGGCAGTTCTCCGGAACCTCTTCAAGCAATGGGGCTACCATATCCTTTATGACCGCTATCTCAAACATCATGGCCGAATTGAACATGGCATCGGCATTCTCCTGATAGGGGAAAATCCACTTCTCCTCGCCGGCGCGGACAGATGGCCAGCGTCCGATGGTATCCATAGCTGAGTAGCTGCGGTACTTGTGGTCACGTGTGATGCGACGGAGCAGGCGGTTGTCGGTGGTGGGGATATAGTTGTGCTCGTCTATGCGGATGCTTGTCAGGGCCGATACATATATCAGGAACCTGCGGTCGGCTGGGATATCGGGCATCAGGTCCGGATTGAGGGCGTGAATACCTTCGATAAGCAGAATGTCGTTCTTGCCAAGTGTTATCTTGGGGTCTGTGAATTCACGTACTCCGCCTTTCTTGAAATTGAAAGTGGGCGGCTGAATGGTCTTGCCTGCCAGAAGATCTTTAAGCTGGGCGTTGAAGTAGGGCAGGTCAATGGCGTATAGTGACTCAAAATCATGCTCGCCGTTCTCATCCAGAGGAGTATTGTCACGGTCCAGGAAATAGTCGTCAAGAGAGAGGACCTTAGGCGTCAGGCCATGAGCCATAAGCTGGACCATGAGCCTCTTGCTGAATGTGGTCTTGCCCGATGATGACGGACCGGAAACCATGACCAGTTTAAGTCCCTTGCCCTCGTTCCTGCGGGCTACAATCTGGTCGGCTATATGGACAATCTTCTGTGACTGCAGAGCCTCGGCAACGTTTATTATCATGTTGCTTCCTCCGTTCCTGACAGCCTCATTCAGTTCTCCCAGAGTGGAGAACCCCAGTATTCCCATCCAGTCATGATGCTCCTTGAACATCTCGAACATCTTGTCCTGTCTTACCATCGGTTCAAGCTGTTCGGGGTTGGACCTGTTGGGTACCCGCATCAGTACTCCCCCGGCCATCGGTTCAAGTCCGAACACCTTCAGACATCCGGTGTTTGGAGGCAAGGTTCCGAAGAACCAGTCCGGCATGCCGTCCAATGTATAGTAAGTGGAATATATGGAACCTATGCTACGCAAAAGCCTGGCAGTATCCTCCCGTCCGGCTTTTGACATGATATCTGCCACATCTGATGTGTGGGCGATATGTTTTACAAACGGAATGGAGCGCCCTATTATGCTGCCCATGCGCTCGCTGATAGAGGTGACGTCATCTTCCGTAATCTCACGGCCTATCTCCACGGGGCAATAGAATCCTTTGGAAACAGCATTGGAGACTCTGATCTTTCCCTTTGGATAGAGTTCCGACACGGCTTTTGACAGTACAAATACCAGCCCCTGCGAATAGCTGCGGGCACCGATGCTTGTGGTAACATCCAGGAATTCGACGTCGCAGTCTTCATAAGCCTTGGAGTCCAGGTCAGTGACCTTGCCGTTTGCCGTTAAACAGACAGGGCAGCCTTTCAGTGCCGGTCTGAACTTCACGAACATTTCGGAGAATGTGGCTCCGGGATTGAAACTCTCGGTTTTCTTGTTGTTGATGCAGTAGATTTCCATAATAAACGGTTCTTCTGTTTGAAATTTCAAAATTACTGCATTTTTCGGTATCGTAGACGGGCTCCATACAAAAAAAGACCCCTAATGTGAGATAGATTAAACAATCATCGGAAAAAAACATTATCTTCGCACCCGATTTTCTTAGCAAACAAGTACTTAACAATAAACAGAAAGAAATGAAAAGATTGAATCTTATGGCAGCCGTCATGGTTGCAGCCGTATTGGCATCATGTGGTGGTGCAGGTACAGGTAAAGTTACAATGAATGATGTAAAGGACTCTATCTCCTATTCAATTGGAATGGGCCGTGCTGTACGTGTTTATAAAGAGCAGCTCCCTTACGATATCGTAGATTCCGTAACAATCAAGCAGTTTGTAAAAGGTTTCATGGAGGCCGCCTCTAATCCTGATGACAACTCAAAGCTGGCATATGCTCTCGGTCTTGAGATCGGTTTCCAGGAAATGAGCCAGGTATTTCCCGGTATGAGCGAGAATTTGTTTGGCAACGGTGAGACATTCAACAAGAGCAATTACGTTAACGGTTTCCGTGACGGTATGCTTGACAACTGGAAGGTAATGTCTTTCGAGGATGCCGATGATATAGCAAACAGCCTCTACGAGCGTCTCATGCAGCAGCAGTTAAACAAGTCAAAGGAAGAGAACCTGGCGTATCTGGAAAAGAAGGCTAAGGAGGAGAATGTGGTAAAGACCCCAAGCGGACTCCTTTATCAGGTAATCAAGCTTGGTGATGGAGGTCCCAAGCCCACAGCAACAAGTGATGTTGAAGTCCGTTATCGCGGTGAGTTCATAGACGGTACCGTATTTGACGAGGCTACCACTCCTGTCACTCTCAATCTGAGCGGCGTAATCAAGGGTTGGACCGAAGGCATCCAGCTGATGAGCGTAGGTGACAAGTACCGTTTCTTCATTCCTTATGACCTGGGTTATGGAGAGAATGGCTACGGCTCAGAGATCAAAGCTTATTCCACACTTGTATTCGAGGTTGAACTTGTAAGTTTCAAGTAAATACAATTTAAACATGGCATACAGAGGGGGTGGGTTATCCATCCCCTCTTTTTTTGTCATTATGTAAGGGGAATGGGGACAATGGATGCTTTTTTTATTTAAATTTGGAACAAAATATTAACCACCACCAATTGGTGCTTACATTATGAATTTAAAAAAGACTGTTCAGTCAACAGAGAAAATGGATTCTCTTGACAGAAAAATTCTTGGAATCATCTCACAGAATGCACGTATTCCCTTCCGTGATGTCGCTGCGCAATGCGGCGTTTCCCGCGCAGCCATTCATCAGCGTGTCCAGAGAATGTTTGACCTGGGCGTGATAACCGGATCTGGCTATAATGTAAATCCGCGCAGCATCGGATACAACACCTGCACATATGTTGGCCTAACCCTCGAGAAAGGTTCAATGTACCATCAGGTGGTAGCTGAGTTGGATCAGATCCCGGAAGTTGTGGAGAGCCATTTCACCACAGGACGCTACACAATGATGATCAAGCTCTATGCCCGTGACAACTCCCATCTTATGGAACTCATTAACGGCCATATTCAGGAAATCAAGGGCGTGACCGCAACCGAGACTCTCATCTCTCTTGACGAGAGTATCCGTAAGACCATTCCTATCATAGAATAACCATGTATAAGGCCGAAGAGCTCAATTCCGGGATCAGAAGAATGGATTCCGGGACAGAGGTGTTGGACTGTCATTACCCTGTAATAGGTATAAGCGGTAATTTCAGGGAGGGTGACTGCACCTTAGCCGAGGCATATTACAAGTCTGTGTCGGAAGCTGGTGGTACCCCTGTAATAATTCCCCCGTACGATGACTGGAAGGCACTTGTTTCCATTGTTGACTCACTTGATGGCATTGTTCTTTCGGGCGGTGCGGATATAGATCCGGAATTTCTTGGTGAAGAGCCGCTTGATTGCGTATCGGTCAATCCCCGCCGTGACGCTCCTGAACTGATGCTGGTAAGGCTGGCATCAGACCGCCAGATTCCGGTATTGGGAATATGCAGGGGCATCCAGGTCCTTACTGCTGCTCTCGGAGGCAAGCTTTATCAGGATATCAGGAGTCAGCATGACCGCCCATGCATTGAGCACAGCCAGAGCGCACCACGTGGTGTTCCGTCGCATGATGTCAGGATTGAGAAGGATTCCCTGCTCTACTCCCTGTTGGGAAAGGATACGTTGGCCGTCAACTCATTCCATCATCAGGCTGTCAGGGAGGTGCCGGCAGGATTCCGTGTCAGCGCCATTGCTCCCGACGGGATAGTTGAGGCTATGGAATCTGTTACATTCCGTCCCATTATGGGTGTTCAGTGGCATCCCGAATGCTTTATCATGGAGGATGACCGTACTATGATGCCGATATTTGATTGGCTTATTAGCCAGGCTTCCCTGTTTCGTCGTGCCAAGGAGTTGCATAGCAGGACAATAATACTTGACAGCCATTGCGACAGCCCAATGCTGTTTGATGAGGGTGCTCTCTTTTGTGACAGGAATCAGGATTTGCTGGTTGACTTGCACAAGATGACAGCCGGTCGGCAGGATGTCAGTTTCATGGTGGCATATCTTAAACAGGAGGAGCGGGATGCCGAATTCCTTAAGGCGGCAACAGCCAAGGCAGACCGCCTGCTCTCCCTAATAGACGAGCGTATTGGTCAGTGCAAGGGGTATGCAGCCATAGCCGTTACTCCTGATGAGTTGTGGATAAACAAGTCAAAAGGGATAAAATCTATTGTAAAGGGTATAGAGAACGGTTATGCCGTAGGAATCGATGTTGACAATGTGGACCGTTTCAGAAGTCGCGGTGTGGCATATATGACACTTTGCCATAACGGGGACAATGATATCTGCGATTCCCATAAAGGAAACAATGAACATAACGGCCTGTCCGACCTTGGACGTGAGGTGGTGGCCCGCATGAACAGAGTAGGAATGATGGTAGACCTTTCACATGCTTCAGAGAAGAGTTTCTGGGATGCCATCGAGTGCAGTACCAAACCTATAATATGCTCACATTCATCCAGCAGGAAGTTGTGTGACCATACCCGTAACCTGACTGATGACCAGATGCGTTCGCTCGCCAAGTCAGGAGGAGTAGCACAGGCTTGCCTTTACAGCGGTTTCCTGAAAAAAGACGGAAATGCCACTGTAAATGATGCTGTACGCCATATCATGCATATGATAGACGTTATGGGTGTACACCATGTAGGCATAGGTTCTGACTTTGACGGAGGAGGCGGGATTCCAGGACTGGAGGATGCCTCTTGGTTCATAACCCTTACAGAAAGGCTGATGGCCGAAGGTATGAGCGACGATGACCTGTCACTGGTTTGGGGACGTAACTTTCTGAGGGTCTGGAGAGCTAACATCTGAATCGGACTGTGCTTTCCGGGCCTTTGACCTGGCCCTTCTCTCGCGGTATTTCTCCTTGTTCTTTTCACGGCGTTCCTTCCGCTCCTTGCGTTTGCGCTCCTTCTTGTTCTTTTCCGATTCTTTCTTTTCGGTTTTCTTTTCCAGCCTTTCAAGATTCTTCTTGTGTATGTCTACTATCTTTTTGCTGCTCTTGTTCTTGAGCAGTTCATCAGGTTTCTGTTCCGTGAGCGGATTCTCAAGAATGTTCCAGGTGTCAGTCTCATGGATCCAGTCCTGCTTGAGGGACCAATTCCTCTTTATATACCATACTCCTTCCGGTTGGCGTTTCTCATCATAATCACCGGTGTCCCACTTTCCGTTTCCGTTAACATCATCAAACATGGAAACATAGTACACGGAAGGAGTCAGGCAGAAGAAATCTACGCTGCCGTTATCCAGCTTACCAATCCTTTCAACCTTGCCGGAGCTGTTGTGCAATCGCACCGTATATCCGGGTTTGGGGTTCGAAACATTGACTGTAAGTGTGCTGTACTGGTTCAGGGCGCTGAACTTGAAAGTGCCTTCCGTCTTGTTGTTATGAAGTCCGTATAGCCCCTGAATGCCGGCCGAGTCTATGGTTAGCCTGAAAGTCTCCTCTGGTCTCCACTCTCCATAGACGTAGTACCGGAGAATGTTGTTTGAATCCTGTTCAACCTCAAAAGGAATTTCCTTCCACGTGGTGTCAGCTTTCTGATACAGATGGAAAGTACTGTCGGAATTGAATGATACAGGTTCCTTGAAATTCAATGTAATCTTTGTCGTCAATACGTTTAGGGCGTTTCCGGTTGAAACCGAAAAATTCAGGAAACTCTTTTTTGGCTCAAGCAGCTTAGCCAATCTTATCGAATCACCTGAACGCTCCAGACGCCTGATCTGTCTTTCAAGTTCCTTCCTGTCTTCCTCGGCCTTCTTGGCGGCATCTTTCAGGATACGTTCTCTTGATTTTTTGGGTATGAGATTCAATGTGTCGGTAATGGGCACAAGCAGACCGGCTGTATCGGTGCCCATAAACGTGACGCTTATGCTTAGCGTATCCTGATAATACACCAGGGTATCCTTCATCCAGAATGTCAGCGTGTCATATCTTGCGCTGTGCTGGAGAATGTATGCATCCGTATCATCAAAGTTAAGACCTTTTACATCGGGCATAGAGTCCAGCGGTAGTGCAAAAGTGAGGGTGAACTTTTCGTGAGTGGAACGGTCTGTCTCACTCAGATACTGTATAACGGGTTCGGGCTGGAAAGCCAGGAGCGTAATGTCATCAGGAAGATAATGGGTGTATGAAACCAGGAGAGTGGTGTCAACCAGTCCATCGGCTGTAAAAATTGTGTCTTCGCGATATCTCAGTTCGGACGAAGGTACAATTACTGAATCCATCCAGGCTATCATCTCACTGCGCTGTGAGTAGCTGAACGTCTGGTCCATATCCATTACAGCATATATCCTGTATTTGCCCGGTGCAATACCTCTTACTGTAAAGTGGCCGCTTGCATCTGTCCTGGAGACCCTTTCAAAAGGTTTGGTTGTGAAGGCTGAGTCTGAAAGGTCGCTGTGAAGGCCGACGGTTATGCCCTTGACAGGTTCCAGATCCTCGGCATTCAGGACATACCCTGAAACCTCAAGCGTATCGATGGAATCGCCTGTACTGAAACGGAAGCAGTAGTCTCCAAACTGATTACCTTCGTTGTTGTCAACTATACCGTCGGCAAAATCAATTGAGTAGGTCGTGTTGGGTTTCAGAGAATCAAATAATTCCACCTGAATCTTTTTCCCCATTACCTTTATTTCAGGTTGTTCTTTCTGAGGGGGGGATATTACAACCTTCTCGTTGGCGTTTTCAAGTTTGATGAATTCGTCAAAGTCAATGCTGACTTTGCGTGTCTTAACGCCTATGGCTCCGTTCTCTGGGTGAGTGGATGTGATTCGGGGTGGAGTCTCGTCAAACGGACCGCCGTCAGGATTACCGATGACCGCACAACCCGACAATGCGGCAAAGGCCGTCAAGACCGATGCCGCATTGCGGAATATACGGGTTATATCGCCCAGGCGATTCTTGTTCAATCCTAGAACTTTTTGAAGATAACGCAAGAGTTGTGTCCGCCGAATCCGAAGGTGTTGGACAGTGCGGCACGAACCTCTCTTTTCTGTGCCTTGTTAAAGGTAAAGTTCATGCGATAGTCAATCTGCTCATCTTCATCACCCTTCTCATGGTTGATGGTTGGAGGTATTATGTCATTCTTGACGGCGAGCACAGAGGCAATGGCCTCTATCACTCCGGCGCCGCCGAGCAGATGACCTGTCATGGATTTGGTTGAACTCAGGTTCATGTCATATACATGATTACCGAATACGGCCTTTATGGCCTTGCATTCTGCAATGTCACCCAGAGGAGTTGATGTTCCGTGCATATTGATATAGTCAATATCCTGGGGTTTCATACCGGCATCGTCAAGGGCTTCCTGCATGACGCGGATGGCTCCGCTTCCTTCGGGATCCGGTGCAGTCATGTGGTATGCATCAGCTGTAGCGCCCCATCCTGCAACCTCGGCGTAGATTTTTGCGCCTCGGGCAATGGCGTGCTCATACTCCTCAAGGATAAGGACTCCGCCGCCTTCACCCAGTACGAATCCGTCGCGGCTGGCGCTCATGGGGCGGGATGCCGTCTCAGGTGAGTCATTGCGGGTGGAGAGTGCATGCATTACTCCGAATCCGGTTATTCCGCAGTCTCCAAGCGCAGCTTCGGCACCACCGGTGACAATGACGTTGGCTTTACCCAAACGTATCATGTTAACGGCATCAATGATGGCGTGTGTGCTTGATGCACAGGCTGATGAAGTCGCGTAATTGGGTCCCTTGAGCTTGTACATGATGGATATCAGTCCCGAAGCTATGGAACCCAGGATTCTGGGTACAAAGAACGGGGTGACCTTGAGTTCCTGACCAAGTTTCTTCTGTTCATGGATGGTATCTATACCCTCCTCAAAGGCGTCAACGCCACCCATACCGAATCCGAGGATCACGCCTATGCGGTTAAGGTCCTCTTTCTCAAGGTCAATGGCGGAATCCTGTATGGCCTGCACTGCCGAAGCCACTGCAAAATGACTGTATTTGTCAAGTTTGCGCGCCTCCTTGCGGTCCATATACTGCGAAATGTCAAAGTTCTTGACTTGACATCCTATCTTGACCTTGGTCTGTATGGTGTTGGTGTCAAAATTGGTAATAGGACCGGCTCCGCTTACGCCCTTGATGGCATTATCCCAGAATTCGGGGATAGAATTACCAATAGGGTTGACGGTTCCCAGTCCGGTTACGACAACTCTTTTCAGATCCATCTTTATGAAAGGAAGATTGCTGGTTTACTTTGTAGCTGCCTGGCTGATGAGCTCGATAGCCTCACCTACGGTTGTGATCTTCTCAGCCTGATCATCGGGAATTGAGATGCCGAACTCCTTCTCGAACTCCATGATGAGCTCAACGGTATCCAGTGAATCTGCGCCCAGATCAGCGGCGAAGCTTGCCTCGGGAGTAACCTCTGATGCCTCAACACCAAGTTTGTCAACGATGATAGCCTGAACTCTCTCTGCAATCTGTGAATCTGCCATAATTGTAATTTTTAAGTATTAAAAATGAATTTGGCTGCAAAGAAACCCAATTTCAGCAAGCGTCACAAATAATGGAAAGCCAAAACAGCTATAGTGTGCACAAACGCCCCAAAAGTGTGTAATGCTTATTTAGGCATAATGGTTGTCTATTCAGAAAAATACCGCTATTTTTGCACCACTTTACTGAAGATATTGTTATCATGACATTCAGCCTTAGCAGTTTTGGGATTTTTGAGCGGGCAATCAGGGATTATCACACATATGATGATGTTGATACTCCCATATCCAATCCGTTTCAGGAAAAGAGCATTGAGTTCTATCTTTATCTCAAAAACTGGATTGATACGGTTCAGTGGCATTTGGAGGATATTATACGTGACCCTGAGATAGATCCCGTCAAGGCATTGGCCATAAAGCGTAGGATAGACCGTTCCAATCAGGACCGTACGGACCTGGTAGAGTTGATTGACAGTTATTTCCTTGATAAGTTCAGCAATGTCCAGGTAAAGCCTGACGCTACAATCAATACCGAGAGTCCGGCATGGGCGATAGACCGTCTGTCTATCTTGGCGCTCAAGATATTCCACATGAAGATTGAGGCCGACCGTACGGATACTCCTCAGGACCAGCAGGAGCGTTGCCGCCAGAAACTGAGCGTGTTGCTGGAGCAGAAAAAGGATCTGTCTGAAGCTATTGATACCCTGCTTGATGATATGGCCGCCGGACGTAAGTTCATGAAGGTCTACAAGCAGATGAAAATGTACAACGATCCTACATTAAATCCTGTACTTTACGGCCATAATGGCTCAAAATAAGCCCAAATACAATAACGTTCTGTTAATCCGCTTCTCTGCCATAGGAGACGTGGCAATGACGGTACCTGTTATCCATTCAGCGGCACAGGCTTACCCGGATGTGCGTTTTACCGTACTGTCTAATCAGAGGTTTGCCCCGTTCTACAGCGGCACTCCGGATAATGTAACTTTCATGGGCGTGGACCTTAAGAAAGATTATCACGGTTTCGGGGCCATGCTGAGACTCTTTCTTAAGCTTAGGAAGTGTCATTTTGATGCCGTGGCTGACCTGCATGGGGTATTGCGCACCACCGCACTCTCCATTTTTTTCAGACTGGCTTTCAAGAAGGTCCGTCGCATTGACAAGGACCGCCGTTCACGTAAACGCATAACGCGCCAGCATAACAAGGACCTGTCCCAAAGGCTTACATCATTTGAGCGTTATCAGATAGTGTTGGAGAAACTGGGTTTCAGTTTTGAACTCCGTTTCCGCTCCATTTTCGGTCAGGGCAAGGGGGACTTGTCTGCTATAAGCTTTATGTGCCCAAAGGATTGTCCCTGGATAGGAATAGCACCGTTCGCCGCCCACAAGGGAAAGATTTATCCACTTTACCTCATGGAGGAGGTGGTTGCCCAGATTGACAGTTCGTGCGTGTGCCGCCAGTTTGTCTTTGCTTATGGTAAGGAGCGTATTCTGGTAGAAGAGTGGGCTAAAAAATACCATTCAGTAGAGTTGATTGACACCCGCTTGGGAATGTCTGGCGAGTTGATTCTCATGAGCCATATGGATGTAATGCTGGCCATGGACTCATCCAACATGCACCTGGCTTCGCTTACAGGAACACCCGTTGTCTCAATATGGGGCGCCACACATCCTGCAGCCGGTTTCTTAGGCTGGGGCCAGAAACCTGAGGATTGCATGCAGACGGACCTGCCTTGCCGTCCGTGTTCCATTTACGGAAAAAAGGAGTGCATTTTCGGCGATTACCGCTGTCTTACCGGCATTGATCCCGACATCGTCTTCAGCAAAGTCAAAGCTTATCTTTAGAATACAGCAAGAACGTTTTTCTGGGTGTCACATTGGGGACAGTTCTCTGTGTGTCACCAATGTGTCAGAGGTTAAGCGGGAACTCGGGGCCCATATTGAAGAGAAGGTCTATGGCACTCAGATTTCCGATGAATCCGTTCTTTTGTTTGAATACCTGCCAGTAGGGGCGGCAGTTTTCAGGTTCGTTTGTACCAGGATTGACCATATGTCTGAAATCAAGAAGGTTTTCATCCTTTTTACAGTAAGATTCTGTCAGCCTGATATTCTTTTTTATCCCTGCCAGTTCCATTATTCGCAGGGTGAGCTCTGTGTTTAAGTCAATAAGGAACTCATATTTCTTTTCATAGAATGGGTGGAAGTCATCCTGGTAGTACATAAAGAAAGGACTGTTCATGTAGGCCGATTCCAATGCGTTCCAGTGTTGACGGCGCCACTCACCATGGTCACTTATGCGAACATCTTTCATAAGCTGTTTAGGAGAGGAGCTTTTTATGACAGGTACAGTTAGTGTGAGAACGCCCGATGAAGCGGCTATCCTGCAACGGTTGCGGTATGTCTGCTTGCAGTAGTTGTCATATTGCTCTATAAGAACATCACCGCCACTGTTGATGGCGGTGAAGAAACTTATGGGTGGCAGATATGCCGATGAGAGCAGGATGGTCTCCATCAGTTGTATTTCTTGACGGCGCGGAACATACGGTTCCACCTGATCTTACCCTTTTGGCCCCAATTCTTATCCTGGTTAAGTGAAAGCCAGATAAAGACGGGACGTCCTACTATGTGATCTTCAGGAACAAACCCCCAATACCTTGAGTCTGCGCTGTTGTGCCTGTTATCTCCCATCATCCAATAGTAGTCCATCTTGAAAGTATAACTGCTTGATCTCTGACCGTTGATGAGGATAGTACCATCCCTTTCCACCTTCAGGTCATTGGATTCATAAACCTTTATAATACGCTCATACAAAGGCAGGTTTTCTATACTTAGTTGAATGGTAGCTCCCTTGGCCGGTATCCATATGGGACCATAGTCATCAACGGTCCAATTGGTATTCATGTTCATAGGAAACAGCCAGTCCTGTCTTTTACTGAGGATAATGGTATCTGCTATGCCGGGGTTCTGCTCCAGTATTGCCTTGGCCTGAGACGTCAAGGGAATCTCAACTATTCCCTTATGGTTGTCTGATGCGGACAGGCCGTCAAGACTGAGGTCCATTTTTTCCCTCAAAGATTCGGGAATGGGTCTTAACAATCTGACAATATAGTTGGCTTGTACTGCATCGGGCTGCTTAATAGCCGCTCCGTCCGTATAAACTATGCCGTCCTTTATTTCCAGAGTCTGACCGGGAAGTCCTACGCAGCGTTTTACATAATTCTCCCTGCGGTCAACAGGCCTTGTCATTATCTTGCCGTAAATATTCTCATTGTCCTGAACCAGTTTGCGGCCCAAGCTGTAATACATGTCAAAAATACGGCGTTGTTGTAATGCGGTAAGAGAGTCAGTGTCATATTTGCGGTAATGTCTTTCAAAGGCATCCTTGCCCAGGTGATATACCTGTGTGTAGTAATCTATAACCTGAGGGTTGGTAACAATTGTATCGCCCGACGGATAGTTAAAGACCACAATCTCATTCTGGGTGATGTTTCGGAACCCCTTTATGCGTTCGTACGGCCACTGCGGTTTGTCAAAATAACTCTTTCCGCCGCCAGGGAACGTGTTTTGGGTAAGTGGCATTGTCAGTGGTGTCATGGGCTTTCTGGGCCCGTAAGCCACTTTACTTACATAGAGGTGGTCACCTATGAGCAGAGATTTTTCCAATGATGAAGATGGTATGACGTAGTTCTGGAACAGAAAGATATTTACAAAGTAAACTGCCACCAGAGCAAATACAATGGCATCAACCCAACCCATGATCTGATACAGGGTCTTGTTCTTGAGGCTTTTCCACCAATCCCATTTGATGATACGTGTAGTGAAGGCATCAAGCAGGAAGGGTATGACTATGATTCCAAGCCAGCTTTTTACCCATATCAGGAACAGGATGTAGAGAGCCAGTATAGCAGCTGCCTTTATCCACTGTTTTTTTGTAACATCTCCTATCTTATTCATCTGGAAACGGTTATGAAAGTGAATCCATAAGATTATCCATAGTAAGGAATCCCTTATTGCGGTTGGTGTATTCGGCTGCAAGTACCGCGCCGAGTGCCAGACCGCTACGATCCTTGGCAAAATGGATAATCTTTATGAAATCTGCACTTGAATCATAGGTGATCTCATGGATGCCTGCAATCTCACCCTCGCGAATGGAGTCTATGCGTACATCCGACGGGGTGCATTCGGCGGGCTCGGTCACACTTCCGTCCGCATTCAGAACGGAACCTTTGCTCCAGCCTGTTTTTCGGTCAAGCTGGGAGATGATACCTTCTGCCAGGGTTATTGCAGTGCCGCTGGGTGCATCAAGTTTGTGGATGTGGTGTGTCTCGGACATGCTCACCTCATACATAGGATAGCTGTTCATTAGTCTGGCCAGGTAAGTATTTACTTTAGAGAACAGTGCAACCCCAATACTGAAATTGCTTGACCAGAACAGAGTGTTAGAACAGTCCTTACAAAGAGCTTTCATCTCATCGCGGTGCTGTTCCATCCATCCGGTACTGCCGCTGACAACCTTGACACCTGCCTTGACACATTTAAGAATGTTGTTGTAGGCCTGTGTGGGAGCTGTAAACTCGATGGCTACATCGGCATTTCTGAATTCCGGGCTGTCAAAGTCCTGAGGGTTGTCTATGTCTATCCTGCAAACTATTTCGTGGCCGCGTGACAGAGCTATCTTCTCTATCTCATGGCCCATCTTTCCGTATCCTATGAGTGCTATTTTCATCAATTATCAATTAATTATTGGTTCAGAACATGCTTTCGGTGTTCTGCTGAACGTGCTGGAGTATGCTGCTGAACTTGTTGTCAAGTGTTGTTCCGGGTAGTTCCTTCCAGAGCTGGTATTGAGATTCGTTCAACGCTTTCTTGTAGCGCTTGTCAAACTTCTCAATGATCTGGCTGTAGATTTTTCTGGCACTTTCAGTATCAAACTGGACATTGGCGGGAGTCTGCTGTACACCCATCATGTTGTTTCCACGGCCACGGAAACCACCGTTCTGCCTCATTTGGAACTCCATAACCGACATCTGTAGATTACGGCAAATCTCCTCAAACTCCTGAGCATAAAGCTTGACCATTTTATCTAATTGTTTCTCTGATAGATCCAGGCGTCCTGCAACGTCCTGAATGCGTGCATTGGCGATTGAGTCTGACTCCTTCTCGTAGAAGGGTTTCTCCATGCCCATACCACCTCTGGGGGCACCCATCGGACGGCCTCCACCCATTGGACGACCTCCCATAGGTTGTGCTGATGCCATTATTGCCAGCATGCAGGCTGCGATTGTGAAGAACAGTTTTTTCATTGTTTTACCTTTTTATAGATGGTTGTAATTAATATTTCTTTCGTAAAGTAAAGTTAAACGACTTCTATTAAGCAAAGATTCTCTTACCGGTTATGCGCCGGAAAGAGAATCTCTGAATAGTTTATCTTGAAGTTTGTGATATCATCAGAGCTTAGGTCCTGCAGCAACGAGTGCCTTGCCGGCTTCATTACCTTCATATTTCTTGAAGTTCTTGATGAAGCGTGCAGCCAGATCCTTAGCCTTCTCTTCCCACTCGGCGCGGTTCTGATATGTGTCACGAGGATCAAGGATGCCCCATGCTACACCGTTGAGCTGTGTGGGAACCTCCAGGTCAAAGTAAGGAATCTTCTTGGTAGGAGCGTTCAGGATGTCGCCGCCCAGGATAGCGTCGATGATACCACGGGTGTCGCGGATAGAGATACGCTTGCCTGTGCCGTTCCAACCGGTGTTGACCAGATAAGCCTTGGCACCGCTCTTTTCCATCTTTTTGACCAGCTCCTCGGCATACTTGGTAGGATGCAGTTCCAGGAAAGCCTGGCCGAAGCAAGCTGAGAATGTCGGGGTGGGCTCGGTGATACCGCGCTCAGTACCGGCCAGCTTGGCTGTGAAACCTGACAGGAAGTAGTACTTGGTCTGCTCGGGAGTCAGGATTGATACGGGAGGCAGTACGCCGAATGCATCGGCAGACAGGAAGATAACGTTCTTGGCATCGGGACCGGCGCTCTTGCCGTTAACCTTCTGGGCAATCTTCTCGATGTGGTCGATAGGATATGATACGCGGGTATTCTCGGTAACTGACTTATCAGCAAAGTCAATCTTGCCGTCCTTGTCAACGGTTACGTTCTCAAGCAGGGCGTCGCGACGGATAGCGTTGTAGATATCGGGCTCTGACTCCTTGTCCAGGTTGATGACCTTGGCATAGCAGCCGCCCTCCAGGTTGAATACGCCCTCATCGTCCCATCCGTGCTCGTCATCACCTATGAGCAGACGCTTGGGATCGGTTGAAAGGGTGGTCTTACCTGTACCGGACAGGCCGAAGAATATTGCGGTATTCTTACCTTCCATATCGGTGTTGGCCGAGCAGTGCATTGAAGCGATACCCTGCAGTGGCAGGTAGTAGTTCTGCATTGAGAACATACCCTTCTTCATCTCACCGCCGTACCATGTGTTGATGATAACCTGCTCGCGGCTGGTGGTGTTGAAGGCAACGCAAGTCTCTGAGTTCAGACCCAGCTCCTTGTAGTTCTCAACCTTAGCCTTAGATGCGTTATAGATAACAAAGTTAGGCTCAAACTTCTCAAGTTCATCGGCTGTGGGCTGGATGAACATATTCTTTACGAAGTGTGCCTGCCATGCAACCTCAACGATAAAGCGTACGGCTAGACGTGTAGCCTCATTGGCACCGCAGAAAGCGTCAACAACATAAAGGTTCTTGCCGGAGAGTTCCTTGATGGCAATCTCCTTTACCTTGGCCCATACATCCTCTGACATGGGGTGGTTGTCGTTCTTGTACTCATCGGTTGTCCACCATACCTTGTTTTCGCTCTGGGCATCCTTTACGATGTACTTGTCCTTAGGTGAACGGCCTGTGTAGATACCGGTCATTACGTTAACTGCGCCCAGCTCGGTGTTTACGCCCTTGTCGAAACCCTCGAGTCCAGACTTAGTCTCCTCTTTGAACAGTTCCTCGTAAGAAGGATTGTGTGCGATCACGGTTGAACCGTTGATTCCGTACTTGCTTAAATCGATTTTTGCCATTGTTTTTATAGTTTGATTGTTACTGAACTTCCATATTTATAGCCGGTTTAGAGGGGCATATATCAAAGCACCCTTGTAAACCGGCTACAAAAGTAACTTCTTTTTAAGGGATAGAGAAATCGAGAAAGCCTTTTTACCCGTACGCGCACATTATTTAATATTTTGTAACAAAAGTGCTTTCTTGAGATAGCAATCTACTTCCACTTGTAGTTGTTGCGCCACAGGCCGGGCAGGAAGTGGTAGTAGAGCAGATGACGCCAGGTTACCAGGTCGTGGGCTCCGGGAGCGTCGGAGTCATACTCGTGCTTCACGCCCAGCTCGTCCAGCTGGTTGTGCAGGGTGGTGTGACGTCCCATCATGCCGGTCTCATATTGTCCTCCACCCACAAAAAGATAGTCAATCTTCTTGTTGACATCGGGTTCCTTTATGGCGGGAGTCTCATCCAGACCGATGGCGGCGCTCAGCAGGCCGGCCGATCCGAATACATCCAGATTGCGGAACACCACGTACTGGGTCATGCGTCCACCCATGGAGAGTCCGCTCAGGGCGCGTGCATGCTTATTCTTGATGCAGCTGTAGTGTGACTCCACAAAGGGGATGATGTTGTCTATCAGGTCCCTCTCTATCATGGGGAATGCCAGCTCGGTATGCTGCGGATGGCTGCGGGTAACCATCTGGTCATTGGGGAACACCACAATCATCTCACGGGCCTTGCCCTCGGCAATCACGTTGTCCAGTATCCAGTTGGCGCGTCCGTGCATGATCCATGTCTCGGTAAGGTCGCCCGATCCGCCCATCAGATAGAGTACGGGGTATTTTTTCCTGGGGTTGTAGTTAGCCGGTGTATAGACTATCAGGTCCCTGAGGCCGTTTGTCACGTCCGAATAGTAGTAATGCGTGGTCCAGGAGCCGTGCGGAACATCCGGTTTGGGGTCATACCAGGCGGGCTCGTCACCGTGAACAAAGAGCATGCTGAACGACGGCATTGCGGCATGTCCGGTAAACTGGTTGTTGGCATCGATGTTCTGGACTCCGTCAATTATTATGTAGTAAAGGTAAATCTCGGGAGCAAGTGGGCCGATGGTCAGTTCCCATACGCCGTTTGCGCCCTTGGTAAAGTTGGGGCGCTGGCGGTTACCCCCTACGAATATGGATCCGGTCAGCTGGACAGACTGGGCATTCGGAGCATTTACGCGAAACGTAACAGTATGATCATCATGCACTTCGGGCGAAAGTACCCGGGCATTGTAGGGAAGTATGCCCTCAGGTTCGGTGCGCTGAGGGTCATACTGTATGTTCACTCTTGACTGCTGAGCCATGAGCGGCAGGGCTGCCAACATGAGGGCAGCAAAGAAAAGTGAGCGTTTCATATTCTTTAAAACAGTTATTTAAAGAGTTCCTTAACGGTCAGTTCCAGATAGTCACGGCAGTTCATCCAGGTATGGCCGCCGCCGGGGTTGTAGAATGTGTGCTTGAGACCATGGTCGGTCAGGTACTTGTCAAGTCCCTGTGATGCCTGAATAAGGAAGTCATCCTTGCCTGTGCCTATGAACATGAACTTGAGCTGTTTCTTAAGGTCGCTCATGGACTTGTATGTGCCATTCTGGAAGTTGGTCTCATATTCATTGCCGAAAATGGCGGGAGCGTAGGCTGCCACATAGTGGAACTTGTCGGGGTTGCCGAATCCTGCTGCCAGAGTCTGACGGCCTCCAAGTGAAAAACCGGCTATGGCGCGATGGTCGGCATCGGCAATTACATTGTAGTTCTTCTCTATGAACGGCATCACCTCCTCTACAAACTCACGGGTGGTAAGCTGTACATCCATTGAGTTATAGGCCTGAGCCTTGCCCTGTGCAATCATCTCGGGATAGGGGTTGGCGTAGGGCATAACCACTATCATACGCCTGGCCTCACCCTTGGCAATCATGTTGTCCAGGATGTTGTTCATCTGGCCCACCTTGAACCAGGTCTCGTAGGTATCGGTCATACCGTGGATCAGGTACAGTACGGGGAGTTTCTCACTGCCCTTGGGGTCATAACCTGCTGGGGTATATACGCACATCGGGCGCTCTATGCCGCAAGCCTTTGAGTAGTAGTAACGGTATGACACCTTGCCGTGGGGAATACCCTCCTGAATGTCTTGAACCGACGGAGCCTCACCGCGTACATCCACAAGGCTGTACTTGAAGTTCTCATTGGGGAACAGATGCATGTTGTTGGGATCGGCCACCTGAGTGCCGTCAATCTGGAATGCGTAGGGATAGATGTCGGGAACATCGGGCTTGACGGTGATTGACCATACGCCGCGCTCATCCTTCTCCATATCCCTGGTGCCGCTGAACATCTGGCACTCCAGTGTTACCTTCTGGGCATCGGGTGCCTGGCAGCGGAATGTAACAGAGCCGTCGGCATTGTATTCCGGTGACTTTACGCCCTGCGGGAACAGGCTTGACATGAGTGAGCCTGTAAGACGTGAAGGCTCTGCGCCACCCAGCTTCTCTAAGCGTACCTTCTCGGCCTCCTCCAGGCTCATGCTCCTGGCAACTGCCGCATCAATGACCTTCTGGTCCTGGAACAGCAGCGGGAATGACTGCTCCAGCCAGTAGCGGGCGTTCATCCAGGTGTGGCCGTACTTATCGTGAGTAAATACCTTTACGTTCTTGATGTTATGGCGGTCAAGCATCTGCATCAGGTCCTTGGAGTTTCCGTACAGGAAGTCATCGGTGCCTATGCCTAACCAGAACAGGTGTACCTTCTTGTTGAATGCATCGGAATCCTCAAACTGGCTGTCGCGGGTTCCGGTGAACGAGCTGTATGAGCACAGGTATGAGAACTTGTCCAGATTGGCCAGTCCGATGGCCATACCCTGGTTTCCGCCGCGTGAGAATCCGCCGATACCGCGATGGTCGGCATCGTTTATGGTGCGGTAGTTGCTCTCAACAAACGGCATCAAAACATCGGTGAAATCGGCATTGAAGTTGTAGCCTCCGCCCATGCCGAAGCCACCGCCCATACCGCCACCCTGGCGCTGTGGCTGACGCTCGGTCTTGAGCAGTGTGGCGTTACCGTAGGGCAGAACCAGGATCATCTCCTTGGCCTTGCCCTGGGCAATCAGGTTGTCCAGTATAAGGTTCATCTTTCCGACCTTGAAATAGACCTCCTCGGTATCGGTGGTACCGCTGATGAGGTACATAACGGGATATTTTTTGTCCTTGTTCTTGGGATCGTCATAGAAAGGCGGGGTATATACTATCACGGGGATGTGCATACCCAGTCCGGGTGACCAGTAGTTCAAGTAGTCCACGCTGCCGTGGGGAACATCCTTAAGGGCGCTCAGCTTGTCGGCGCGCATATCTAAAAGGCTGTTCTTGAATGTCTCGTTGGGGAACCACTCCGGGCACTGGGGGTCCATTACGCTGATTCCGTCCACCTCAAAATGATAGGGGTAGATATCGGGCTCGGCCGGTCCGATGGTAGCTGTCCATACACCGTTTGCGCCCTTGGTCATCTCCACGCTCTCGCTGAACTGTGTCCAGACCTTTACGGACCTGGCATTTCGGTTTGAGTAGTTGAAAGTGACGGTGCCATCCTTGTTGATAACTGTTGACGGGGCCTGCTGTCCCATTCCGCCCGGCTGGGCAGATGCTGTTCCTGTCATGGCTGCGACCAGCAGGAGCAGAGTAAGATTACGGATTCTCATAATGTAATATGGTGTTAATTATAATTTTCGGGGTTTGAAGATACCCATTTAAATCATAAGAAAGGTTGTTTTTACAGCAAAATATGTACATTTGTTGAATTTTTGCCCGCACAAATCAGGACTATAACACATAAACAATATGGAAGTAATTGATTTCAACAAACAGAACAGTATTCTGAACCAGTTCATCGCCGAAATCCGCGATGTAAACATCCAGAAGGACCAGTTGCGTTTCCGCCGCAATCTGGAGCGTATCGGTGAGATTATGGCTCTTGAAGTGAGCAAGAAACTCAATTATGTGACAAAAGAGGTAACAACCCCGCTTGGTACCACAACCATCAATGTCCCGGAAGAGGATATTGTACTTGGTACCGTGTTCCGCGCCGGACTGCCTCTGCACCAGGGTTTCCACAACTACTTTGACCACTGCGAGAACGCGTTCGTATCGGCCTACCGCAAGTATCTGGATGAGGTTAACTTTGATGTGCACATTGAGTATATGGCATCGCCCAAACTGGACGGCAAGACACTGATTCTGGTTGACCCGATGCTGGCTACCGGTAACAGTATGTATCTGGCCTACCGCGCACTGCTGCTTAAGGGAACTCCCGCCCGCATTCATCTGTGCTCGGTCATTGCAGCGCAGGCTGGTGTTGACTATGTATGCAAGATGTTCCCGCAGGATATAACCACCCTGTGGTGTGCTGCAGTTGATCCCGAACTCAACAGCCACGCCTACATCATTCCCGGTCTGGGTGATGCCGGTGACCTATGCTTCGGCGAAAAATAGTCTGATTATTAACCTATTCTTATGAAAAAAACCTTATTGACAGCCACAGCCGTGATATGCGGTGCAGTGGCGTGGGCACAGCCCAAACTGAGTGCAGACAACATTGACCAAGTGCTCAAGGCAATGACCCTTGAGGAGAAAGCCACCCTTGTTGTAGGTGGCAGGGCAAACAGTGTTCCCGGTGCAGCCGGAGGTACACAAGCCATCACCCGTCTGGGAATACCCGGAACGGTTCTGGCCGATGGCCCAGCCGGACTGCGCATATCGCCTACGCGTCAGGGTGACAGCCAGACCTATTACTGCACAGGATTCCCTGTAGGTACGGTTCTGGCCTGCACATGGAACACCGAACTGGTGGAGCAACTGACCACAGCCATGGGTCAGGAGGTTCATGAGTACGGTGTCGATGTTCTGCTGGCTCCCGGCATGAACCTGCACCGTAACCCGCTCTGCGGCCGTAACTTTGAGTATTTCAGCGAGGATCCTCTGTTGAGCGGCAAGATATCGGCTGCATACGTAAAAGGTATCCAGAAGAACGATGTGGGTGTATCGGTAAAGCATTTTGCCGGCAATGACCAGGAGATAAACCGCAGCGAGAACGATGCCCGTATAGGTCAGCGTGCCCTGCGTGAGCTCTATCTCAAGAACTTTGAGATAACCATCCGTGAGGCCAAGCCCTGGACCATCATGTCATCATACAACAAGATTAACGGCACCTATACCCAGCAGAGCCATGACCTGCTGACAGGTTTCCTGCGTGACGAGTGGGGCTATCAGGGCATAGTGATGACTGACTGGGGCAACAAGGCCGGAACAGTCAATGCCGTACATGCGGGCAATGACCTGATGGAGCCGGGTGCAGCTTCAGAGACACAGCGTATAGTGGAGGCTGTGAACAACGGAACCCTTGACGTGGCCGATCTGGACCGCAATGTACGCCGTATGCTGGAATATATTGTCAAGACTCCTAATTTCAAAGGCTACAAGTACTCTAACAAGCCAGACCTGGACGGTCATGCAAGAATGGTCCGCGAATCAGCCCCCGAGGGTATGGTTCTGCTCAAGAACAACGGCAACCTACCTATGGAGGCCAAGGGTAATATAGCACTCTTTGGCCTGAGCGCTTATAAGTCAATAGCCGGCGGTACAGGATCAGGTAACGTGAACAAGCCCTATATCCGCAATATCAGCGAGGGTCTGGAGGGTGCCGGATTCACGCTTGATTCACGTCTGGCCGATTTCTATGCCAAGCACCGTGAATATGTGGCAAGCCAGAGCGCCCTGGGTATGGGTGGCGGAGGCCGCAACGTGATGCTGGGTGAGGCCGTACTGCCCGAGGTGGCCATCAACCAGGCTGCCATCCAGTCATGCGCACAGCGTAATGACGCAGCCGTCATTGTGATAGGCCGTAACGCCGGTGAGGGCGATGACCGTCGTATGGTTGATGACTTTGAGCTTACTGACATAGAGCGTTCACTTATCCGCGACGTCTGCAACGAGTTCCACAAGGCCGGCAAGAAAGTCACGGTGGTAATGAACATAGGTGGTGTCATTGAGACCGCTTCATGGAAGTCACAGCCCGATGCCATCCTGCTGGCCTGGACTCCCGGACAGGAGGTTGGTAACTCTGTAGCCGATGTGCTTACCGGAAAGTCAAATCCTTCAGGCAAGCTCTCCATGTCATTCCCGCTCTCATATCTGGATATACCTTCATCACAGAATTTCCCCTACACCGGCCAGCAGGCACGTCAGCAGCAGGGCGGTGGATTCGGAGGCTTTGGCGGCGGTCGCGGAGGACAGCAGAACGCTGGTACGCGTAACATTGACTACACTACCTATGCCGAGGGTATCTGGGTTGGTTACCGCTATTTTAATACCGCATGCGTGGAGGTTTCCTACCCATTCGGTTACGGACTGAGCTACACCACATTTGAGTACAGCAAGCCCTCTGTAAAGGCCAAGGACGGCGGCTTTGAGGCAACCATCACCGTAAAGAACACCGGTAAGGTGGCTGGCAAGGAGGCCGTTGAGATTTACGTAAGCGCTCCTGATGGCGGACTTGTCAAGCCCGAGTCAGAGCTCAAGGCATTCGGCAAGACCCGTCTGCTGCAGCCCGGCGAGAGCCAGACCCTGACCTTCAAGGCAGATGCATACACCCTGGCCAGCTTCAACGAGGAGGCATCCGAGTGGCAGACCGCAGCAGGCAAATACACCGTGAAGTTCGGAGCCAGTGCAACCGATATCCGCGCCACCGCAACATTCAGCGGCAAGGCCAGGAACTGGAAGGTAGAGAAACTCCTGCTCCCGCAGCAGCCAATCCAGGAGATTGCAGTCCGCTGAGATTTTAAGAGGGTGACTAAAAAGGTTCGTAACCTCTCTGAGAATTGTATATTTGACTATGGTGCTCGGATAGGAGTACGAATAAAAAGAGGATGACTAAGATTTTTTAGTCACCCTCTTCCTTTTTAAAGAACGCCATACGTAGGCATTATGGTATCTGTGCCAAAAAATGAATTTACCAAATGTCAATGGCACGTGGATATGGATCTCTTTCAGTTGCAATCTTATCACTAACTAATTGATATGAAAATGTAATGTCGTGAATTGTGTCATAAATATCACCTTGTAATCTATATTTAAGATTAGCATTCTCATAATCTATAAGACAATCTGAAGGTGAAATATCATCTATTGCAATAATACTATTAGAAGGAAATTTTACATTTATCACAGTAATACTTTCATTGCAGTCCAAGTATTTCATTTCATCAAAACAATACTGAAACCATTTTTGCATTCCTAATTCCATATTATGACTTGGGGTAGTCCTATAACTGATGTGAATCTCATATGATTGACCTGTCTTGAAGAAAGTCCAGAAAGCAAAAGTATTTGAATAATTGATTTTTAATTCCGGTTGTATAGAATCCAGATATTTCTTTCTTTGATTTTTCAATTGTTCAATTGCATTGTTTGCAGCTGTTTCATTTTCTTTGGAGGGATAAACGATATAATCTCTTCTAATGATATTCGGGTCCTTTATCTTTTCACCGCCGTACAATAAATGAATACTATCAATTTGGTCATTATAAAACAGCCATGATAATTCTGCAGAAAGATTCAGGCGTTCCCATTCTATACAATATTGATTATATTCACTGCTGAAATTAATCTTGTCACTTCCAATTTTATCTCCGTTGATATGGACATCCCATAATGATTTTTTCTTTAATGCTATTTGATTTTTTGATAACTCTCCAAACCATCCAAAATCCGGCAGTAATAGCCGGATGGGATGAGAGCATGAGACATTTGTAATATAATACACAATTTCCATACGTACTGAATCATTATATATAGCAGAATTGATAAAGCAACTATCCAGTTTCAGTTCCTTGTCCTGCCGGAAAGTGATTCCATTATATGCATTATATAATTTGGGAGTCTCTTTTGATTGCCCGTAAGTGCTGTTGTTACAGACTAATGCTATAACTGTCAAAACAATAGTAATACTTTTTCTCAGTTCCATAACAAAATTGAATTAATAGTTGACGTGTCGCTAGACAAAACTGAACCAAGAACTCCGTTTGCCCAGTAATCACAGTAAAATATCCATCCGTCATTGCTTGTAGGTAAATTGCTTACAAAAGTAACTGCATTTACTGCATGACCAGGAATATCATAATCGCTGTTTCCTCTAAATAAGAGTAGACAATAATCAAGATTCGTAACGTTGCTGTCAGAATTATTGTACAAGAAGCCACCATCGTAACTGGCAACTGAATGTATCTCCTCATTTAACAGTCTTATAAGACTTGACTTATGAACGCCGGTTGTGCGCCAGTTGGTATCATATTGATCACAGTAACTGTACGCTTGTTGAATATTCAGAGCAAATCCGGCTGGAATATGAGTCAATGCCACTGGAACACAGTCTTTCTCTACTCTAACGAACTCTCTTGAAGTAGTTTTTACTCGTTTGTGCTTCTTCTGTTTTATTATATCATATACGATATTGTTAGTATGATAAATCATATCAACACATATGTCATAGAGTCCCTTGGACATATTTAGAGAGTTGTAATCGCTTTTTTTAATTTGAATTATTCCGTCAACATTGCATGCCACTATACGATTTAACGCAGACGCGATTATTTCATAATCTAAATCTGAAAATACCTTTTTCTCTTCATCAATAGTTAGATAAATATTACTTGAATAATCTAATTGATTAAATGAGTCCGAATAAAGACTGTAAGGTAATTCATCATCAAACCCGAAGAACCCATCATTACTACAGCTGATAGCTGAAACTGAAGTCACAAAAGCAAATAATGCCAACTTAAAAAAATTACTAATCCTTTTCATTCTTGTTAACAATACTTCGTTAAATAGTTAATAATAATATTATGTATCAAATAGTTAGTCCAAATATTCATTGTTCTTGCAAGAGTCTTCTTTTACCAGAACAACGCTCAATAAAATGTTGTGAAATGCAAGCT
>CAJOLR010000018.1 GCA_905235565.1 uncultured Bacteroidaceae bacterium | reverse complement strand
TTGATGATAATGATAACGATATTTTCAGGGAAGTCAGTCAAATTCCTTTGTTAGGCAAGAATACGGCAACAAAAATCAAGCTTAGAACTATATCGACACGTACCGGTTACATTATACGGTATGCCATATCAGATTGACAGGATAATGGAGATTGCCAGCCGATATGGAATACCTGTGGTAGAGGATGCAGCCGAGGGTTTGGGGAGCCTTTGGAACGGCAGGGCATTGGGTACATTCGGAAAATATGGAGTGCTATCGTTCAACGGCAACAAGATGATTACCACAAGCGGTGGCGGCGCACTCATCACAGCCAATGCCGATGAGTGGCGTGAAGTAATGATGTATGCAACACAGTACCGTGAAAACTATCCTTATTACCAGCACGAGAATATAGGATATAACTACCGGATGAGTAATATATGTGCCGGTATTGGCCGTGGACAGATGACAGTACTGAATGACCACATTGCTCATCATAAGCATGTGCAGGCTTTGTACAAGGATTTGTTGAAAGATGTGCCTGGCATTAAGGTACATGACAATCCGGACAGCCGGTATGACTCCAACTTCTGGCTCAGCACCATAACGATTGATCCATCGGTAAGAATTGTAGGGCAGGAGAATGCCTACAAGATCATGGTGGCAGGTGCTGTGGGCGGTGTGGCCGGAGTTATCCATACAGCCTCATCGGCCATTACAGATTGTCAGCCAAACGATAACGTGGAAGCGCTCAGGGATTTTTTGAACAAAGCCCAGATAGAGGCCCGCCCGCTATGGAAACCCATGCACAAACAGCCGGTTTACTGCCGTACAATTGAAAATGGAGATTTGAAGACTGAAAAAATGCCAAGCGGGACAGTCTGTCAGACATCAGCATCAAGCGTGGCATACATCAATGGAGTAAGTGAGTCTCTGTTCAGGATTGGAATGTGCCTGCCAACCGGTCCATGCGTGGGTGATGACGATGTCAGGTATATTGTGGACTCTATTAAAAAAGCCATTGTCTAGTACAATGTGATTATAGTTCCAAACGTAACTGTGCCCTTTGTTAGCATTTTTGTATCTTTGCGGGCAGAATGGAGAGAGCGCTTTTGTATCCGATGTTGTTTGAGCCGAACCTGCATGAGATAGTGTGGGGAGGCGACAGGCTGTGCCGTTGGAAGGGACTGACTGAGCAGGACCATGTGGGAGAGAGCTGGGAGGTGAGCGCTGTTGATAGTTCGCCAAGCGTGGTGGCTAATGGTGTCTGGGCCGGACGGACTCTGCCGGAGGTGGTGGCATCGGCCCCAGAGGAGATTCTTGGCAAGGCGGTTGCCAGGCATCATGGCGATAAAATGCCGCTGCTGGTCAAGTTTATTGATGCTCAGAAGGACCTTTCAATCCAGGTGCATCCCGACGATGCGATGGCGCAGCGCGAGCACGGCAAGAACGGCAAGACCGAGATGTGGTATATCATTGATGCTGAGCCCGGTGCGTGCATTTATTCCGGTTTCGGGAAATCACTTGCGGCCGATGAGTACAAGCGGATGGTTCAGGACGGTACAATCACCGATGCACTGGCTCGTCATGAGGCTCATGCGGGCGATGTTTTTTACATCCCGGCGGGCCGGGTTCATGCCATTTGCGGCGGAATTATGCTGGCCGAGATTCAGCAATCATCGGACGTAACTTACAGAATATATGACTATAACCGTCCGGGGTTGGACGGAAAACCGCGTCAGCTGCATACCGAACTGGCGGCTAAGGCTCTTAACTATAAGGTGGAGAGCAGGTACAGGACCGCATATTCAGTCAAGTCAAATCATGCCAACAGGGTGGTGGAGACGGCTTTTTTCAGCGCCCGCGTTACGGACATCGGACAACGTTTTCACAGGGACCTCAAGAAGTATGACAGTTTCATTATAACTATGTGTCTTAAAGGCGACTGCAGGATCAGGATTAGGGAGACGGGTGATGGAATCGTGCTTAAGGAGGGCTACAGCTGCCTTATTCCGGCGGCGATTGCAAATTACGATATTGAGCCGATGGGTGCTTCCACCCGTGTTCTGGACGCGTTTATCGATAATCAGAAACGTGGAATTATACGTCGATGGTTCTGGCAGACTTTCAGAAAAACCGAAAAATGATGATATGGCGAATCATGTGGTAATTATGGCTGGGGGTATCGGGAGCAGGTTCTGGCCGCTCAGTACCCCGGAGTTTCCTAAGCAGTTTATTGATATTCTGGGTTGTGGCAGGAGCTTGATACAGCTTACTGTGGACCGGTTCAAGGGTATCTGCCCACCGGAGAATTTCTGGGTGGTGACCAATAAGGACTATGTGGATATTGTAAAGGAGCAGATTCCCGGTATTCCATCGGCTCATATTCTGGCCGAGCCTGCTGCCCGAAACACGGCCCCGTGCATTGCCTGGGCGTGCTGGAGCATCAGGCAGGAGGATGCCGATGCAAACGTGGTGGTAACCCCCAGCGATGCGGTGGTGATGAACCCCGAGGAGTTCAGGCGCGTGATATCGGGCGCATTGGAATTCACAGCAGGGCATGACAAGATCGTGACCATCGGCATTAAACCAAACCGGCCCGAAACAGGGTACGGTTATGTGAAAACAGTACAAAAGGGGCCTGTCCCCAATTGTATCATTCAGGTGGAGGCGTTCAAGGAGAAACCGGATCTGGATACTGCCAAGAGGTATCTGGCCGATGGAAATTACCTTTGGAACGCAGGGATTTTTGTGTGGAACGTGAGGACAATAACCGAATCAATCCGATTATATAAGCCGGATCTTGCAGCGCAAATGGATAAGATGGTACCAAACGGAAGGTTTATTTCGACGAAGTCAACCGTTCCTAATGGTACCGTTCTGGAGATTTTCCCGCAGTGTGAGAAGATTTCGATTGATTATGCGGTGATGGAGCCGGCATCGGCCGATAAGAAGGTGTATACCTGTCCGGCGGATTTTGGGTGGAGTGATCTGGGGAACTGGCAGTCGCTGCATGAGAAGTTGCAGAAGGATGCTTGCAATAATGCATCGGTCGGTAATATAAGCTTTTATGAGTCAAGTAATTGCGTTGTTCATGCGGAAGGTCTGAAAAAGGTGGTCCTTCAGGGGTTGGACGGGTATATCGTATCTGAGAAAAACGGACAACTCCTGGTTTGCAAGCGTTCCGAAGAGCAGCGTATCAAGGAGTTTTCTGCAAAATGATACAAAAAGGGACTGTCCCCAGTTGTATCATTTGGGATAATGTAGTATTTTTGCATTAAAATAATATATAACGATAACGATATGAAGAAACTGCTGGCAGTTTTGCTTGCCTTTTTGCCGATGATGGCGTATGCACAGAGTGCTTCAATGATGGCTATGGCTCAGGCCGAGCTGCAGAAGAGAGGACTTAATGAGACCGAGGTCAGGACGCGCCTGATGGAGGAGGGTATTGATGTGGACAACATTTCCCCCACGGAATACGCTAACTATCAGGACCGTGTGATGGCAATCCTGAACAAGATGCAGGCCGAGAAGAATGCGGCCGATACGAACCCCGCCGCTGCTGCAACCGGTGGTGCTGAGGTCGTAACAGCAACTGTCGATGTCCCGCAGTCAACCAACGGTGAAGTTGCCGCAGAGGCTGCTCTGGAGACCGCTCTTGCCGAGAATAACGTTTCGGCCACCGAGGGTAACGACATATACGGCCACTCCCTGTTTACCGGCAAGTCAATGGATGTGTTCCGCACAACCGACGGTGCCCAGGCTCCCGATACATACGTGCTGGGCGAGGGCGACGAGGTGCACATCTCGATATTCGGATCGTCACAGACCGAGATACATCAGCGCATATCGGCCGACGGTTCCATACAGCCGGCAGGATCGAGCAAGATTTTCCTTAAGGGCATGACCATGGCTCAGGCCCGCGAGGCTATAATATCCAAACTGTCATTGCATTACTCTTTCCGCAAAGATCAGATTGCAGTGACTATCACCACCGCCCGTACCGTCCAGGTGAGCATTTACGGTGAGGTGGGTGTGCAGGGCGGTTTCACCCTTTCAGCCCTGAATTCGGTATTCAACGCCATTGCAGCTGCCGGAGGTCCGCGTGAGATAGGTTCAGTCCGTGACATTCAGCTGAGCCGCGGCGGCAAGACCAGCCGTCTGGACCTGTACACTTACATGACCAACCCGGACCCCAGGATTCAGTATGACCTGCAGAACGGCGATGTGCTGTTTGTACCTGTAGCACAGAACATTGTAAGCATAAGTGGAGCCGTTAACCGCCCCATGCGTTACGAGTTGGTTCAGGGCGAGGGCCTGAAGGAACTGATCCAGTATGCAGGCGGCCTGGTTTACAACGCCTACATGGACTACGTTCAGGTGGAGCGCTACGAGAACGGTGAGCGAAAGTATCTGGAGTTCAACCTGGCCGATGTAATGAACGGCAAGCAGACGGTTGACCTGCGTAACGGAGATGCAGTACGTATACATAAGTCAAATGTGCCGATGGAGAATTACGTGGCCATTAACGGCGATGTTTACTATGGCGGCAATTATGACCTGGAGGGCAACAGCAGCCTGCAGGCTCTGATTGAGAAGGCCAAGCCCAGATACACAGCCAAGACAGACTTTGTGTTTGTGGAGCGTACCAAGTCCGATGAGACAGTGGAGGTGCTGACAGTGCCGTTCCCCGGAGAGAACGGCAACGCCGATTTTGAACTCCAGGCACGTGATGTTGTAAGGGTGCTGCAGCAGTCGGCATACCGTGATGTAGCTACAATCAGCGTGAACGGCCAGGTGCGTGAGCCTTTCAGCCGCACATTCGGCCTTAACGACCGCATGACGGTGGGGCAGGCCATTGAGTATGCAGGCGGTCTGAAGCCCAGTGTATATCCGGTGGCTTACATTTTCCGCAAGAATCTGGAGAATCCCGCCAAGATGGAGTATATCACAATCTCGCTCGATAATGACCTTGACAAGGAACTCCAGCCGGGCGACCAGTTGAATGTATACGATAACACCACATACACCAACGCCGGCGAAGTGCGTGTTAACGGCGCCGTCAAGAATCCGTTCGGCACAACATATGATCCGTCGCTCACAGTGCATGACCTGCTCACCATGGCAGGCGGCTTTGAGGTGGGTGCCGCGTATGACCGCGTGGAGGTGTTCCGCGTGAACATATCGGACAAGAAATCATCATTGGACCAGATTACGCTTGAGGTGGATGAGGATTACAATCCCAAGGGTGATTTCCAGCTGCAGCCGTTTGACCAGATCGTGGTCCGCATGACTCCGGACTTTACTTTCGGCCGTACCGTTGAGATATACGGCCGCGTCAAGTTTCCCGGCAGGTATTTGCTGGATGACAACAAGACCCAACTCTGGGAGATTATCGAGATGGCTGGCGGATTGCTTGATGATGCCGATCCTTACGCACGCGTGTTCCGTACTCAGAAAGGTCGCGGCAGCATCGGCATTAACCTTAAGGATACCAAGAGCAATAAGGGTAAGTTAAATGCCGACCTGATTATGATGGACGGTGATGTGATAAACATTGGGCGTCAGGAGAATATTGTGATTATCCGCGAGATAGGAACCCGTATGGGTCAGTATGTGCCCGATGAGTTCAGCGCATCCAGCAAGACCATGGTTTATCATGGTAGCCACAATGCAGCCTGGTATATACGTCATTACGCTGGCGGTTTCCAGAAAGTGGCCAACAAGAACAGCGTGACTGTGACCATGCCCAACTATCAGACCGACGGCACAAAGCGCGGTTTCCTGGGCATACGCCGATATCCGACCGTTCAGCCGGGCGGTGTGATTACCGTGAGCATTGACCGCGAGAAGCGTGAGAAGCTGGATACTCCCAAGGAGAAGGTTAACTGGAGCAATACTATGAACCAGTCAATCTCTACCCTGACATCGGTTTTATCACTTATTATCTTGATAGACAGACTTCAGTAATATGCAGGAAGATATGAACAACGCTCCCCTTATGGACGATGAGGAGGGCATAGACATAATGTCGCTGGTAAAACAGCTGTGGGACGGCCGAAAGACCATCATCATCTGGACGTGCGCGTTCATTGTTCTGGGATTTGTGGCTGCACTCACCATGAAACGTACATACTCCGTGAGCACTGTGATGGTGGCGCAGGTGGGTTCAAGCAAGAGTTCGTCGCTGAGCAGTCTGGCATCGCTTGCTGGCATTGATCTGAGTTCCGGTTCCACCGGGGCCGAACTTTCACCGCTTATCTATCCTCAGATTGTAAACAGTGTTCCATTCCGTAAGGAGTTGATGTATACTCCGTTGCATTATGCGGAGGTGGATACCGCGGTGAGTATGTTCACCTATGCAACCGAGATTGCCAAGCCTACCGTGATGGGTAACATCAAGAAGTATACCATTGGTCTGCCGGGTGTGATTCTGGGCGCTATACGTAAGGAGGAACCGGATCTGGAGCTGCCTGTATCGGTCAATGGCAATGATACTCCCAAGCCGCTGCTGCTGTCCAATGATGAGGTCAAGATCCTTAAGGTTGTGGCCGAGAACGTATCATTGGCAGTGGATAAGAAGGAGGGTTACATTACCCTAAACGTGAACGGATCGGAGCCCATACAGACGGCCGAGCTGGCACTCAAGGCACAGCAGTTACTGCAGGAGGAGATTACCAGGTTCCGTATAGAGAAGTCCGAGAGTGAGCTGGAGTATATCCAGGCGCGTTATGATGAGATCAAGATGGAGACCGAGACGTATCAGGAGCAGCTGGCCCGTATTACTGACAGGACCCAGAACGTGACCAATACCAAGGATAGGATTGAGCGTGACCGTATCCAGTCCAAATACAATACCGCGAATGCTATCTACAGCGAGTTGGCCAAGCAGCTGGAGCAGGCCAAACTGCAGGTTAAGCGCGATACTCCGGTGCTGACCATAATACAGCCCGTGACAGTTCCGGATAAACCCTCAAACAGCCGCGCTAAGACTCTGATAGTCTGGACTTTCTTTGGCGTTGTTCTGGGTTGCGGTATTGTTCTGGCCCGCGGCTACCTTCCCAAATTGAAAGAGCAGTTTAAAGCATAAAAACAGTACAAAAGGGGACAGTCCTCCTTTTGTACTGTTTTGCCAAAATGATACAAAAGGGGACAGCCCCCAATTGTATCATTTTTGTTTAGAGCATGTTCTCTTTTGCCAGGGGAGACCAAGGTCCGTCCTGAGCCATGAAGATGATGCTCAGTTCAAAGACCTCGAAAGTGTGCCACTGGCCTTTGGGGATGTTGACGCCGAATACTCCGGTATCGCCACCCATGTGGATGCGCTGCATCTCTACGCCCTTGTTATTATAGAATACGGTATCCATGCGGCCGCGCATAAGCATCACGGTCTCGCTGGACAGGTTGTGCTTGTGGATAGTTGTGTGGGTGCCGGGCAGCATTACGTTGAGCATACGCTGACTCTGGTCATCCTCACTGTTGCGCAGATCGTAATTCATGCGCAGACGCGGTGACTCCTGGGCCAGCATCTGAACCTTATCGAGCAGTGAGTCATCAAGTACCACCTGACGCTCCATGAACTTACGGTCGATGCCCTTGAACACGCGGAACATGGCCTTGCGTACGGCCTCAATATCTCCGCACTCACCGTCTACTTCGTGATACTTTCCGGCGTTTTTATAATAGGTTATAAGCGGCTCTGTCTGCTTGTGGTAGGTCGATATGCGGTTGTTGATGGTCTCCTCATTGGCATCATCGGCACGGCCCTCGATCTCGGCGCGGTGACGGATGCGCTGCTTGATGGTCTCGTCCTTGATCATGATGGAGATGACGGCGTTCACCTTCTCGCCGCGGCGGGCCAGCATCTCGTCCAGATCGGATGCCTGGCCAAGGGTGCGGGGGAATCCGTCCAACAGGAATCCGGCTACGTCCTTGTTATTGTTGAATGTGCTCTCTATCATGCCCTCGACAACGCTGTCGGGTACCAGATTTCCGGCATCGATAAGCTCCTTGGCCTGCTTGCCAAGATCCGTGCCGGCGGCAATCTCTGCTCGCAGCATCTCTCCGGTACTGATGTGCTTAAGGTTATATTTCTGTGATATGGCACCTGCCTGAGTGCCTTTGCCTGCCCCTGGAGGGCCGAATAGGATGTAGTATTTCATATTATGTTTTTTGGTTCTATCTGGGTGCGAAATTAAGTATTTATGCGGTATGTACTGTTATAAAAATCCATAAAAACTTTTTGTGCCGATGGGGTGACTGACTCGATAATCTTTAGTAAGTTTGTAGAAATAATTCAAAAATCCGGATATGAGATTTTCAGTGTTAGCCGCTATTGCCGCAGGACTGGTCTACGGACTGGTTTCGGTGGGTTGTGACCGTGGTGCTGAGGTTCTGATTGATGAGATTAAGATAGATGTGGTGACGGACTCTTCGATACGCAAGCTGGAGTGCGTTCCGGACTCGACGGTATTATACATCGTGACCGATGCGGAATGGACAGCGAAGGTTTCAAAGGATGGCACCTGGTGCCACATTTCCAAGCAGGGCGGCGGCCCCGGCAGGGATACCATACATGTCAGGGTGGACGAAAACGTGACGTCATCGGACAGGAATACGGCAATAGTGCTGGTATCGGGCACCAATGAGAGGGTCTACAAGATTAGCCAGAAAGCGGGCGAGGCGTGGTTTGAGACCATGTACTGGAAGCGTACCGTAAGACAGCGCATTGGCTTGCGCGGAAAGGTTAAGGATATGGCCGTGACGCAGAGTAAGAACCCAAACAGACAGACCTTGTACCGATTTGATGAGCGCGGTAACCTGACCCAAAGTGAGGTGACCGATATGGAGTTTGCCAGATTTGACACAACGCATACTTATACGTATGATGATGCCAATCACAGGCTGTCATGCAGTGTTACCGTGTCGGGCGGGGTTGAGGTGCGCAACAGCAGGTATGAATACGATAATACAGGCATGTTTGTGGCATATGACGCCAGCGGTTGGAACGATCCCGATCCGGCCGCCGAGGATATGACGGGCATGATTGTGCCTGATTTGTCATCGGTCCATCTGGTGCGTTACGATGGGGATTTCGCTTTTGGTGAGGACCGCTCATATGTGTTTGAGAACCTGATTCTTAAGATCAATGTGATCCGATGGAAGAGGCCCAGGACAAGTGAGGATGAACCTATCGTGCTGCAGGACACCGTGATGACAGTAAGTTATGATTATTTCAAGGGGGCCGATTCTGACAATATGCTGCTGCCCAGTTACAGTGCAGGCAATGTGACAAGAAGCTCTTATGCTCAGAACGGAATGTTATATAAGGTGGAGATGAAGAGGGGGACATACGAATTCCTGAAGAATGTGCACCGTATGGTTCCGGTTAAGTTCATCAGCCGCAGCGGCAGTGACCTGGAACATCTTGCAATAGATTGGTATACGTGCAGTTATAACTATAACCGTGACTTGTCGGAGCGTCAGGTCCAGTATAAGGATCTGGATTTTGTGACTATGGAAAAGTATCCTCAGTACTTCTATGACTCTGAGCATCATAACTGGTTGGACCGACAGGAGGATATACCTCCCCTGGGTTATAAGGAAGTATCGTTCCAGAATTATGTTACCAGGGTGATAAATTATTATTGATCAATTCATTTAAAAACAGAAATCATATGACTACAGGACAATATGGTTTATCGTCAGCCGTTCCCGGGCCCGGGCCTGGGTGTGCGCTGCACCGGCGCAATTACACGTGACCGTCTGGAGGCTCTGCGTGAATCGGACGCAATCCTGCGTGAGGAGTTTGCTGCTAACGGCCTTGAAGGCAAGGTTTGGCAGTACTTTACCATCGTTCCAGATTACAAGTCAACGGGCGTCAAGGACAACAAGCGCTCCTGGGATTGGCCGGTAATAATACGTGCGGTCAATACCCGCGACGCTATGACTGCAACCATCGAGGAGATTCCGTACAAGCTGCTGCACCACATTACCCAGCGCATCATCACCGAGGTTCCGGGCGTAAACCGCGTGCTGTACGATCTCACTCCGAAACCAACCGGCACCATCGAGTGGGAGTAAAATGATACAAAAGGGGGCAGACCCCAATTGTACTAAATCAACGCAATTGGAGCCTTTACTCACTTGTGAGTATTGGCTCTGTTATTTTAATGGAGTAATTTTGCAGGCAAAATTAGCGAGGTAATGACTTTACGTGAGCTGAAGATTGGTGAGAGTGCTGTGGTTAAGGCAGTTGGAGGTGAGGGCGCCTTGCGTCAGCACTTTCTGGATATGGGTTTGCTGCCTGGTGTGGAGGTGAAGCTGCTTAAGTTTGCACCGATGGGCGATCCGATGGAGCTGCTGGTGCGCGGATACACACTCTCTTTGCGCCTTGAGGAGGCTGCCCGGATAGAAATGTACAAAAGGGGACAGTCCCCAATTGCACCGCCTGCTTCAATATCGGACTCTGATTTCGGTTACAATCTGACGCTACACGAGCATAACTCGCATCCCGGACTTGGTGAGGCCGGAAAGTACCATGATCATACGCATGAGAATGCTCTTCCTAAGGGTACCACGTTGAGGTTTGCGCTGGCCGGACAGCAGAACTGCGGCAAGACTACCTTGTTCAATCAGCTTACGGGGTCCAATCAGCATGTGGGTAATTTCCCTGGCGTGACTGTGGACCGCAAGGACGGACGGATAAAGGGGCACCCGAATACGGTTGTAACCGATCTTCCGGGCATTTATTCGCTGTCTCCTTATACTCAGGAGGAGACGGTTTCCAGACGGTTTATTCTGGATGAGAAGCCCAATTGCATCATCAACATTGTGGATGCCACCAACATTGAGCGCAACCTCTATCTGACGGTTCAGCTGATGGAGCTGGGCGTTCCTATGGTGCTGGCTCTCAATATGATGGATGAGTTGACGGGTAATGGCGGATCGGTCCGCGTCAATGAGATGGAGCGCATCCTGGGCATTCCGGTGATACCGATATCGGCCGCCAAGGGCGAGGGTATTCAGGAACTGGTGGAGCATGCTATTCATGTGGCAGAGTATCAGGAGGTTCCGGCACGTACCGATTTCTGCACCAAGGATGATCACGGCGGCGCTGTTCACCGCTGCCTGCACAGCATAATGCCTCTGGTTGAGGACCATACCGAGCGCGCCGGCATTCCGGGCCGGTTCGCGGCAGGCAAGCTGGTGGAGGGCGATGATACCGTCCTGGAGGCTCTGGGACTTACTCAGAACGAGAAGGAGATGATGGAGCACATAATCCTGCAGATGGAGGAGGAGCGTGGCATGGACCGCGTAGCCGCCATTGCCGATATGCGCTTCTCGTTCATTGAGCGCCTGTGCTCACAGACGGTGGTCAAGCCGCAGAAGAGCAGGGAGTATGTCAGGAGCCGCCGCATTGACCGCATTCTGACCGGCCGATGGACCGCAATCCCTATTTTCCTGGTTGTTATGTGCCTGGTAATCTGGCTGTCAATAGATGTGCTGGGCGCTCCGTTGCAGGACTGGCTGGATCAGGGAATCCAGTGGCTGGCAGGCATTTGTGTGGCCGGTTTGGAGCGGGCCGATGTCAGCCCCGCAATAGTATCGCTTGTTGAGGACGGCATTTTCGGCGGCGTTGGCAGCGTGCTGAGCTTTGTACCTATTATTATAATCCTGTTCTTCTTCCTGAGTCTGATTGAGGACAGCGGCTACATGGCCCGCATAGCTTTTGTGACCGATAAGCTGCTGCGTAAGTTAGGTCTTTCGGGACGTTCCATAGTGCCTCTGCTCATCGGTTTTGGCTGTTCCGTGCCGGCTGTGATGGCCACCAGGACGTTGCCATCGGCCCGTGACCGAAAGCTGACAATCCTGCTCACTCCGTTCATGA
The DNA here is from genome assembly GCA_905235565.1 of uncultured Bacteroidaceae bacterium. Lineage (GTDB taxonomy): Bacteria > Bacteroidota > Bacteroidia > Bacteroidales > Bacteroidaceae > Colenecus. Next base: position 22,396 of record CAJOLR010000018.1, on the reverse strand, counting down.
GCTGCAGCGCCAAGATTCCCATTTACGGATTCTTTACCAATGCGTTCTTCCCGGGTAAGGGCGGCCTGATTCTGGCCGGACTGTACCTGCTCTCAATACTTGTGGGCATACTTGTGGCGCTGATTACCAAGTTGTTCCACAAGAATTACGTGGCTGCGCCGTTTGTGATGGAGCTGCCCAATTACCGCATGCCTGGACTCAAGAATGTGAGCCATCTGCTCTGGGACAAGACCAAGGATTTCTGCCAGCGTGCGTTCACGGTAATCTTTGTGGCCACCATTGTGATATGGTTGCTGCAGACGTTTGATTTCCGGTTCAACATGGTCCAGGACGGCGAGGGCTCCATGATGGCCTGGGTGGCCGGTGTGCTGGAGCCGCTGTTCCGCCCGCTGGGTCTGGGCGACTGGCGCATCGTGACATCATTTGTGAGCGGATTCCTGGCCAAGGAGAGCGTGGTTGCCACAATGGAGGTGCTGGGCGTGACCGGGTCGCTGACCGTTGTGACTGCTGTTCCGATGCTGCTTTTCAGCCTGCTCTATACACCTTGCGTGGCCGCAGTGAGCAGCATCCGCCGCGAGCTTGGTGACCGCTGGGCCATATACGTTGTAATATTCCAGTGCGCAATTGCCTGGGTGGTTGCCTGGCTTGGCTACTTAATTGCATCGGCCGTACTATGAACGCTTCCACAATAATCGCAATCATAATAATAGCGCTACTGGCATTAGCAGCGTTATTCAGCATCCATCGTAACCGCCGCAAAGGCTGCTCCTGCTGCGGTTGTCCTGTTTCCGGATTCTGCAAAAAAGAAGGAAAACTTTAAGGCCGTAGTTTTGACGTCAATACCCCCAAAAAGTTCGGGGATTAAAACCTGCAGACTTCAGCTCATGAATGCCTCCACATCATCCGGATGGTAGGGGATGATGTCGGCACCAAGCACTCGGCAGCCGATAGGGGTGATCAGGATGTCGTCCTCCAGGCGGATGCCGCCAAAGTCGCGGTACTGCTCGATTTTGTCGTAGTTCAGGAAGTCGGTGTGCATCTTTTCGGCCTTCCATTTGTCGATCAGGGCGGGGATGAAGTAGATGCCGGGCTCATCGGTCATTACGAAACCGGGTTGGAGGCGGCGGCCGCAGCGCAGGCAGTTGGTGCCGAATTGCGTAGAAGGCCTTACTTCATCGTCAAAACCGACGTAGATCTGGCCCAGGCCCTCCATATCGTGCACGTCCATACCCATCATGTGGCCCAGACCGTGCTGCAGGAACATGGCGTGCGCTCCGGCAGCTACGGCATCATCGGTGTTGCCCTTCATCAGGCCAAGGTCCTTGAGGCGGTCTGTCATGAGGCGGCATACGTCCAGGTGCATATCCATCCATTTGTAGTCGGGGCGGGCTTTCTCTATCACAAGGTCGTGGCAGGCCTCCACGATTGAGTAGATATCGCGCTGTTTCTGTGTGAATTTGCCGCTGATGGGCATGGTGCGGGTGTTGTCGCTGCAGTAGTTGTTCACAGTCTCGGCACCGGCATCAACCAGCAGCAGGCGGCCTGGTTCAAGCTGCTTGAGCGACGGGTCTCCGTGGAAAATCTCGCCGTGCATGGATACAATGCTGTTGAACGATACCTTGGCTCCGTAGGTGTGTGCTATTCCCTCCATTATGCCACCGATGGACTTCTCGGTCACGCCCGGTTTGCAGTATTTCATAGCAGCGGTATGCATCTGGTAGCCTATAGCCATGGCGCGCTCAATCTCGGCAATCTCGGCATCGGACTTGATGGAGCGCATGCTCACCACAGCTTTAATAAGAGGGACCGATGCAGCATCGCGGGTCTTAAGAGGATGGATGCCCAGCATATCGGACAACAGGATCATGTGGTCGTGGCGGTAGGGCGGCAGGAAATGCACCTTGCGGCCTGCTTTGCGGGCATCGGCCACCATATCTGCCAACTTAGAGAACGGAGCGCTGTTTGAGATACCGCACTCCGCGGCCAGATCGGCCACCGACGGAACGAATCCGGTCCAGATAATGTCTTCAATATCAATGTCATCGCCCAGAAGCCACTCCTGACCGCTGTCGGCATCAATCACGAGAGCCAGAGCATCGCGATCCTGGCCTGTGAAATAAAGGAAAGAACTGTCCTGGCGGAATGTGTAGCCGTTGGCTGGGTAGTTACACGGGGCGTTGTTGTTGCCCAGAAGGATAATCAGGCCGCTGCTGACCTTATCTCTCAGTTCAGCTCTGCGGCTGGCGTATGTCTTAGCGTCAAAAAGCATAGTTAATAGAATTAGTAATTTGTCTCAAAGATACGATTTTAATCAAAATAGTACAAAAGGGGGCTGCCCCCAATTGTATCATTTTTAACTTTGCAGGAGAAAATGAATCTTAATATAAAAAAGGATTAGTATGAAAAGGTGGGTTACTATTGTGGCTTTGATGCTTATGGTGAGCGGGATGGCGCTGTGTCAGCAGACTTGGAAGGACCAGACGCTCAAGTATGCGCTGTACATCGGACCGCTTAAGGCCGGCGAGGCCAGTTTCATTACGCGCAACACCACTTTTGAGGGGCAGAAGGTGGTCAGGATGGACCTTGTAGCCAAGACTACAAGTGCCGCCGAGAAGATTTTCAGCATGAACGATACGCTGACCACATATCTGGATGCGGAGAATGTGCGTCCGGTATATTTCCGCAAGCACTGCTTTGAGGGCGATGACAGATATGAGGAGTTTGCCCGGTTCACGTACGGTCAGGACGGCACCTGCAATGCCCGGATGCGCAAGAACTATAAGAGCGGACGCGTTAAGGAGCGTACCGAGAGCAGCAATGTGGCGGTATATGATATGGTGAGCGTGACGGGATATGCCAAGTCGATGAATACATCGGGCCTGAAGGAGGGAAAGCACATAGATTTCCGTCTGGTGGATGCGGCCGAGATTCATGACGAGTGCCTGATCTATCAGGGCAAGGAGACGGTCAAGCTGTCGGGCAAGAAGTATAACTGCCTGGTATTCCAGCTGGTAGAGCCTTATATGGAGAAAGGTAAGACCAAATTCAAGGATATCCTGACCATATATGTGACCGATGACAACGCGCGCAAGATTGTTCTGATGGACATCAAGTTCAAGGTGGGGTCGGCCAGGGCGAAGCTGATTGAATGATTTTAACTTCCGACATTAAACCTTATATAAGTAGAAAGAATCAAAGTATAAACCTTAAATACTAAAATGCAAATGAGAAAACTTATGGTTGCCGCTATGATGCTTGCGGCAGTTAGCCTTTCGGTCAATGCAGCTAAGAAGGACAAGAAAGCAGTTGCAGAGCCGGTTCTTGGAATCAAATCGGGTGTTATAACAATGGCCAACAATATGGGTCAGTTCGGCGGCGGTGCCGGAGGTTTCGGCGGTGGCGCAGGATTTGGCGGCGGTGCCGGTATGGGCATGGGCGGCGGCCAGTTCGGTGGCGGTCAGCGTCCGCAGGGTACTACTCAGGGCCGTGGCGGTCAGGGTGGCCAGCGTGGCGAGCGTCAGATGAACTTTGACCCCAGCCAGATGGTTACCAAGATATATTTTGATGATTACGGTAAGAAGACCGTAACCGTGACAACACGCGGTGAGGCCGGCACAACCCGTTCACTTACCATAGGTGAGGACAACTACCAGATCAACGATGCCGAGAAGAGCGCTACCAAGATGCCGTCATTCGGCGGACGTCGTGGCGGTGGTCAGGCCGGCGGCGGTGGCCGTGGCATGGGCGGATTCGGCGGTGGCATGATGGGCGGCATGGGCGCTCAGACCACTCCGATGTTTGACTGGGAGAACCTTGATGCCAAGACCATCAAGAAGAATAAGATCAAGGAGCTTGGCGAGGAGGAAGTAGCAGGCGTGATGTGCAAGAAATACTCTGTAACTACCAGCAACCAGGGCTATTCTACCGAGCAGACTCTGTGGATATACAAGAACCTGACTATGAAGTCTGAGACTGTTTCCGATTGGGGAACGATGGGTCAGACCATTGAGAAGCTCGAGGAGACCAGTGTTGACCAGTCCCTGTTTGAACTCCCCAAGGACTATAAGGTAGAGGAGAGGCAGATGGGTAACTTCGGTGGCGGCAACTTCGGTGGCGGCGGCTTCGGCGGAGGCGGAGACTTCGGCGGTGGTGCCGGTGGATTCGGCGGCGGTGCCGGTGGATTCGGCGGCGGAGGCGGCTTCGGTGGAGGCGGCGGCTTTGGCGGCGGCTTCTAAACAACGTCTAATAATAAAAGAGATGGACCGGCAAAACCGGTCCATTTCTTTATTCTATGATCTCCAACTGCCTGAGCAGTGCTTCAGGTTGTGGGTCATGCCCGCGGAACTCGCGGTACAGCTGTGCAGCCTCAACACTTCCGCCTTGCTCCAGCAGGTGGCGGAACTTGCCGGCGGTCTGCTTGTCAAAGATTCCCTTCTCCTCAAAGAGGCTGTAACCGTCGGCGGCCAGGACTTCGGCCCATTTGTATGAGTAGTAGCCTGCGGCATAGCCTCCGCTGAATATGTGGCTGAACGATGTCGAGATGATGCACTCGGGAACGGATGTCAGTACATCGGTAGAGAGGAGCGCCTGTTTCTCAAACTTTATGATATCCCCCTGGATTGGAGCGGTACGGGTGTGATAGTTCATATCCAGTATGCCGAACTGCAGCTGACGCATATGATAATAGGCGCTCAAGTAGTTCTTGGAGGTCTTTATCCTGGCAATCAGCTCATCCGGAAGGGGCTGGCCAGTCTTGTAGTGCTTGGCGAAGGTGGTCAGATACTCCTTCTCATATGCCCAATTCTCCATTATCTGGCTGGGAAGTTCCACAAAGTCATGATCTACGCTGGTGCCGGTCATGGAGGGATAGCGACCCTTGGCAAGCATTCCGTGCAGGGAGTGGCCGAACTCATGGAGCATGGTGGTGAACTCATCGTGCGTGATAAGACTGGGGGTATCGGCGGTAGGTTTGGTGAAGTTGGTCACCAGGCTGATGAAGGGGCGCTCCTCAACTCCGTCCTGTATCTTAAGGTCACGGAACGATGTCATCCAGGCACCGCTGCGCTTGGTGGCACGCGGGAAGAAATCGGCATAGAAAAGGGCCAGGAACGAGCCGTCGGCATCACGAACCTCATATACTTTTACGTCGGGATGATAAACGGGCACATCGATAGGCTTAAGCGTAATTCCATACAGGGTGTTGGCCAGACTGAATATGGCGTCGATGCAGTCCTCAAGACGGAAATAGGGCTTGAGCTCCTCATCGGTCAGGTTGTACCTGGCCACGCGCTGCTTTTCGGCATAGTAGCTGAAATCCCACGGGCGTATCTCATCGCCTTCAAAGCCGATGGAGCGGGCGAACCTGTTGAGCTGTGCAACCTCTTCCTTAGCCTTGGGCAGGGCAGGGGCACGGAGCTTCTCTATGAATTCCCAGACTGCATCGCCGTTCTTGACCATGCGGAGCTCTGTCTGGTAATCGGCAAAGTTCTTATAACCCAGCAGGGCGGCTTTCTGATAGCGCAGGTCAACTATCTGGCGGATGGTCTCACAGTTGTCCCACTCATCGCCGAATGCGCGGCGGTTGTAGGCGCGGTATATCTTTTCCCTAAGGTCACGGCGGTCGCTGAACTTTATGAATCCGCCGTAGCTTGGGGCCGAGAGGTCAAACAGCCAGCCTTCAACTCCCTTGTCACGGGCAGCCTGTGCGGCCATTTCGCGTATGTAACCGGGCAGTCCGGCCAGGTCTTTCTCATCGGTCAGCACCATCTGGAAACTGTTGGTGGATGAGAGCTGGTTTTTCTGGAACTGGAGGGTGAGCAGGGAGAGTTTCTCGCTTATCTCACTGTATTTCTGCTTGTCTGCGGGGCTCAGGTTGGCACCGTTGCGCTCAAAAGATTTATAGGTGTCCTCCAGCAGTTTCTTCTGGTCGGGGTCAAGCTTGAGGCCGGCGCGCTGGTCATAGACGGCCTTGATGCGCTTGAAGAGACCCTCGTTCAGGCTGATGTACATGGAGTACTCGGTCTGCATGGGCGATACCTTCTCGGCAATCTCCTGAAGTTCATCAGAGGCATCGGCCTCAAGTATGTTGTAGAATATGCTGCCTATGCTGTTGACGCGGCTTCCGGCAAACTCAAGGGCCTCGATGGTGTTGCTGAACGTGGGTGCATCGGGGTTGTTGACTATGGCGTCTATCTCCTGCTTGCCCTCACGGAAGGCCTGCTCGAATGCCGGGAGGTAGTGCTCCGGCTTGATCTTGTCAAACTGAGGTGCGCCGTAGGGCAGCGTCGAATCTGTCAATAAAGGGTTGTTTTGCATAGTGCATGCGGTTAAAAGGGTGATACAGGTTACGTATAAAAAAATCCTTCTCATAAATTTGATTGTTTATTCTGCGAATTTACAAAATAATGTTACCTTTACCGAAATAAAAGGTGCTTATGTTGAAAAGGTCTCTCATACTTGCAGTAATTGTTTTGCTCTGTAATCTGGCGCTCAGCCAGACGGCAACCTTTTATGCCGACGGTGCAAAGGAAAAGGATCAGAACAAGTCATATGTCTCTCTGGAGGCTTATGAACAGGGTTCCAGTGTGGTTTATGCCACAAACCAGGTCAATCTGTATGTCATCAAGCTGCGCATGGCCAAGACCGCCGGCGGTATAAATGATGAAAACCGCAGGTTCAATGGCCTGAACTCGGTGCTTTTGGCCGATAAGGGGAGCCGGATTACCATTGATGACTGCGAGATAAGGTCCAACACTCCGTTGGCCGACGGATTATCGGCAATCGGCTCCGGAACGTTTGTAAAGCTGAACAAGGGACTGGTGGCCACAACAAGGAACAACTCATCGGCCTTGAACGCCCTTAAGGACGGAGTGGTTTATGTGTCAGAGACCGAAGTAAATACATACTCTGACCAATCGGCATTGTTCTACACGTCCCAGGGCGGTAACATGGATGTCAGCGAGGCTATCGGGGGCAGCAGCGGCCAGGCATCTCCTCTTTTTTACTCTTCGGGCACACTGAATGGTTACAAATGCCATCTGAACTCGGCCAAGTGGACTATCGGAAATGTGGACGGCGGTACACTGACACTGCAGAAAAGCGTACTGAAGTCCGGAGGAATATGCGGATTTCTGGTGTACGGAGTGCACAACAAGGAGGGGCACGGTATGCTTAACCTGTCCAAGAACAGCATCACTGTCAATGAAGGGCCTCTGTTCCTGGTTACCAATACCGACAACGCCTCGATAACCCTATCGGGCAACAAGATAAAATGTAAGGACAAGGAACTGATGTCTGTCAGGTCCGATGACTGGGGCGAGGAGGGTAAGAACGGCGGTCATGTGTCTCTGTTTGTCGAAAAGCAGGCACTTACCGGTGATATCAACGTTGACAGCATAAGCGGAATGTACCTGATACTAAAGAGCGGCGCCAAATACACAGGACAGATAAATGCCCGTGAGAACCGCAGTGCGGATGTAAGGGTTAAGCTGGGTGCCAAGTCACAGTGGAAATCAAACGGTGAGTCATACCTGACATCGATTGAGTTTGAGCAGCCTGTGGAGAAGGCTGTAAAGAGCCTGCAGGGTAAGCATACCATATATTATGACCCGGCAGATCCGGCTAACGCTCCGTTGGGCGGAAAGGTGTACAAGACAGGTGGCGGCACTTTGTGTCCATTAAAATAATCCGGAAATGAAAAGGCTGATTTATACGATATTGACTCTGATGCTGGCTTTGCCGGTGTTTGCCGAGGATATAGAGATTACCTTTGACAAATTGCCCGAAAAGGCGCAGAAGGTTGTTCTGAAAGCGTTCCCCGACAAAAAGATAAAAAAGGTGGAGATTGAACGCAGGGCAAGTCTGACCCAGTATGAACTGAAACTGTCGGACGGCATCAAGATGCAGTTTGCCAAGGACGGAACGTTTACGGAGTGCGAATGTACCAAGGGCGCAGTGCCGGATATGCTTATCCCGTCAAAGATAAGGTCTTTTGTGGCCAAGGAGTTCCCCGGCAGGATAGTGACGCGTATCGAGCATGACAGCAAGCTGTATGAGATATCACTTGACAATGGTGTTGAGCTATGTTTCAACAGCTCATTCAGACTGATAGATATAGACAGGGCGGTTGAGATATGATAAAAGTATTCAAAAGCGTTTGGCTGGCCGTTATGGTGCCTGTTCTGATGGCATCATGTCTGGAGACAGATAAGGCCGATGACATCTACAGGCGTACGGTGCTTGTATATATAGGTGCTGACAATAACCTATATCATATTGCCAACTCCAATATTTACTCCATGAACGGAAGTCTCAGGAATGTTGATGACAACACCAACCTGATTGTATTTGTGGACCGGAAGACAAGTGACACTACATCAACAACAAATCTGCTGCGCATCCATGAAGGCAATATAGATACTGTTGCCAAGTATCCAAACCGTGACTCGACGGATCCTATGGTGATGCGTGAGGTGATAGATTATGTCCACCAGAAGTATCCGTCCGAATCTTACGGACTGGTGCTGTGGTCACACGGTACCGGCTGGCTGCCGACAGCACAGCTGCATTATGTGGCGCCCAACATGAATTATGCCCAGTCCCGTGACGGTATGGAGCGCAGGACATTCAGCCCTTATGCCGAGACTCCCGATACCAAGGCTTTCCTATGGGAGGACAGGAAGGGGCAGAAACCCAGTTACTCTTGCATGGATCTGGACGGCCTGAAGGAAGCCATACCGGAAGGAATATTTGATTACATAGCCTTTGATGCGTGCTACATGGGTTGTGTGGAGGTACTGTACGCATTGCGTAACAAGGCCGATTATATCATATCATCTTGCTATGAGATAGTTAGTTATGGATTCCCGTACCACATGGTGACAAACTATCTGACCAACGGCAAGCTGAGAGATATCTGCCGTGAGTTCTATGATTATTACAATTCCATGAGAGGATGGGAGCAGATGGGAGGAATATCTCTTGTAAAGACATCCGGGCTGGACAGCCTGGCCAGATGTTTCAGTAAGGTGATAGACGAATACCGTGATACCATCCAGGTGATGGATACAGAGCCTATTCAGCTGTTTGACAGGTTCAACAACCATGTTTTCTATGATCTGGAGGATGTGGTTGACAAGCTTGACGTTGACAGGAAATATCTGACAGAGTTCAGGCTTCAGCTTGAGAAATGTGTTGAATACAAGGTATCAACCGACTATATTTTCCCCGGAGACAAACTGGATGAGATAAAGGTGAACACTTACTGCGGTCTGAGCGTATACATACCATTGGAAAAGTATGATGCCAAGGGATTGAATGCCGATTATCGGAAGACTGACTGGAGTATAGATACGGGATATTGATTTTTTAAATATATATGAGAAAGAATTTGCTCTTAGTTGCCCTTTCGGCAGCTCTCTTAAGCGCATGCAAGGGTGATGCGACATTGTCACGTGATGTCAAAGGGTATGATGACCCTCTGATGCGGAATGAGAAGAAGATTACCGGTATCATCAAGCAGATGACACTCGAGGAGAAGGTTGCCATGCTTCACGGCAAGCATATGTTCACGTCCGAGGGTGTGCCCGCTCAGGGTATTGCCGATATGGTTTATGCCGACGGCCCCTTTGGTATCCGCGAGGAGATGGAGCCTCATTCATGGAACTCCATCCATCTTAAGACAGACTCTGCCACATTCTTCCCCACAGGATCTGCCCTGGCAGCCACATGGAGTGAGGAGATGGCATATATATACGGCACTGGAATGGCACGGGAGGCCCGTCTGCGCGGTAAGGATATGATTTTAGGACCGGCTATAAATATCCAGCGTATTCCTACCGGAGGCCGCACATACGAGTATCTGAGCGAGGATCCTTTCCTTAGTTCAAGGTTATCGGTAGAATATACAAAGGGTGTTCAGGACAACGGCGTGGCCGTCTGCGTAAAGCATTTTGCCATCAACAACCAGGAGACCAACCGCGGCAGCGTGAACGCTATCGTCAGCCCTCGTGCCATGCGTGAGATTTATCTGCCGCCGTTTGAGGCTACAGTGGTTGAGGGCAACGCATTCGGTGTGATGTCGGCATACAATAAGATAAACGGCTACTGGTGCGCCGAGAACTATCAGCTGCTTAACCAGATACTGCGTCAGGACTGGGGTTTCAAAGGTATGGTTATATCGGACTGGGGCGGCACCCACAGCACCGTGGGTTCTGTGACCGCCGGCCTGAACGTGGAGATGCCCAACTCCAACTATCTGGGGCAGGCTCTGCTGGATTCTGTTAAATCCGGAGCTGTTGCCGAGAGCGTAATCGATGAGCGTGTACGTGAGATCCTGCGCGTGCGTCTGGCAGTGGAGCCTGTTCCGGAGGATAAGGCCAACAAGGAGATGACAGCCAAGCCTGAGCAGGCTAAGATAGCATACGAGGTTGCTGCAAACTCTATTGTTCTGCTTAAGAATGACGGCGGTCTGCTGCCTATAGACCTGAATAAGGTCAAGACTGTTGCCGTGATAGGTGACAATGCCGACAAGATAATGGCTACCGGTGGAGTAGGTGCCGGCGTTAAGGCTCTCTATGAGATTACTCCCATTGCCGGACTGCGTAACAGGATTGGTGATAAGGCCAAGATTGTCTATGCCCAGGGCTATACATCACAGCAGGCTCGCGGCGGATTTGGCGGATTCGGCCGTCGTGGAGGTGCTCCTGCCGCTTCTGCTAAGCCGGACGATACCGCTGCCAAGCTTCAGGATGAGGCTGTCAAGGCTGCCAAGGGTGCCGATATAGTTCTGTTCATAGGTGGTGACAACCGTCAGCATGAGACCGAGGGCAGTGACCGCCGCAGCATGGATCTGCCTTACAATCAGGAGAATGTGCTGGAGGCTGTAGCCAAAGTGAATCCCAACGTGGTGTTCATTGCAGTGGCCGGTGCTCCGGTTGACCTGAACCGCGTTCAGTCATGCTGCTCCACAATAGTTCAGTCCTGGTTCAACGGTACCGAGGGCGGTAATGCATTGGCCGATATCCTGCTTGGCAAGATATCACCCAGCGGCCGTCTGCCGTTCTCATATCCCATCAAGCTTGAGGACAGTCCCGCATACGCTACAGGCAGTTTCCCGCAGACCGATGCTCCTGTCAACCAGGATGTGTTTGTATCGCTGGTACAGGAGGACAGCAAGGCCGAGGAGTTGCTCAAGGGCGCTACCGGACGTGGCACGGCACTGTACAGCGAGGATATCCTGGTGGGTTACCGCTGGTTCGACACAAAGCAGAAACCGGTGATGTATCCTTTTGGTTACGGTCTGGGATACTCAAAGGTAGAGTATTCGGGGTTTGCTGTATCCAAGTCTCAATTCTCTGACGGTGAGGTAATCAGCGTATCATTCACAGCCGGGAACTCCGGAAAGTATGACCAGCTTGACGTGCCTCAGCTGTATGTCCATAGGGTTGACTCCAAGGTTGAGTGGCCTTACAAGGAACTTAAGGCATTCAGGAAGATTAAGGTAAATGCCGGGGCATCGGCTTTTGTGACATTGGATATTCCGGTAGAGTCACTCAAGTACTGGGATGAGGCCAGGCACGACTGGGTTCTTGAACCCGGTAAGATAGAACTCCTGCTGGCTCATGATGCCGGCAATGTTGCAGCCAAGCTGGAGGTGGCGATTCGCTGATAATGGTAAGGAAACAGATACACACGTATACGGTCAAGAGTTTTGAATGCGACCGTAACGATACGCTCCGTTTGCTCACGTTGCTCAATCTTTTCCAGGATATAGCCGATGACAGCGCCAACGAGATTGGCATCGGCTATGATTATCTGCGTACCGTGGGTAAGGCCTGGGTGCTGATTGCCATGAATGTGCAGATTGACCGTATGCCGCATCTGGCCGAGAAGATTACGCTAAAGAGCTGGCCATCGGACTTTTCGGCCCTGTATACGGAACGTGAGTTTGAGGTGTGGAGCGCTGACGGAGAGCGTATCATACGGGCTTGCAGCCAGTGGATTGTGATTGACTTTACTACGCGGCGGCCCATGCATCTTAAGGATTGCCTGCCGGAGTATGAGCCTATCCGCGAGAAGGTTATCCTGGAGGACCGATTCCCAAAACTGCCGGCTCCTGAGCGCGATGATTACACCGAGCGTTTCCTGGTGCGTTACGATGATATTGACCGTAACGATCACGTTAACAATGCTATATACTCACTTTGGGCAAGCGAGAGTCTGGAGCCGCAGTACCGCATCGGACATGTTCCTGCCGGCTTGATAATAAACTTCCGCAAGGAGGGTCTGTTTGGCGAGAAGATCCTGGTTCACACCAGGATGAACGGCGACACCTCGCTTCACAGCATTCAGGCATCGGACGACTCCCGAGAGCTAGCCCGGGTCCAGTTCCGATGGAACTGAAAATAATATAATTGTCAATTATCAATTGTTATTATTCTTCCCCTTCCAGTTTGAATTCATGGAAGTTGTTTTCGTTCAGCTTGAACTTGGGGGTGCAGAAGTAGATAAGTTCGGCACGTGTCAGGACGGTCTCATCGGCATCCATGAGTTCGGCCTCGATGAAGGCTACGTTGCGCATCATCTTGCTTATCTTGGCGCGGACAGTAATCTCGTCCAGTTGTGAACTGACGGGTTTGAGGTATTCCATGTTCATCTTTGAGGTGACGCCGTTGGTCTTGAGCTTTCGGCATACCACCCAGCCGGCGGTCTCGTCTATCAGCAGCGCCTGGATTCCACCGTGCAGGGTGTTGTACCAGCTCTCGTAATCACGTGTAGGTTTGAACTTGGTTACCACATAGTCACCATCCTCATAAAACTCCATGTGCAGGCCCTTGGGATTTGTGGGGCAGCATACAAAACAGTTGTAACTTGGCGAACCTATCCAGGGGTTGATTATCTTTTTCAAGTTCATTTCTTATCGGTTTTATTGTTGTCTTTCTTGTCTTGGTAGAGGAAGCGGCGGATCTTGTGGGTAGCGGTTTTGTTGAATGGTTCTTTCATTACCACCACGTCCTTGATCTTGAGGAAATGGCTCACCTTGGAGTTTACGAATTCCATCACCTCTTTCTTACGTTTCTCTATGGCCTCCAGGAATTTCTCCTGACCCTCCAGGTCCCAGTCTATGGCACCGTCGTTGAACTGCACCAGCGCCACAAGCTGTCCTGCGCAGCTTATCACGAGTGATTCGTTTACGTCCGATATCTTATTGATGACGCTCTCAATCTCCTCGGGGTAGATGTTTTCGCCCGATGCGCCAATGATTACGTTACCCGACCGGCCCAGGATGGAGTACCGGCCTTTCTTATCGACGGTAGCGATATCGCCGGTGCGCATCCAGCCGTCATCGGTCATTACGGCGCGGGTGCGGGCGTAATCCTTATAGTATCCAAGCATTACGTTGGGGCCTTTTACCTGAAGCTCTCCCTGTCCGTTCTCGGGGTTGACATCGGCCAGACGTACCTGGACTTCGAATGATGCGGTTCCGGTGGTGCCTGAATGGGTGCGCTTGGGGCCGGCGTCGCAGATGAGCGGAGCGGTCTCTGTGAGTCCGTAGCCTATTGCGTATGGGAACTTTATATGACGCAGGAACTCCTCGACCTCACGGTCCAGCTTGGAGCCGCCTATGCCGAAGAACCTCACGCGGCCGCCGAACTGCTGCTTGACTTTCCTGCCCACCAATAAGTAGAGTATGTGCGGGAAATGTTTCTTAAGGTAGCGCAGATACTTGCTGCCGGCTATGGTGGGGAATATCTTGCCGCGGATGACTTTCTCTATGATAAGCGGCACCGACAGGATTGTGGTGGGGCGTATCTTGAGCAGCGCCTGACTCAGTATGGTTGGAGTGGGGGGCTTCTGGATGTAATAGACGGGGCAGCCGGTTGAGAACGGGTAGAGCATTCCGATGCTCATCTCGTATGTATGGGCCAGCGGCAGGATGGAAAGGAACACATCCTTGCGTCGATAAACCTTGTGCGCGTACCATGCCTCCAGTACATTGTGGCAGAAGTTGCGGTGGCTCAGCATCACTCCTTTGGCGTTGCCTGTGGTGCCCGATGTGTATATGATGGCGGCTATATCGGTGGCATCGGGCACTTTGCTGCGTCCGTCGCAGGTGTAGCTTTCATCAAGGGCCTTGATAAGGTCAAATGTGCTTATATCTATTATGACATTCAGCCTGTTATATGTTTCCTTGCTTATTTTGGGCAGCTGCTTGCGGCTTACGAATATGGCCTTAGTCTCGGAGTGGGTGAGTATGTTCTCCACCTCATTGGCCGACAAATCAGGCAGCATGGGTACTGCTATGCGTCCGTGAGCGGTTATAGAAAAGAACGCTATGGCCCAGTTGGGCATGTTCTCGGACAGTATGGCTACCTTGTCGGCCGGATTGAGCCCGAATGTGCCGAGCAGGCCCGACAGCTCATCGGCCTTGTTCCTGAACTGAGAGAATGTATAGCTGCATCCCCCATCTACAAAATCCGATGCAAGGCGGCTGCGGTTTACTGTTGTTGTATATTCAAGCAGATCTGCAAGTGTTGTAAATCTGTGTCTCATCTTGTAAGGTATTTCTCGGGGTGGCGTCCCTTTAAATTCATCTGTTCATAAATCTCCTGGATGCGGCGGGTATCGGCACCAGCGTCATCGGTAAGTTCAAATTTCTGATCTACAGCAACTTTTTTCCTGCCCCAGTCAAAGTAGCACAGATAGACTGGAATGTTGGCGGCCTTGGCGATGAAGTGGTAGCCGGTTTTCCATCGGGCTACAGGCTTGCGGGTGCCCTCGGGGGCTATTGCCAGGTGCATCAGATCGTTTTTTTCCATCTCCTTGATTACGGAGCGTACTACCGATGCGGGATGCCTGCGGTCCACAGGTATTCCGCCGATGGCTCTCAGGATCCAGCCTAAGGGCGGGAAGAAGAGGCTTTTCTTGACCATGCAGAAGGTCTTGCCGCCTATCGATACGTAGAACAGGTAAGCTACCACAAAGTCCAGCATCGATGTGTGGGGAACGCCCAGAAGTATGCACTTGGGTTCGGGGGGCAGGAAAGGGCTTGTCTCCCAGCCCCAGACTCTCAGGATCCATCCGCAGAATTTTCGCCACATAAGGTTTGTTTTTGATTGAGGTGCAAAATTAGTTCATAATGATACTAATAGTATATATAATTTATAATTGTGGTAAAATGGGGTTGATTTGTGGCGAATTGGGTTGGGGGAGACGTAGGCTGCAATCCGAGTCAACCTTTTTAGGGAAACTCAGACCTTTGTATCATTTTTATTTATCTTTGCACAAAAACACTTTACAATGAGTAAGAGTTACGAGGAGATTAATGAGAAGATCCGCAAGGGTAAGGCGGTGGTTCTGACGGCCGAGGAGGTGTCGGAAATGGCCAGGACGATGTCACCCAAGGAGATTCTTGACAAGGTTGATGTGGTTACCACCGCAACGTTTGGTGCTATGTGCTCAAGCGGCGCTATCCTGAATTTTGGTCACGCAAATCCGCCTATCCGCATGGAGAGGATTGAGCTGAACGGTGTGCCTGTAAGCGGCGGTCTGGCTGCTGTGGATACGTTTGTGGGTGCTACAGACTGCAATCCGCAGAATCCCGCATACGGCGGCGCACACATTATCCAGGAGCTGATTGACGGCAAGAACGTGACACTGGAAGCCTGGGGCAAGGGTACTGACTGCTACCCGCGCAAGCATATCAAGACGGAGATAAGCCTCAAGACCATCAACGAGGCCATCCTGATGAACCCGCGAAACGCATATCAGAACTACAACGTGGCCGTGAACTCCACGGACCGTACCTTATATACATACATGGGCACGCTGCTGCCCCGCATGAAGAATGCCTCATACAGCTCGGCCGGTGAACTTTCACCGCTGCTGAATGATCCCGAATGCCGTACCATCGGCCTGGGAACCCGCATATTCCTTTGTGGCACACAGGGTTACGTAGTCTGGAACGGCACTCAGTTCAACTGCTCAAAACCTCTTAACGAGTATGGCGTGCCTATGGGCAATGCCCGCACTCTGGCTGTGATGGGCGAGATGAGGGAGATGTCAAGCGAGTTCCTGCGCGGCGCATATTTTGAGAAATACGGTGTTACGATGTATGTGGGCATAGGCGTACCGATTCCGCTGCTGGATGAGGATCTGGCACACCGCGTAAGTATACGTAACTGTCAGATAGATACGTTTATTGAGGATTACGGCGGACGTGGTGAACTTATTGGCAAGGTCAACTATGAGCAGCTGCGCTCAGGCGAGATAGAGTTCATGGGCAAGAAGATCCATACCGCACCTCTGTCAAGTCTCAACAAGGCACGCCGTATTGCCGCCATCCTGAAGGATTGGATTGAGAAGGGAGAGTTTGAACTGACCGCTCCGGTTAGGCCGATGCCTACGGGAACGTCACTTCAGGGACTTAAGGAGATTAATCAGTAAAACAGAAGGTTATGACAAAGAAAGTAGTTATATCATTCCCCGATGGCGAGGCCAGCCGCCCGCTTATCTATGAGCTGATTAAGAAGTATGACATAATGGTCAGCATCATCAAGGCCGATATCGACGGCGGCCGCAGCGGTAAATTGGTGCTGGAACTGGATTCCGATTCAGATCATATCCGTCAGGCCATTGATTTCATGCAGACGAGTGGGGTGGATGTAAGCCCGCTGGAGAAGAAGATTACATTCGATGACGCCAAATGCGTGAGTTGCGGCGCGTGCACATCGGCCTGTCCGTCCGGCGCCCTTTCAATTGGTGCTCCGGACTGGAAGTTAAGGTTCCAGCCCGATAAGTGCGTGGTGTGCAAGATGTGCATAACCGCCTGCCCGCTCAAGCTGTTCCATATTGAATTTGCAGACTGATGGAATATAGGGAGCGCAGTTACCGCAGTCGTTTCTCCAGTGACGGGAGACGCTGGTTCTGCGTAAAGTTCCTTGAATCAGACCTTTGGATAGGAGTCGACAGCGGCTCCTATCGTGCTTCTATGGAGGATGCGGCCTATACATTCCTGGTTGATTTGCGGCGCTCTATGGATGCTTATTTATTGACAGATACGCAATACAAGGCCGCATTGACACCTTATGATGCCGGTCTGGAAGCGCCTGAAATACTTAAAGAGATGTCGCGCGTGAGCCACAAGACCGGAATTGGCCCCATGAGTGCCGTAGCCGGAGCCGTGGCTCAGAAGGTGGCAGACTGCATAAAATCCGGTTACGGAGTAAAGGAGGTGATTGTTGAGAACGGCGGCGATATCTATGCTCAGGTAAGCGGCGATATGGACATCAGCGTCTTTGCCGGCCAGTCCCCGCTGTCCGAGAAAGTAGGCCTGCACATACCTGCTGCTGCATTTCCCTGCGGAATATGCACATCCAGCGGCACGGTAGGCCCATCGCTCAGCCTGGGCCGGGCCGATGCCATGATGATTGTGTGCCGGGACGTGATGCTGGCCGACAGTTACGCCACCGCCATGGCCAACCGCATACAATCCGCAGCCGACCTTCAGCCTGTAATGGACCGCATCCGGGATATCCCCGGAATCCTGGGCGCATTGGCCGTAAAAGATGACCGCATGGCAATATCAGGACAGTTTGAATTGCGTTTATTCAATTGAAATGACTAATTTTGGATTGTTATGACCAGAAGGACTCTTTTATATATTGTTTCGCTGGGCTTTGCATTATCGGCTCAGGCTCAGGAAATAATCCGTGTCAGAAACTGCCGTCCGCAATTGTCTGAAAGCCATATAATGCTCACTGAAAGAGCCCAAAGCAGGACCCAGGGTGAGAATCCGTATATAGGCGACCGTCGTCAACTGGTTGTCCTGGCGGCATTCAAGGATAAACCGTTCGGCGGTAATGAGAATGTGACCATGCAAAAGTGGAACAATATCCTGAATACTGAGAACTACATCAAGGAACCATACATAGGCTCTCTGCATGATTATTTCTATGAGCAGAGTTACGGGCAGTTCAGACTGACGTTTGATATCCATTACATTGTGGCGGACAGCATTAAGAAATACAGAAGTACGTATTTTGATGACGAGAACTCCAAATATCTGGTTCAGGATGTGATTGACAGTATCAGATCCCAGGTTGATGACTGGGCACCGTATGACTGGGACGGTGACGGATATGTAAATCAGCTGATGATAGTATTCGCCGGTTTGGGAATGGATGATGAATGGGGCGGAAATACCATTTGGCCGCATCAGTGGTGGCTCAGTAAACACAAAGACTGTAAACCGATAACCGTGAGCAGCGGCGGAAATGACTATATGATTGATTCATACTTTTGTTCGCCAGAAAGAGGATTGACGGATAAAAGCGGGACATTCGGTACGCTCTGTCATGAATACAGCCACTGTTTTGGGTTACCGGACTTATATAGTAACGGTAGTACATTTTACGTAAGATATTGGGATCTGATGGACTCTGGCAACCTGAACGGTGGCGGATACGTGCCCTGCGGTTATTCGGCCTTTGAGCGTATGTTTATGGGCTGGCTTAAGCCCGTGGAGTTGTCATCGGACACGGTAATAACAGATGTTCCGGCTCTTGCCGATACAGCCAAGGCCTTCATTATCCGCAATGAAGGTAATCCTGACGAATATTATCTCTTGGAGAACAGACAGAAGAAAGGGTGGGACGCCGAACTGCCGGGCAGCGGAATTCTGGTCTTTCATGTGGATTATGATGAGAATGTTTTTCTTACAGGTTATGTGAACTCAACAAAACAGCAACGTTATCTGATTATCCCGGCCAATGACGCAGCCATTCCGGTGCCGTCAAACAGTGACGTAAGCGGTTGGGCGTATCCGCACAACGGGAATAATGAACTAACCAACAATTCCACTCCTGCCGCAACCTTGAACAATGCCAATAAGGACGGGACGTATTTGATGTCAAAGCCTATAACATCAATATCCGTAACGGACAGTCTGGCATCATTCTCATTTGCAGTGTTGCCTTCAAGCATCAGACAAGTGGCCTATAAGAATGCGGACACATGGTATTCCATTGACGGACATAAAGTTACGGGTGCTCCCACAACACCTGGGATATATATTCACAACGGTAAACTGGAATTGAAAAGATAAAATCAGTATCTTTGACTCCGTGATACTTTCAGCTAACAATTCAACCAAATATAGTTATGAGAAAGATATTAATGGTCCTAAGCGTTTTGGCGCTGACGTGTGCATCGGCCAATGCTGCCGATAACAAAGGCATTTCATTCAACGGGTTATCAAGTGACAGGTTTACGCTGATAGAGAACGGCAAACCGGTTCAGATTCTGGCCGATGAGGCCGATAAGACCGGTGTGCAGATAGCCCTGAAGGCCCTGCAGCAGGACTTTAAGGCTGTTGGAGGGCAGGAGGCCAAGGTGGTTTATGACGCAGCATCAGTGTCCGGAAAACCGGTGATTGTGGGTACGGTTGACAGCAAGTTCATAGCCCAGATAATCAAGGGTAAGAAGATTGACAAGAAGGAGCTGCAGGGCAAGCGCGAAAAGTATATCATGAGCGTGATAGCCAATCCCATAAAAGGAATTGACGAGGCTCTGGTGATAGCCGGAAGCGATATGCGCGGTGCCATTTACGGTATATACGAGCTGTCCGAGCAGATAGGCGTATCGCCCTGGTACTATTGGGCCGATGTTCCTATCCAGCCCCAGCAGAACGTATCCCTGGCCAAGGGTACATACACCGCCGGTGAGCCAGCAGTAACATACCGCGGCATATTCCTGAACGATGAGGCCCCGTGCCTTACCACTTGGGTGGCCAATACATTCGGCACCCAGCGCGGCGGACATGAGTTCTACGCCAAGTGCTTTGAGCTGATACTGCGTCTGCGCGGTAACTTCATGTGGCCGGCCATGTGGGACTGGGCATTCTATGCCGATGACCCCGAGAACTCCAAGACGGCCAATGAAATGGGCGTGATTATGGGAACCAGCCACCACGAGCCGATGGCACGCAACCATCAGGAATGGGCCCGTAACCCGCGTGCATACGGCGGCCAGTGGGACTATACCACCAACAAACAGGAACTGCAGAGGTTCTTCCGTGAGGGAGTGGAGCGCGCCAAGAATACCGAAGACCTGATAACAATCGGTATGCGTGGTGACGGTGATGCCGAACTGCGCGGCAGCGACGAGGATAACATGAAGATGCTGGAGGGATTGTTCGCCGACCAGCGCCAGATAATAAAGGAGGTTACAGGTAAGCCAGCCGAGCAGCGTCCGCAGGTATGGGCACTCTACAAGGAGGTTCAGACCTATTATAATAAGGGCCTGCGCGTGCCTGACGATGTGATAATCCTTTTGTCCGATGACAACTGGGGTGACATACGCCGTCTGCCAAATGCCGAGGAACGCAAGCGCAAGGGCGGCTGGGGTATGTATTACCACGTAGACTATGTAGGTGCGCCCCGTAACTCAAAGTGGCTCAATATCACTCCCATACAGCACCTGTGGGAGCAGATGCAACTTACATATGACTATGGTGTAGATAAGATATGGGTGCTGAACGTAGGTGACCTGAAGCCTATGGAGTATCCTATCACACTGTTCCTGGATATGGCCTGGAACCCCACGGCATTCACCGTTGAGACCCTGCTGGACCACACATACGACTTCTGTCTGGAGTTCTTCGGCGAGGAGGAGGCTCAGGAGGCAGCCCGCATACTCAATCTATGCTGCAAGTACAACGGCCGCATAAGCGCCGAGATGCTGGATGCCCGCCAGTATTACACTTTGGAGACCGGCGAGTTTGAGCAGGTTTGCGATGATTACGCACGCCTGGAGGCAGAGGCACTGCGCCAGTACCTGCGCCTTAAGCCCGAGTACCGTGATGCATATCAGCAGATTATACTGTTCCCCGTACAGGCAATGGGTAACATATACGATATGTACTACAGCCAGGCCATGAACCAGAAACTGGCACGCAATAACGATCCTGCCGCCAACTACTGGGCAGAGCGTTGCGAGCGTGACTTTAAGCGTGACGCCGAACTGTGTGCATATTATAACAAGGAGATGGCTGGCGGAAAGTGGAACGGCATGATGATCCAGAAGCACATAGGCTATACCAGCTGGAACGATAATTTCCGTGCCGACACGCAGCCCCGCGTAACCCGCGTAGAGGAGGGCGAGAATGCAGGCGGCTACGTATTCACCCAGAAGGACGGAGTAGTGGCAATGGAGGCCGAGCACTTCTATGCACAGAAAGCCGTAACTTCAGGCTCTGCCAAGTGGACTACAATCCCATTCATGGGCCGCACACTGTCCGGCGTAGCCCTGATGCCTTACAGCCAACCTACCGACGGCGCCAGCATGACCTATAAGTTCAACCTGACAGAGGATGTGGATAATCTGCAGGCTGTAATAGCAGTAAACGCAACCCTGACATTCTATCGTCTTGAGGGACACCGCTATATGGTAAGCCTGGATGGCGGCGATGAGATAGAGGTCGTGTTCAACGAGCGTCTGAATGAGGACCAGCGCAACATCTATTCAGTCTATTACCCCACAGTTGCAACCCGAGTAAAGGACGACCGCGTACAGTTGGGCAAGGCTGCCAAGGGTGAGCACACCCTGACCATCCGTCCTATCGAACCCGGAACAGTATTCGAGAAGATTGTAATAGATGCCGGAGGCTACATAAAGAGCTTCCTGTTCATGCCGGAATCTCCATACAAAAGAGAAAATTGAGAGTTGAGAATTCTTTCAGTCGCTTCGCTTTGTGAAAGCGCCCCTTCGGGTCGAGCGGACAATTGAGAATTATAAAAAACCTTCGGAATCAATCCGAAGGTTTTTTAATGTCGCGGGCTTTACGCAGGTGCCTGCTGATTCTCAATTCTCGATTTTCAGTTTTCAATTAAAAATTAAGGCTGACCGTAAGGCCAAGGGCAGGGGACTGGCTGTTAGGAAGGAATACCGTAGGTTCAAACTCAAACTGAAGGAGTTTGGCTGCCTGTCTTAGCTCCAGCTCGGCGTTATACTCATCGACCAGCTTGTCTATGGAGCGTTTTGCCTTTCCTTTTGTTACACGTCCCCAAACATAGTAGGTTATGGTAGGTACGGCCAATGCACCCGATATGGCGTATAGTTTCTTGGATAGTTCAGGATCATCTTCGGCCCTGTGAGTGACCGCTACAAGTGTCAGTATGATAGTGGGAAGCCCCAGTATTACACCGACAGTCTCACGGTTATCACCCTTGATGAACTGCTTGTGGGCATACTCATATCTGAGGAACTGGAGTGAATCAAAAAGCTGTTTCAGATCATCATCACGGATGGCATTGCCGGCTCCACGGCCTTCTGTAAAGGTGATGCTGCCGCTGTATCTTTCCAATGCGGTGAAGCGGCCGGTTTATCGTTCCTTGGC
>CAJOLR010000017.1 GCA_905235565.1 uncultured Bacteroidaceae bacterium | reverse complement strand
GTCCTGACTGACGACGAGATGAAGGGCCTCGACGGGCTGGATACCATCGAGATGAAGGCCCCCGCCGCTATGAAGGGAATGCACTTCGTCATCGAGCCTTCAGTTCTGGACTGCCTTGGCTGCGGCAACTGCGCCGACATCTGCCCGGGTAACCCCAAGCTGGGCAAGGCTCTCACAATGGTTCCGTTCAACCCAGATGCAGCCGATATGAAGAAGATGGCTGCCGACTGGGACAAGCTTGTTAAAGTTCCCTCAAAGCAGGATCTGGTTGACATCAAGAGCAATGTCAAGAACTCGCAGTTCGCTCAGCCTCTGTTTGAGTTCTCAGGTGCCTGCTCTGGTTGCGGTGAGACTCCATACGTCAAGCTGCTCTCACAGCTGTTCGGTGACCGTCAGATGATAGCCAACGCTACCGGTTGCTCATCAATCTATTCAGCTTCAATACCTTCAACTCCTTACACCAAGAACGAGAAGGGTCAGGGTCCTGTATTCAACAACTCACTGTTTGAGGACTTCTGCGAGTTCGGTCTGGGTATGGCACTGGGTAACAAGAAGATGAAAGAGCGTGTTGCCAAGCTGCTCACTGAGATGATTGAGTCCGATAAGACCAGCGCCGAGTACAAGGAGCTGGCTCAGGAGTGGATTGCCAACAAGGAGGATGCCGACAAGACAAAGGAGATTGCTCCCAAGCTGCGCGCATGCATCGCTGACGGTGCTGCCAAGGGTTGCCCCGTCTGCACTGAGCTCAAGACACTTGACCACTATCTGGTTAAACGCTCACAGTGGATCATCGGCGGTGACGGTGCATCATACGATATAGGTTACGGCGGTCTTGACCACGTGATTGCCAGCGGTGAGGATGTCAACATCCTGGTTCTGGATACCGAGGTTTACTCAAATACCGGCGGTCAGGCCTCCAAGGCTACTCCTCTGGGTGCCATAGCTCAGTTTGCCGCTCAGGGTAAGCGTATCCGCAAGAAGGATCTGGGTATGATTGCCACCACCTACGGTTATGTATATGTTGCTCAGATTGCAATGGGTGCCGATCACGCACAGTGCCTCAAGGCTATCCGCGAGGCCGAGGCTTGGCACGGTCCTTCAATCGTTATCGCTTACGCTCCCTGTATCAACCACGGTCTTAAGGCCAAGGGCGGCATGGGTAAGAGCCAGGCTGAGGAGAAGAAGGCTGTCGAGTGCGGTTACTGGCACCTGTGGCGTTACAATCCCGCTCTTGCCGAGGAGGGTAAGAATCCGTTCTCACTTGACAGTAAGGAGCCGAACTGGGAGAACTTCCATGACTTCCTGATGGGTGAGGTACGTTACCTCTCAGTCAAGAAGGCTTATCCCAACGAGGCCGAGGAGCTCTTTGCCGAGGCACAGCGTATGGCCAAGCTCCGCTACCAGAGCTACATCCGCAAGACTCAGGAGAATTGGGGTGAGGAGGCATAAGAACTATCCTTAACACTTTAGAATTGAGGAGCATCCCTGTAGTGGTGTGCTCCTCTTTCTTTAAGTGCTCCTTTTAGAATCTGTTTTATGTTACCTGGTTATCTCGTCGTCAGTAGGCGTAAACCAGTCCGTACTTCTCATGCAGACGGTGAAGGGTGCCGTCTGATTTCATCTTCTGAATGAAGTTGTTCACCATCTGCAGCAGGTCCTCCTGCCCCTTCTGCATAAGCACGCCAATCTCTCCGTGAGTGAAAGGCTTGTCAAGCAGTGGTGCTGCAAGACGGGTGTCTGTCTGCACATAATAAGGAGCCTCCGTTATCTCCGTTATCATCACATCGGCCTCTCCTTCTGCTATGAGGGTGGGGATTTCCTCATTTTTCTGGTGAACGATGATTGTTGCGCGTGTCAGGTTGTCGTTTGCGAATTTATCATTCAGCCCACCTGGATTCACCATCACCCGCACTTCAGGCCTGTCAATATCGTCCAGCGACTTATAGCGGTCACACTCCGATACCCGGCAGAGAATTGTCTTTCCGTTAGCCAGATAGCCCTCGCTCATCAGCATCGTTTCGCGTCTTGTGTCTGTTATGGTGATGCCGCCAATGGCAAAGTCGAAGGTTTGAGGCTCTGCCAGCACATCGGCAGTCAGCGTAGGCCATGAGGTCATCGCAAATTCAATTTCCACATTCAGTCGCCCGGCTATATTCTCTGCCATCTCGATTCCAAAGCCCCAGTAATTGCCATCGGGTTCTCTATACGACAAAGGCCGATAGTCGCCCGTGGTTCCCACAAGCAACTTGCCACGTTCTACAATCTGAGCGACCTTTCCGGTGATGGGTATATCCGTTGAAGAGGAAAGTATGAACACGGAATGCTGTCCGTTTTCCTTTCCAAACTGAATTGCGGCAGCAAGCGAGTCCTCCGGAAACAGACGGGTGCTGTCAAAATAATACAGACCGTTTTGGCTATTATACCAGCCGCTGACATAACCGTCGTGCTGTAGGGCATGACTGACCACGTACTCCAGCTGGTCGCGCGAATGACTGTCCTGTGTGGCAGCATAACTGACTGCTATACCCTCCGTGGGGCATGTCATAGTGCGGACGTCGAGCGTAAAGCCATCAGGATGACTTTGACTGAAAGCCCATACCTTATCGGCTGTCTCCGTTACATCTTTATACTTGGCAGGGCTGTCATCTTTTGCACAAGATGCCAGGACTGATATACTGTAAAGAACCAGCCATAATGAAACAGGCCAAAACTTATGATTTTTCATATAACTCTGCGTGTTCCTTGCCACCGGAAATGCGGAAAATCTGATAGTTGCTTATAATGAAGCCGGAGTCTATGCCGGGATTGTCATCATCTTTGCTGCAGGACAACACTCTCAGGGGCATGACAAAGATAATGATACTTTTTGTAACCTTGCCTTAAGGCCAAGATTTTATGCGCTCAGGGCCATGGTGGCGCTGGCTGTCACGACCACTCTCATTTCTTTTGGAAAAGAGAAGGGGACCGGTAAGATTTTCGGCCATACATTACTATATACGCTCCATATACTTTCCCGGTGAAAGGCCTTGGCCGGATTTGAAGTATTTGCAGAAACTGGAAGGTGAGGAGAAGTTCATCAGGTTACTGACTTCTTTGACTGTGTATTTCTTGCTTGAAAGGATGGCCCTGGCCTCAGCCATGGTGTACTCCTGGATTATGGCCCCTGGAGACTTGCCGGAAATGAACTTGATCTGTTTTGAGAAATACTTTGGTGTCAGGTTGGCAAAACTGCTGTAGAATGCTATCCCGCGTTCATGGCGGCAGTTCCGCTTGACATTTTCCAGGAAAGACACCAGCAGGTTTCTGTTTGCCGTCTGTGCCTCCTCTTCTATCCGCTGTCCCTGGTTCTGTAATTTTGCGAAAATGATGGTGGAAAGGATGCGGGCATATCCTGCGGCAATCCCACCTTTCGATTTCTCGGGAACCATCAGGAGCAGTTCTTTGGCCGAGAAATATAGTTTCTCCATAGCGCGGAACTCACTTTGGGTAAGTGGGAAAAGGAAAGGATGCTTGATTTCCAGGGCCAGGCGGAGAAAACGGTTTGCATCGTCCAGGTCAATCTTTGTATTGAAGTATTTGCTTTTCCCTGCAAAAAAAAGGAGTCTACAGTCCGGTGTCATTTCCACGGCATCTATCGGTTGTCCTCCAAGTGTGACTATCGCATTCCTGGGACCGGAAGACAGTCGTACTCCTCCTGACGTGAGCGAGATGCTTCCTGACCGGCAGATGACGATGGAAAAGATGTCCGGATAAAGGGGGAATTGGTTCCGGGAGATGATGTTTTCAAAGCGGGAGGCGGCGTTTACGTTTTCGTTGTCCCAATGATAATTGTCGGCCAAAGAAAGCATCAGAATCCTTTGGACTTTCCTATGGGGAATAGCCGCTTCCTTTACAGGTTATTAATAAGCAACCGGCTCTCATCTGCCTCATGCAGATGAGAGCCGGTTGCTTAACTGAAAGATTCTTTTATGAGATTTTGATGCTCTGGACGGCCTGGACCTGCTTTTCGGCAGGCATCTTGGGCACGTTGATGGCCAGAACGCCGTCCTGAACCTTGGCCGATATCTTGTCGCGGTCAGCATCATCGGGCAGGATGTAGCTCTGGTTGAACTCCTGGTAAGAGAACTCACGGCGGATGTAGTTGCGTTTCCTGTCCTCCTTGTTCTCCTCATGCTTGCGGACCATGGAGATTGACATGACACCGTCGGCATCTACCTGCAGGTTCAGTTCCTCTTTCCTGAGACCCGGAACAGCGAACTCAAGTTCATAGTCCTTCTCATTCTCTATTACGTTCAGTGCCGGAACGCTGGCTGCGGTGCGGGTTGTGAACCAATCATCATTCATAAAATCGTTGAACAAACTTGGTAACCAATTCTGGTTGTAGTTCTGATTTCTGCGTGCGAGTAACATAGTTGTAACCTCCTATACTTTAATTGTTAGACATTCTGTTTTATCCGGCTCCCTATCGGGCCGCCTTCGCAGTATAAGAGACAAATGTGGTGCCAATAAATAACGCATGACAAAATGTCATGCGTTTATAATTCGAGACTGACAACCTGTCAAATATCGGTCAGTGGAGTGGACCAGATGTCACCACTCAGGCTCTTGCGCTCATTGTCTATCTTGAGCAGTGCCTCACGTATGCTGCTGTCAAGCGCGTGGTCCAGGTCGCAGTAGCCGCAGTTGGTGATTGCGGACAGTACCTTGACCACAGTAAGTTGCCTGGTGTCGGTGGCGGGTACATAGGCGGGCTCGCGTTCATCGTTCTGGAGTACGGTCTCCAGCAGGCCGGCATCAGTCAGGGTATCAAGTGATGCGACTACATAGCGCAGCGGAATGTGCAGTTCATCGGCCAACTCCTTACGTGTCAGGGCCGTCTCATGCCTGTTGAACCGCTTGCAGATGCATGACATTACCATCAGGCTGTAGAAATCCTCATGCCGGCGGCTTATCTTGTCGGGCTCCTTGAAGTAATTGAAATTGTCATTGTTCTGACTTACGTATGCCAACTCACATCCAAACAGTATGATTGCCCAGGATACGTTCAGCCACAGGAGGAACAGCGGCAGGGCTGCGAAACCTCCGTATATGGCGTTGTAGCTGGATAGTGAGAACTGTCCGTTGAAATAGAGGTTTTGAAGGGCCTGGAAGAGGCATCCTGCAATAATGCCCGGAATGATGGCATACCTGAACCTGACCTTGGTGTTGGGCATGAATATGTAGAAGCCTGTAAGTATAAAACCTGCAATCACATACGGTAGTGCATCCTCAATAATGAATTTGGCGAATCCTCCCAGAAGCTGGAATCCTTCCATGTGAGAGAGCACGCCTGATGCCAGCATTGACATACCGCAGAGGCAGATGATACCTATCGGGATAAGCAGGATCAGAGAGAAATAATCAGTTATTTTCCTGCCCATCCGGCGTGACTTCTTGACGTGCCAGATTGAGTTGAGGTTGGCTTCAATTCCATTGGCCAAAGAATATACGGAGAAGAGCAGGAACAGGAGGCCGATACCGATGAATGCCCCGCTTGAAACGTACTGCATGTAGCCGTCAATGAACTGCATTACTGAGTTTAGGGATTCATTTTCACCAATGATACCGTTCTGGAGCAGGCTGGTTACGATGTTCTCGAATCCGAATCCGCGGGCAACGGCAAATATCAGCGCCAGGATAGGGACGATGGCAAACAGCGTGGAGTAGGTGAGCGCTGCGGCTCGTGTCATGACCTTGTCGTCCAGGAATGTGCGCACGGCTATTACGACAACCTTTACCGTGTTGGCTATCGCGCGGCGCAGCGGCCCTTTCTGATACAGCTCAAATGACCAGATATCCTTGGTTACAAATTCGGTTATGCGGTTTATAAGCGCCTTGAGCTTGCTTTTCTTTTTCTCAGCCATAGCAATTAATTGTTAGTCAGGGGACAAAAGTAGTCAATTTTTTTTGAGTTTGGACTTGAGGAAACGGCCGGTGTAGGATGCGGGGCAGGCGGCGACATCCTCGGGGGTGCCGCACACTACCAGGTGGCCGCCACGCCCGCCGCCTTCGGGACCCAGGTCGATGACGTGGTCGGCGCATTTGATCACGTCCATGTTGTGCTCTATTATTATTACGGTGTGGCCGCGGCGTATCAGGGCGTCGAATGACTCCAGCAGTTTGCGGATATCGTGGAAGTGCAGGCCGGTGGTAGGCTCATCGAATATGAATATGGTGGGATCGGCCTTTTCAAGACTCAGGAAATAGGCCAGTTTCACGCGCTGGCTCTCACCGCCGGAGAGGGTGGATGATGACTGTCCCAGTTTTACATAACCCAAGCCTACCTGACGCAGCGGCTCCAGTTTCCTGACAATGCGGCGCTCGGCGGCATCATCGGCCGAGAAGAATTCAACGGCCTGGTTTACTGTCATCTCAAGTATCTCCCAGATGTTCCTGCCCTTATATGTTACCTCCAGCACATCGTTCTTGAAACGGCGGCCGTGGCAGCTCTCGCATACCATCTGCAGGTCCGACATGAACTGCATGGAAACGGTTACAATTCCCTCACCCTTGCACTCCTCGCAGCGTCCGCCCTCGGAGTTGAATGAGAAATGTGTTGGCCGATAACCCATCTGGTGTGACAGCGGCTGGTCGGCAAACAGTTTGCGTATCTCATCGTAAGCCTTTACGTAGGTAACGGGGTTGGAGCGGGTGGTCTTGCCTATGGGGTCCTGATCCACGAACTCCACGGCGCGTACCATTCCGGTATCACCCTCGATTCCCATGCACTCGCCCGGACGTTCGGTTGATTCGCTGTATATATTCTTGAGGTGCCGGTACAGCACATCGCGCACCAGAGTGCTCTTGCCCGATCCGCTCACGCCGGTTACAACGGTCATCACATTGAGCGGGAACTTTACGTCAATGCCGTCCAGATTGTTCTGGCGCGCCCCAACCACCTTTATATAATTGTTCCACGGGCGGCGTGACTCAGGCACATGTATGCACTCCTCGCCGGTCAGGTATTTTACGGTCAAGCTTCCGGAATTCTTTTCAAGCTGGCCGGTTGGCCCCTGATAGATTATCTCACCGCCGTGGCGTCCTGCCTCGGGACCTACATCGATGATATAGTCCGATGCACGGATAATCTCCTCGTCATGCTCAACCACTACAACGGTATTGCCTATCTCCTGCAGTTGGCGCAGCACCTTGATGAGCTTGTCGGTATCACGGCTGTGCAGGCCGATGCTGGGCTCGTCCAATACATATAGAGATCCCATAAGGCAGCTGCCAAGTGATGTGACCAGGTTTATGCGCTGGCTCTCGCCACCCGAAAGCGTGGCCGACGCACGGTTAAGTGTGAGATACTCCAGACCAACATCCAGCATAAACTGAATGCGGCTGTTTATCTCTATGAGCAGACGCTTGGCCGCCTTGGCCTCATGCTCGGGAAGCTTAAGGTTGTCAAAGTATTTCTTGAGCTCCGATATGGGCATCTCAACCAGCTGGTTGATGGATTTGCCGCCCACCTGGACATAACCGGCCTCCTTACGCAGGCGTGTCCCGTGACAATCGGGGCAGATGGTCTTGCCGCGGTATCGGGCCAGCATCACACGGTACTGTATCTTGTACTGGCTCTTCTCCAGCATACGGAAGAATGTGTCTATGCAGGTCTCCTCCCATCCGCGCTCGTCACGGCCGCGACCGCTTCCGTGCCACAGGTAATCCTTCTGCTCCTGTGTAAGCTGGTAATATGGTGTGAATATGGGGAAATCGTGTTCCTGTGCGTGAAGGATAAAGTCATCCTTCCATCCGGTCATCACGTCACCGCGCCAGCAAACCACCGCACCGTCATAAACGCTCAGAGCACGGTTAGGTATTACCAGTGACTCGTCAATGCCGATAATACGTCCGAATCCCTCGCACTTGGGACACGCCCCTACGGGCGAGTTGAACGAGAACAGGTTGTCGGTAGGTTCCTCAAACTTGATGCCGTCGGCCTCAAAGCGGTTGCTGAACTTGTGGAGTGATGTATCAGGGGTATCGTAAAAACGCAGCGCACATTCGCCGCCTCCCTCAAAGAACGCGGTCTCCACGGAGTCAGTGAACCGGCTCAGGGTCTCCTTGGAGTCATCGGTGGTGAGGCGGTCAATGAGCAGGTAAATCTCCTTGGTGTGCTTGGAGAGTTCTGTCAGTTGCTTGCTGTCGCTGAGCAGGTCCTCAATACGTATTATCCCGGATTTATACTCAATGCGGGTGAATCCTTCCTTGAGCGATGTGCGCAGCTGCTCCTCCAGACCCCGTCCTCCGCGCATGAGCATCGGCGCCAGAACAGTAAAGCGAACACCCTTGGGCTGTGATTGCATGAAACAGACCACATCCTCAACACTGTGCTTGCGCACCTCCTTGCCGCTGACAGGCGATATGGTGTGGCCGATACGTGCAAAAAGCAACTTAAGATACTCGTAAATCTCAGTCTGCGTACCTACGGTTGAACGCGGATTGCGGTTGCCTGAGCGCTGCTCGATGGCGATTGTAGGCGGCAGGCCTTCAATGAAATCGCACTCCGGCTTTTTCATACGGCCCAGGAACTGACGTGCGTAAGATGACAGCGACTCCACATAACGGCGCTGGCCCTCAGCATACAGCGTATCGAAAGCAAGTGATGACTTGCCCGACCCGGACAGGCCGGTTATGACTACGAACTTATCGTGCGGTATCTCCACACTGACGTTCTTGAGGTTGTTGACCCTTGCTCCCTTAACTATTATGGAATTGTTGTCGCTCATCCTTCTGAAAGTCTTTTGGTTTTATTGTCCGATGCGCAGTCCGTAGGTGCTCACGCCGTACCCGAACCAGTATCCGAGCCCGCCCTCAATATTGCCTGTCAGATTGCTGGAGTAGGGCAACAGCGCCACATGGCTGAAAATGACGTTCTCATCATGTTTGCTCCAGAACAGGTATGCTATAGAGTCCATAGATGCCAGCTTGAAACTGACGCTGTCACCAAGGTGGTAAAAATAGTCTGGCATGACTATGGGATCTGAATTCCCTCGGTTGACAACCGCCATGTCATTGTTAAGGCGGCTGTCATAAGTACCCAGATATGAAGCCATGTATGTGTTGTCACGCTCTACGTCCATGCTGAAAAAGCGATAGTATCTGACATCGGGATGAGGCACCACATGCGCCTTGACCATATACAGGGTATCTGCTGAGCTGTGTCTCTCTACAGCTATCGAGTCTATGCTTCCGGGCTGGGGGATAGTGGTTACGGCCTCAGCATAATGGCCATTCCAGTCAACACTGAGCTGGTATGTACCTCCCGGTTCACCTTTCAGGGCATCTGTGGTGTAGCATAACTTCAACAGGTATTCGTCTTTCAGATTAGGCAGGAGCGTGTATGTCTGGTCATTATGCGTTACCGTAACGTTTGCGTTCAGGGCTACATGACCGATAAGGTCTGCCATCTTCTTTCTGTCATAGTTGACGGATACGGATGATGTTATGAACACCACGGGGGCACTGCCGCTTTCTATCCATCCCTCAACGACAATCATTTCGGGTGAATCAGCAAGCTCAGGCGTGCATGAGGCGGTCAGGAGCAGTATAGCCAGTATGTATCTTGATATCTTCATCTCAGAATCTGCAAGAATAACTTATTGAGGGTATCACAGGGATTACAAGTTTTGCCAGTTTGTAGCGTATGGTCATCTCGTCCTCATCGGCCCTTATGTATCCCATGTTGTAGTTATTGTGGGCTGTGGCGTTGTATACCGACAGGTTGATGCTCTGGTCCAGGTTGCGGCGGCGTGGCAGGTTGTATGTGGCAGAAAGGTCCAGGCGCATATACATGGGAAGCCGGGCAGAATTGTAGTCATCATAATAGATGAACAGTGAGTTGGAAAGCAGATAGAGGTTCTTGGCCGGGGTATATGGATTACCCGATGCCATGGTCAGGTTGCCTCCCAGGTCAAACTTGCCGATCTTATATGACAGGACAGCGTTGAGTTCATGCGCCCGCTCGTGGGATGAGTGGAAACAGGTGGGGAACAGCTCCCCGTCACCCCTTCGGATAGACTGGCCGTATGAGTAACTAATCCATCCGGTTACCTTGCCGGCCTGCTTGGCAATCATCAGGTTTATGCCGTAATTATATCCCGAACATATCAGCAGATTGTCCTCAAGCCTGTACGGACGGGTGAGAAGGTCAAACAGGAATCCGGTATATTCGAGCTGGTTGGCAAGCAGCTTGCCGTATAACTGGACCGAAAGCGAATACATGGACTGTTTGAAATCCAAGTCATATGTCAGGGTTCCGAAAACCGACTGCTGGGGCTTGAAATAGCGGCCTGCGGATAGCCAGAATTCGTTAGGCAGCCCTGCACTTGTCATGCCTGTCTGGCTCAGATACTGGTGCTTGATGCCGGACTCGGCTGTGAACGAACCGTATCTGTACAGGTTGAGTCCTATTGTAAGCGCAGGATCCAGGTTGACGCACTCATATCCTTCGTTCACATTGTATGCGGACAGGAGCAGGTGCGGAATAAAATTCCAGTTTCTACCTGCTTTGAACTGGCGGTTGAGCGCCAGGTTGCCCAGAAATGACTTCTGGGCAACCTGGGAGGACATTATTACCTTATTGTCAGTTATGTGCGGATCCTGAGGCAGTATTTGGAACAGGCTAAGGTCGGCATCAAGGTTTAAATTGTGCGGCAGGTTGATGGCGGTACTTACTCCGGCATTGGTTATATGTGCATTTATATTGCCGTTAATAAGTTCATTACGTATATCGCCCTGGAAGTTGTATCTTGAAATAAAGAGTGATGTCTTTGATCTGACAGTCTTGTCCTGATGTCTCCATCGGAGTGATGCCAGTGTGTTGCCCCAGTGGACATTCATGTCAATCTTTGCAATACCGTATGTGGTACTTCCTACATCATGACTCCATAATGCATTGAGGTCTATAGTATTGCGTGAGTCTATGCGGTGAAACAGAGTGAAATTGGCATCGGTGAACCCATATCTGAAAGGGCTGCCGTCAAACTCAAGCATCGGTCCGTAAATGGCGTTGATGAATGAGCGTCTGGCAGACAGTGTCAGGTATGTGCCGGCCGACAGAGGAGCGTGCAGCGTGCCCTGTCCGGAGATGAGCCCAAGAGTCGCGGTTCCGGACAGCCGTGCCGGTATGGTGTCAGCGTGGTCAAGCGCCAGACAGGCACCGATGTGAGGCATCCGGTCTGAGGTGCTGAACTCTACCTTGGGCAGATGGTCCTGGTTGAAAAGGGAGAACAGACCGGTAAAGTTCATGTTGCCGTAGACCGGAATACCGGACACGGTAATGATGTTGTGTGATGATTCTCCGCCCTGCACATGCAGACCGCTCGATTGTTCGGAGTTGGTCGATACCCCGGGCAGAGACTGGAGGTAGAGCATGGGGTCCGTATAGCCGAACATCTTGGGATATGTCTCCATGAGCTTTGCGTCAATACGCAGCCCTGAAGCCATCGTGCCGCTTATGGCCGAAAGATTGCGGTGACCGATGAGAGTAACCTCAGGTATAGTAAAGTATATGGTGTCTTCCTGCCCCTTAACAATCAGTGTCTGCGGCAAAAGAGCAAGAAGTATAATTATCCTGATAATTCTGTTCATTCCTATTCGGGATAACCGTGTGTTGTTACTACTTAACCTTTCTTTGTAAACAGCCTGCAAAATTACCTAAAATAACCGAAAAAAAACAGTAACTTTACGGAGCAAAACAGAATGATGCATTATGTTATCACGCAAGACACGATACGCTATCATGGCTCTGACAATACTGGCCAGGGAATATGGTCAGGCGGCAGTTCCAATGAGCCGGATTTCGGAAGAACAGAATGTGCCTATCCGTTTTCTGGAGGGTATTTTCCTTCAGTTGCGCAATGATGGTATGCTTGTCAGCGAGCGGGGAGTCAGCGGCGGTTACCGTCTTGCCAGACCGCCGCGTGAAATCAAGGTGCTTGACGTTATCCTGGCCATGGGCGAGAAGGTGGGAATGATATCCTGTATTGATATATGCGGAAACTCGTTTGAGTGCGAGTTCGGTCTTGATAGGGAAAAATGCCGCATCAGGGATATGTTCGGTGATATCCAACAGATTATTTACGACAATCTTTCTGCACGTACCCTGGAAGATTTTGCTTGATTTTCTTTGATAGTACATCATAATAGTGTAGTTTTGCACTCCGCAATACTACACTAACTTTATGTACTTTAATCATTGCAATCTGAAAGCCCTTACGCCTCTCGTGGCGGTATTTCTGCTCTTTTCATCATGCCGACACAACGAAACGGATAATGTTGGGACTGACAATCTTCAGGGAAGCATCTCGATATCAGGCGCTTTCGCACTCTATCCGATGGCTGTGGAGTGGACCAACGAGTTCTCGGCCCGTCATCCGGCCGTACGTATAGACCTCTCATCGGGCGGGGCCGGCAAGGGTATGACCGATGTTATTAACGGAATGGTTGATTTTGCCATGCTGTCGCGCGAGCCGCATGATGAAGAGCGTGAGAAAGGAGCAATTGACTTTACCGTAGCCAAGGATGCGGTACTTCCGGTTTTCAGTTCATCAAACCCGCTGCGTGATAAGATATTGGCTCACGGTATAACCGCCGATGATGCCCACAAGATATGGATAACCGGAGAATATACCACTTGGGGGCAGTTGCTGGGTACAACCGATAACAACCCTATACATGTATATACCCGCTCCGATGCCTGTGGTGCTGCCCAGACGTTTGCCGCCTGGTTTGATGCCGTGCAGGAGGATCTGGGAGGTACCGCAGTTTACGGTGATCCCGGAATATCCAAGGCGGTTATAGACGATCCGCTTGGCATAGGTTTCAACAACATGGCGTATGCCTATGATTCCGAGACCCTTAAGATGCAGGAAGGTCTTTCAGTCCTGCCCTTGGACATTGACGGGAACAAAAGCGTAAGTGACGATGAAAAACTATACGACACCCGTTCCAGTATTGCCAAAGCCATAGAGGAGGGACGTTTCCCGGCACCTCCGTCGCGCAACCTCTATCTGGTAACAAAAGGTGTTCCGGCCGATACGGCATCGCTGGAATTCCTCAAGTTCGTGATATCCGAGGGTCAGGAGTTCAATGAGCCCAACGGATACGTACGCATATCGAACGCATCGGCGCGTGAGTCAATGCGTAAGCTGAACGTCGGGCGCAGAGGCGGAGGACTGAGGCGTGACAACACACGCCTGATAACTCTGCTGGCCGGTATTGTCGTGGTGCTGCTGTTCATGACTGCCGGGATTCAGTTCCTGCTTCCGTCGCGTTCCAAGCGAAGGGTTTTCCGCCAGAGGATGTCGGAGACTATGATGGTGATACTTTCGTTTTCATCAGTTGCACTGCTTGTCGCGTTGCTGGCCGCTTTGTGGGGTAAGGCGGCTCCGATGTTTGACAAGAGCACTCTCGGTGAGCTTCTTACCGGTACGCAGTGGAAACCGTCGCAGGGACTCTTCGGATTCAGACCGTTCATACACGGTACGCTGGCCGTCACATTGCTGAGCATCTGTTTCTCGCTCCCGCTGTCATTGCTTACGGCGGTGTTCATTACCGAGTATGCACCGCGTTTCCTCAAGATGATAGTCAATCCGGCTCTGGATATACTGGCATCGCTGCCGTCGGTTATTTTCGGCCTCTGGGGTGTGCTTACCCTTATTCCCAAATTAGGCTATTCGCTGCTTACGGCATCGCTTGTACTGGGAGTCATGGTGCTGCCCATCATGGTCAGCCTGTTCTGCGAGATTTTCGCAACCGTGCCGGACGATATGCGGGAGTCATCATTCGCACTTGGTGCCACACGCTGGCAGACCACGCGCAAGGTTGTGCTGCGCAAATCCCTGTCGGGTATATTCGCGGCTGTGGTGCTGGCTCTGTCCAAATGCATCGGCGAGACCATTGCGGTGATGATGGTGTGCGGATGCCTGCCGCGTCTGCGCGGTTCGCTGCTGGATCCGTTCTACACCCTGCCAGCCCTGATAGGCAATAACTATGGAGAGATGGCATCAATCCCGCTGTATGAGTCGGCCATTATGTTTGCCGCGTTGCTGCTGCTCCTGCTGGTGCTGCTGTTCAACATATTGTCACGTGTAATCCTTTACAGAATAGAGAAAAACAGCTGATATGAATCATATACGTAAAAGACAGATAGAGGAGAAGGTGATGCGGGGCGTGATGCTGGCTGCCACTCTCGTTGTTCTTGGAGCGGTTGTAAGCATTCTGGGTACCATACTGATAAGGGGCGGCAAGGCGCTCTCGTGGGATATGGTCTCCAGGTTCCCCGGCAAGGAGTGGAACACAGCCCCCGACGGCGGATTCCTGAACGCCATCCTGGGATCGCTCTATGTGGTGGTTCCGGCAGCGGTTATCGGTGCGTGCATCAGTATTCCTGTGGTGTTCTATATAACAATGTACAAGCGCAGGCGCACGGGAGTATCGTACATAATCCGTCTGGCATTCGATGTCCTGTACGGAATTCCTCCCATAGTTTATGGCGCGTTCGCCTTCCTGGTTATGGTGGGCGTGGGCATGAGGGCATCGGTCCTGGGCGGTATCATGGTTACGGTGCTGCTCATTGTGCCCATGATGATACGCTCAGGTGACGAGATAGCCAAGACTGTTCCCGATGAGATGGTCGATGCCATATATTCACTGGGTGCAACCAAATGGGAGACAGTGTGGGTGGTGCTCAAGCATATCCTGCCGGGTATGCTTACAGCATTCCTGCTGGCAGTGGGCAGGGCAATAGGCGATGCCGCCGCAGTAATGTTCACAGCAGGATTCTCCGACCAGCCGGCACGTTCTCTTTCGGACCCCACCGCCACGCTGCCGCTGGCAGTATTCAACTGGATAGGCATGCCCGATCCGTTTCCCGGCCGCGCATACGCCGCCGCTCTGGTGCTGACCATACTGGTACTGGTACTTAGCATAGTAAGCAGAGTTATTACACGCAGAATTACCCGTCTTAACAAATAAACGATATGACTGAAAAAATTACCGAATCGCTGGTGGTTGACAAGCTCAACGTATCCATAGAGGGCCAGCCCATTCTGAAGAACATAAACGTATCATTCCCGGTCAACAGGATAACCTGCATAGTAGGTCCGTCAGGCTGCGGCAAGAGTACGCTGCTGCGCTGTCTTAACCGTCTGACCGAGAATATCGACGGGTTCAACATTGATGGCCGTGTGCTCATAGACGGTCAGGATATAGTTACAGCCGATGATGAGCACCTGATAGAGTTGCGCCGTCACGTGGGCCTGGTGCCTCAGCGCCCGTGCCCGCTGCCTATGTCCATCTATGACAACGTGGCCTACGGATGCCGTATCCACGGTATGCACCGTCGTAAGCAGGAGATGGATGAGACCGTTGAGAAATACCTGAGTGAAGTAGGCCTCTGGGATGAGGTCAAGGACCGTCTGCGCCGTCCGGCAGCCCGCCTTTCAATAGGTCAGCAGCAGCGTCTGTGTCTGGCCCGCAGCCTTGCTGTGGAGCCCGATTTCATTCTGGCCGATGAGGCTACCAGCGCCCTTGACCCCATATCGAGCAAGACCATTGAGGAACTGTTTGTAAGGCTCAAGGAGAAATACACCATCATCATGGTAACCCATACTCTGCCGCAGGCTCTGCGCATAGCCGATTATGCGGTGTTCCTCTATCTGGGCGAGGTGGTCGAGGAGGGACCTGCATCGCAGGTGTTCAAATCATCGCAAAATGAGCTTACCAAGAGATATCTTTCAGGTTTATTCAGTTGAATAACAATATTATGAGTTCAAATCAGCTTACTCACTTAAACGAACTTGAGGCCGAGTCCATATTCATACTGAGAGAGGTGGCCGCACAGTTTGAGAAACCGTGCATACTGTTCTCGGGAGGCAAGGACTCCATTGTACTCACATATCTGGCATACAAAGCCTTCTATCCGTCCAGGATACCGTTTCCGCTTGTACATATAGATACCGGACATAATTTCCCCGAGACACTGGTATATCGTGATGATCTGGTGAAACGTCTGGGTGCCGACCTGGTGGTGGGTTCGGTCCAGAAGTCAATCGATGAGGGTAAGGTTGTTGAGGAGAAGGGGTTCAACGCCAGCCGCAACAAGCTGCAGACCGTGACGCTTTTAGACACCCTGGCCGAGCACAAGTTTGACTGTGCCTGCGGAGGTGCCCGCCGTGATGAGGAGAAGGCACGTGCCAAGGAGCGCATATTCTCGCACCGTGACGAGTTCGGACAGTGGAACCCCAAGAACCAGCGTCCGGAACTCTGGAACATTTTCAACGCCAAGAAAGAGCCGGGAGAGCATTTCAGGGCATTCCCCATAAGCAACTGGACCGAGATGGACGTTTGGCAGTACA
Source organism: uncultured Bacteroidaceae bacterium (assembly GCA_905235565.1). Lineage (GTDB taxonomy): Bacteria > Bacteroidota > Bacteroidia > Bacteroidales > Bacteroidaceae > Colenecus. The sequence goes on along the minus strand of CAJOLR010000017.1, from coordinate 18,206 downwards.
TATATCAGGAGCCGATAGAGCTTCCCAGCCTGTACTACACGCATATTCGCAAGTGTTTCTTACGCGACGGGCAGTGGCTTGCAGCCGATCCCGATTTTATACCCCGCCGTCCCGAGGAGGTGGTTGAGGAACGTGAGGTGCGCTGCCGTACCATAGGTGATGTTACCTGCACGGGACTTACGTTATCGCACGCCCATTCACTTGAGGAGATAATTGACGAGATTGCATCCACCCGCGTCACCGAGCGTGGCGGACGTGCCGATGACAAGCGCTCCGAGACAGCAATGGAGGACAGAAAGAAACAGGGTTACTTCTAAGAATTCTAACTATGCAGAACAATGGATATCTTGAGATGAAACTGCTGAGGTTCACTACAGCAGGCAGTGTGGATGATGGAAAGAGTACGCTCATAGGCCGTCTGCTGTATGATTCAAAGTCAATTTTTGAGGATCAGCTGGAGGCTGTCGAGGAGGCTTCGCGCAGCCGCGGCAACGAGGAGGTGAACCTGGCGCTGCTTACCGACGGCCTGCGTGCCGAGCGCGAGCAGGGCATAACCATCGATGTGGCATACCGTTACTTTGCCACACCCAAGCGCAAGTTCATAATCGCTGACACTCCGGGACATATCCAATATACCCGTAACATGGTTACCGGTGCATCGACAGCTGATCTGGCTGTGATACTTGTGGATGCCCGTCACGGGATAATGGAGCAGACGGTAAGGCACTCGTGCATTGCTTCGCTCTTGCGTATCCCCAAGGTTGTGGTGGCCGTGAACAAGATGGACCTGGTGGAGTTTGACGGCAAGGTGTTTGATGACATCAGTGCCGCCTACACCGCTATGATAAACAAAAACGGACTGGAGTTCAATGATGTGATATTCATACCTATGTGCGCCAAGGACGGCGACAACGTGGTGTCCCGCTCGGAGCGTATGTCATGGTACGATGGACCGTCACTGCTGGAACTGCTGGAGGAGATAGAGATTCCTGCCGGTGATGCCGACAGAATGCGTTTCCCGGTGCAGTATGTGATAAGACCCATATCAAGGCAGTTTCCCGATTTCAGGGGATACGGCGGGCGCATAGCACAGGGGGCTGTCCGTGTAGGTGACAGGATAGAGGTGCTTCCATCGGGCTCAAAGAGCACCGTTACCGGCATCTGGCTGGGCGAGAATCAGAAGGAGCAGGCGGTTGCGGGCGAATCGGTCTGCATCACCGTCAAGGATGACATAGACATAAGCCGCGGCGACGTGATTGCATCGGACAGCGGTGTTAAGCCCTCCATGAGCAATGACTTTGTGCTGGATGTCTGCTGGCTGCGTACATCACCGTTAGTGTGCGGCAAGCGTTACACCATCCGTCACGCAACGCAGGAGGTGGCCGGTATCGTCAAGGAGATAGAGTACAAGCTGGATATTGACAGGCAGGAGAAAGTCTATGGTGTCGAGCAGCTTACGGCCAATGACATTGCGCGCGTGCACTTTAAGACCGCCGCTCCGCTTGTGTTTGATGCGTACCGCGACAACCGCACCATGGGTTCACTGATATTTATTGACGGGACAAATGACACCGTTGGTGCCGGAATGATAGTAGAGAGCTATGACTAAGGAACAGAAGATAGCCCTTGTGGCAGAGAAGAATGCCGAGTGGGCCGGTCTGAGCGCCTTGGAGAGCGCCCAGACAGCAGTCAGGTGGGCGGTTGAGACATTCGGCCTCCGTGCCGCACTCTCAACCAGCCTCAGTTATGAGGACCAGGCCGTGACCGACATGATTGCCCGTCAGGTTAAGGGCAGTGTCCGGATTTTCACCCTGGATACCGGCCGTATGTTCTCCCAGATATATGACTTGATTGACCGCACCAACCGCAGATACGGAATCCGCATCGAGGTGTTCTTTCCGGATTACGCCAAGGTGCAGGAGATGGTGCGCCAGCACGGCATAAACCTGTTCTATGACAGCGTGGAGCTGCGCCACCTGTGCTGTGACATACGCAAGATAGAACCGCTTAAACGCGCCCTCAAGGGTGTGGATGTGTGGATTACAGGACTCCGCCGCTCGCAGTCCGTAACCCGCACCGACATGCAGATAATAGAATACGACACCGCCGATGACGTGATCAAACTCAATCCGCTCATGCTGTGGAGTGAGGCCGATGTCATTGATTACGTCAAATCCAACAATGTGCCTTACAACAAGATGCACGAGCAGGGCTACCCCAGCATAGGGTGTCAGCCCTGTACCCGTGCCATCAACCCCGGCGAGGACATCCGCGCCGGCCGCTGGTGGTGGGAGAACCCCGACAAACGTGAGTGCGGCCTACATAGCCGCAAACATTAATATTACAGGCGCTACTTTAGTTAATCAACGCTGATTTAAGGTCAGTTGGATTCGGCAGCCAGACGGAAGAGCGCCGGAGTAAGGTGGCAATAGCCCGTAGGGTTCTTGTCCAGATAGTCCTGGTGGTACTCCTCGGCGCGGTAGAAGTTCTTTAGGGGCAGCAGTTCCAATGCCAGTTTACGGCCGGGTCCGAGTGCCTGCTGCTGTTCGGCAAAGACTTTCTGTAAGAGTTCAACCGTTGCCGCGTCAGTATCGGGGGCATAGTAAACACCTGTGCGATAGCGCGTTCCCTCATCCTCACCTTGCTTATTCAGACTGGTGGGATCTATGGCCTTGAAATAGATTCGGGTCAGTTTATCGATAGCAATAACCTGCGGGTCGTATGTCACGTGAACACACTCCGCATAGCCGGTGGTATCGGTATAGACCTCCTTGTAGGTGGGATCAGGGGTGTTCCCGTTGGCAAAACCCACCTCGGTGCTTATCACTCCGCGAATGAGCTTGAGGTATTTCTCCGCTCCCCAAAAACAGCCGGCAGCAAAATAAATCTCCTTATACATATGTGTCAGAACGTGAAAGTCTCGGGGTCTGATGTGAACGACGATATGGTGGCGGTGGCGTTCTGCAGATAGAGGACAATGGTGTTGTCATCGTTCTCGTTGTACATGGAACGCAGCGACCCGTTCTTGTCCAGCATGTCCTTCTTGGCCGATACACGCTCATCGGGGATGAGCTCGCACTCTATGCGTATCCACTTGCCGTCCTTGAAGGCGCAGATTTCGGCCTTTGGATTGGCCTTGAGCTGCTTATAGACATTCTTGGACTTGCCGGTCTGGATGTAGAGGCGGCCTTCAAATATCTCGGCTGTTCCGAACGGACGTACGTGGGGCTGGTCGCCGTCAACTGTTGCCAGGTAATATGTCTGGGCGTCCTTGAGGAACTGCTGTGCGCGCAGAGCATTCTGCGGGTTGGGTGTGATTGTCGTACTCATAGTGCTGTCTTGTCTGTTTTGCATGCTGTAAGCATTATGGAAGTCAGGGCAATGATAAACAGTTTTTTCATTGCAGGACTCATATTGTTTAATACTTGCAAAAATAGTCCATTTTCACGTAAATCTTGCTATTTTTGTAAATGGTGTTTCACTGTGCAAATATTCTGATTATGAAGTTAAGACTAACATGCGTATTCCTGTTATTCTGTGGAACTGTCAGTGCCCAACTGTCATCAAAAGCCTGGACACCGGGCGAATACATCAGTTTTGACAAGGCTGGCAAGAGTGATTTTACGCTGGCTCAAGGCGGTAAAAGCGCTTCCATCATAGTATCGGACAATGATTGTAAGGGAGTAAAACGCGCTGCATCTGACCTGGCCGTGGATATGGAGCGTGTAACGGGAACCGCAGCAGTGGTAATAACGTCCGATAAGCCATCCAAAGGATGTGTGATAGCCGGAACCATAGGATCCAGCAATGTCATTGACAGACTTGTTAAAAGAGGAAAACTTGATGTAGAAGGAATTGCCGGTGAGCGGGAGTCATTTGTGATTGAGGTCATTGACGGCAGTCTGGTAATTGCAGGCAGTGACAGACGCGGCACCATATACGGATTATATGACGTATCTGAAAAGATAGGTGTTTCACCCTGGTACTGGTGGGCCGATGTCCCTGCCCGGCAGCATGATGTACTTACCGTAAAGGCCGGGAGATATGTCCAGCCATCGCCCAAGGTACGGTACCGCGGTATTTTCATAAATGATGAGAGTCCCTCGTTCAGCGGATGGAGTGACACAAAGTTCAAGGAGGACGGAACCCGGAACGGTCAGAACAGCGTGATGTACGCCCACATGTTCGAGTTGATACTCAGGCTCAAGGCCAACTATCTGTGGCCGGCCATGTGGGGTAAGGCATTCAACGAGGATGACCCCCGAAGCCCAGCCCTGGCCGATGAGTACGGAGTGATTATGGGTACATCGCATCATGAGCCAATGATGCGTGCCCAGCAGGAATATACCAGTCGTCAGAGAGAGGTGGGGATATGGGACTATGTTACCAATGCCGACAATCTGAAGAAATTCTGGCGTGAGGGACTGGAGCGCAACAGCAAGTTTGAGAATCTGATTACCATAGGTATGCGCGGGGACGGCGATGTCCCTATGGGTCAGGGCAATGACGAGCAGAACACCCAGGTGCTTTATGACGTGATACGTGACCAGCGCAGCATAATAAGCGATGTCTATGGAAAAGATGCGAGTGAGGTCCCGCAGATGTGGGCCCTGTTTACCGAGGTCCAGAGGTATTACGAATCAGGGATGACCAGTCCGGACGATGTCCTGCTCATGTTTTGTGACAACAATTGGGGTTATATACGCCGCACCGGCCCTGAAAAGGAACTTAACCGTAAGGGCGGACTGGGAATGTACTATCATATAGACATGAACGGCGGGCCCTGGAACGACCGCTGGATAAACACCACAACAATACCTAAACTGCGCGAGCAGTTAAGTCTGGCATACCGCACAGGAATTGATGACCTGTGGATTATCAATGTGGGTGACCTCAAACCCAAGGAACTGCCCATAGACTTCATAATGCACTATGCATGGGATCCTGATGCCATAGGGCCCGATGATACTTTTGATTATACTCTCTCATGGGCTGAGCAGAATTTCGGAAGGGAACATGCCCAGGAGATAGCCTGGATAGTATCGAGGTATCCCAAACTCAACCTGATGCGAAAGCCCGAGGTCCAGAGTACCGGTATTTTCAGCTACGATAACTACGATGAACTTAACCGGCAGATGCGTCTGTGGGATGAGGTCCAGGAACGGGCCGAAGCACTCAAGCCGCTGATTCCGGACCGATACTCGGATGCTTTCTTTGAACTGGTCTATTATCCGGCAGTGGCATCGGCCGGTGTGGGCAAGATATGGCTTATGGCACAGAAAAACAATATCTATGCGCTTCAGGGCAATACTGCTGCCAATAATCTGGCTGATCATGTCAAAAGGCTGTTTGACAGGGACAAGGAGCTGTCCGATTATTACAACGACACTCTGGCAGGAGGAAAATGGAAGAACATGATGTCCGACAAACATATAGGTTATGTCCAGTGGTCCATGCCCAACGAGGACCGTCTGCCCACTCTATATCACGTCAAGGCTCAGAAAACCGCTTCACTCGCTGTGGAGGTTGAGGGCAGTGAACAGGCCTGGCCATTGATTGAACCCCAGACAGAGGCTGTTGAGGGTACCGGACTCCGTAGGGAGATGAGACGTTCAATAAGGGATATTGCGGCCCAGGCACAACTGCCGGTCTTTGACGCTATGGGAAACCGGAAATACTATATACGTCTCTTTAACCGGGGAACCGGGACGGCTGATTTTACCGTAACCGCAGATAAGGACTGGGTCCTGTTTGACGGACCCAAGGAGGGAGGTGTATCCGAAATGAACACTTTTGAAATCAAGGTACATATTGACTGGAGCAAGGCACCCATGGGACGCTCTGAGGCACTTATAACCGTACGGCAGAAGGATTCAGTCACAGAAATACCCATCAGGGTGGAGGCGGTGAACGGACAATTGCCGTCAGCAGCAAGACCGTATTTCGGGACAATGGCAGGTGAGTATGGTGTGGATGTACTTAAGCCTGCCGCCAACATCCCGGGCAGGGATGCAGCATGGAGACTGTTGCCGGATTTGGGCCGTGGAGCAGGCTGTATGGGAATATGGCCCAACAATGCTCCGTCGGTACCACTTCAGGGAATCAAATCGGCACCTCATCTGGAGTATGACATATATCTGCATGAAACCGGCAGCCAGACCGTCTGTCTGGGTATTCTGCCCACTCAGGATGTCAATCCGGCAAGAGGACTCCGGCTTGCAGTATCGGTCGATGACGGTAATCCGATGGTGATTGACGCCCGTCAGGGCCTTCACGATGAGTTCAGCGAATATACCCGGCAGAACCTGGCACGTTCCAAGGTACTGAAGCCTCTGCCCCAGGCGCATAACTATCCTCTGCGCAACGGCAACGGACAGATGCGTGACGAGGTGTTTGACAACCTGCGCTGGCTGGATACTCAAATAACCGTTGATAATCCCGGAATCCATACCCTTAAAGTCTGGATGGTGGATCCGGAGATTGTGCTGGAAAAGATTGTGATAAATCCCGACGGGCGTATCAGTTACAGCGGCCCGGTACCTGTAATCCACGACAACACTCTCTGGAACCTGCCGGAGTTCAAGCCCGAGGAGGGAGCTTACACTTCCAGCTGGGACACGCTTAGCCGTTACTACAATGTTCCTGAGTGGTGGCGGGAGGCCAAGTTCGGTGCATGGTCGCACTGGGACCCGCAGTCTCAGGCTGAGGATGGTGACTGGTATTCCAGAGGCATGTATCAGGAGGGCAGCGAGCAGTACCGATATCACCTGGAGCATTACGGACACCCATCGGTTTACGGCTACAAGGAGCTGTGCCGTGACTGGAACATCGATGCATGGGACCCTGATGAGCTGATGCAGCTTTACAAGGAAATGGGAGCCGGATATTTCGTGGCCATGGGCAACCATCATGACAACTATGACTGCTGGGACAGCAAGTATCAGCCATGGAACTCAGTGAATGTGGGTCCCAAGAAGGATGTGGTGGGTATCTGGGCAGAGACCGCACGCAAGTACGATATGCCTTTCGGAATAGGGTTTCACGCCACTCCGGCACGTACTTACGGTCAGTTCATGACCGTTCGCTACCGCAGTGACCGTAACGGCCCCAATGCCGGAATCCCATACGATGCCAACCTTACTGCCGCTGACGGCATAGGCAAATGGTGGGAAGGACTGGACCCTGTTGACCTGTACGGGCCGATTCATCGGGATGGGAGAAACTCACTGGAAACGCCTTTTGCCACTCAGTTCATGTACCGTGTGGATGATGCCATACGCAAGTATCAGCCGGACATGATCTATTTTGATGACCATGCAGGCGATTCACAGGTAGATCTGGGAATCAACATGGGACTGGGAAAGCTCACTCCGTATATTATAGAGAATTTCTACAACATTGCCTCCAAGAGGGAAGATGGCAGGAATCAGGTTGTTGCCACATTCAAGGGAGTTGGCGGGCGTTATGACAGTTTCCAGAATTCGCCCCAACTGCTACCGCTGGTAGATAGAAGCCTGCTTAAGAGCACCGAGTTCTTTACTGAGGACCAGATCATGGCATATCCTTTCCAGACCGAGGTGAGCCTTCAGGAGTGGCATTACAGGAAAGGTGTTCCATACCGTCCCGCGCATGAGATCATCACCCGGCTTATGCAGAATGTGTCCCGCAACGGGGCGCTGCTGCTCAATATAACCCAGCGTGCAGGCGGAAATATCGATCCGGAGGCCCGACAGATATGTCAGGATATAGGCCGTTGGCTCAAGATCAACGCTGATGCCGTCTATGGCGCCCGCCCGTTTGAGACGTGGGGCAATGACAATGTAATCTATACCCGGAACGGAGGTTACATATATGCCATGCTGTACAGTTGGGACGGAAGTGAGGTGAATCTGGATGCTCTTTCAACCAATTCGGCCACAATAGGGAAGGTGAGCAAGGTGGAACTGGTAGGGCAACCCAAGGCGCGCATCAGTTTCAGACAGACCGATGCGGGGCTCTCCCTATCGGCCGGAACACAGCTTCAACCGTATGAGGAAATCAGCGATGAGCGTCTCGCCAACGGATTCAAAGTCCTGCGTATAACACATGATAAGGTACTTTTCAACGACGATGATCCCGGAGTGACGACCATAGGATGGGAACACCGGTGCAATCTGTCTCAAGGCGATTACAACAACGACCTGTATGTATCCTCAAATGCGGGTGATGTGTGGCGTACCATATTCTATGGTAAAAGCATAGAGCTGATAGCTCCTGTAGGACCGGAACTGGGCGATATGACAGTGAGTGTTGACGGCGATGCTCATACTGTGTCGCTCAGGGGTTCAGAAAGCCATAAGGCCCAACAGGTGGTTTTCAGGTACAAAGCCAAAAAAAGAGGCAACCATACTGTTGAGATTAGTAATATTTCAGGTACAGTTGCCATTGATGCGCTTGCTGTGAAAAGAAGATGAATTAAATCTTTCTTTGCTCATCCCGAATCTGTTACAGGATTTCCCGTGCAATCCAGGCGCAGGCCTCGGCATCGGCCAGTGCGTGGTGATGATTGTCCAGCTGATAACCGCAGGCTGCGGCAACCGTCTGCAGCTGATGGTTTGCTAACGATGGCAGTTTTCTGCGTGAGCAACAAAGGGTGTCATAGAACTCATAGTCGGGATAATCCATCTGATATGTACGGAACACAGCCTTAAGGCAGCCTTCATCAAACGGGCTGTTGTGAGCCACAAGCGGCAGTCCCTGAATCATCGGCTCAATCTTGGCCCAGACATCGGGAAACACGGGAGCGCCGTCCGTGTCGCGGCTGCATAATCCATGAACCCGCTGGCACCAATAGTTGTAGTAATCAGGCTCCGGTTTGATGAGCGAGTAGAACGAGTCCACAATCTCACCACCGCGCACAATCACCACACCCACCGAGCAAACCGAACTCCGCTCGCTGTTAGCCGTCTCAAAGTCTATCGCTGCAAAATCTTTCATCTTTGGATAAAATAAAGTACAAATGTGCGCGCTCGTGGTCAGTGAGCAGCATTCAACGTCAGCATTTACAGGGACGAAAGATATGCCATATATTTGTGAATCAGGTCGGAGTAAGACATATTTCCTGATTCAAACTGTTCATAGTCCAGATCGGATATCCGTTCCCGAATATCTGTTCCGTCATATACAGCAGTGAGATAACGGCCCCTTTCTCCCGGTTCAACGTGAATGTCCTGAAAATGCTCTAGAAAATCATCGGCCTTAACATAATTGATGGCATATTCCACTTTTCTCGTTCTGCCGGGATAAGCCGATATGACGCCTTTTTTTTCAAGGTCGGCAATATCCCTTAAAGCGGTATCAAGAGAGACAGTACCCAGGTGGGACCAGTTCTGCGCGGTAAGTTTTGCCTCCTTACCGTCTAGAAAAATGTTCAGCACTTTCCTTTGCCTTTGGGACAGTTCCACCCCGGAGAATTCGCGCCAAAATACCGATTTGTTCAGGATTCCGCTCAGTGTTTCCAGTGAACTGTCCACAGCTCTGCCAAGGCAGGCGACATACCATTCCAGCCAGGGGGTAATAACTCCGTCATTTGAGAAGCGCTGAGTTTTCTCAAGAATGGTATAATAGTCTTTCTTCTCTTTTTCTATTTCTCGTGACATACTGAAGAAACGTCCGTTTCCTCCGTCTATCGCTGCCAGAGCCATATCTGCAATTGCCCTTCCTATACGACCGTTGCCATCATCAAAAGGATGTATGCTTACGAATATAAGATGTGCTATGGCAGACCTGATGATGTTGGAGATTCCGGTCTCGTTGTTGAACCAGTATATGAATTCTTCCATATAGTCGTTCACGTCAGAGGCGGGTGGTGCCATATAATGGACTTTTTCACGCCCCATGGAACCGGATATTACCTGAACGTCTCCTTTCCGGTAGTTTCCCACTGTAATCGGATAAGATCCGCTTTTCCCTGTGGGGAATAGAGCGCTGTGCCACCCAAAGATGCGTTCCCTGTCAAGGGGGGTGTTGCAGTTACGCGTTGCATCCAGCATCATATCCACTACACCCTCCATAAAATGGGTCGTGGTGCCTGTGGTCTGGATGTTGGTGACACCCAGGCGCCGCACGATGGAAGAACGTACATCGTCTGTATTCAGTTTGATTCCTTCTATGCGGAAAGAGGACACGATGTCCTGGGTGAGAATCTCTATAGATGCGCCAGACCGGTCATCTTCCGCAAGAGAGGCAATCCGGCCATGAAGATAACCGATGCTGGAACTGACCTTTTCAACAAGTGCCGATATCTTGTCTTTATCCCAGTCGAAGTTCATCCAATCGTATCTTTCGTATATCCACATAGTTGATTCTTAATTTAATTCGCAACAAATATATGTATTTGCGAATAAATGACAAAATTAACTCGCATATATTGCGAATAACAATTCGACCCCTGGACACAAATGGATTACATCTCTATGTCATAAGGCTGTCACTGTGGCTCTTATATTTTCGACAATTGTATAATTGTATTTTAATAACCTATTATCCTGTCTTTGTATGCTTCCCAGTTTTGTCCGGCAGTCTTATATGTATCTACTGCATCCATAGGCACATATATCTTACCATCACTTTTAAACCAGAATGTCCATAAATCTCCAGACAGAATTGGAGGTTGTGTTGCAGTGAAATAGTAGTCTTCTATCTCACATGGATTGGAGCGGAAAGCCTGCAGTCCTATTTCCTTAATGTTGTCCATGATAGTGACCTTCTTCAGGTTACTGCAAAGCAAGAAAGCAAGACCTCCAATTGAATTAACTTCGCCGGGAATGGTAATCTCTGCAGGGAGATCAGGTGCCGCAAGATATATTTTTCCATTAAATACTACGTACTTTCCATTTGCACAAGTATGTGTTCCTGAAAAAGTACTGATAGAGGTACAACCTGAAAACTTATCTTCAATATTTGCCTCACCATCTACGCATTCAGGAATATTGATAGAAACAAGATTATTGCATCCGCTTACAGAGGGTAATTCTTCAATACATTCCGGAAAAGTAATAGAAACCAATGTGGTCTGATTTGTAAACATAGAAGCATAGAAACTATTCACACCATCCCATTCTTTAGGTAAATACCTGATGTTTCCACTGAACTCAATTACTCCCTGACCATCATTGTATGTGTTTGACACAATTGTGATATCTCCATTATAGGAATAACCGAAATCTAAACCGGCATTTGGTGTTATAGGTTGTCCATCTGTAGTAGTATAGTATATTTTATGCCAGTTTCTGGCTACAATGGTATATTGACTCCAAGTTACGTCAGCGTCATAATTGCTCTTATCGGATTCCGCTACAAAAATCTTCAAGGCTGGTGCGCAGTCTGTAAACACATCAGTTCCGATGGCTGCGGGTGTACTGTTTTGGCTATATACTGTTTCCAAAGAACTGCAGCCTTTAAAAGCTTCATCTCCTATGGAAACTATATCATTCACAAGATTGATTGAATTAAGTGATGTGCATCCGGCAAAAGTGTTGTTTCCTATGTTTGTTGTCTGAGACAGATTCACAGACCTCATATTCGCACAGTTCTCAAATACTCCATCATTAATATACCTTATATTATCGGGAATCTTAACATTATTATGCTTGTTTGGCGCAAATGCCAGCAGGTATTCTCCGTCAATAAGGAACTGATGGTCACTGCTTGCCAGATTGCCGCTGAAGTACTGCAATGAAGTGCATCCTTTAAAAGCATTGGTTCCGATTGTGGTGACGTTGTCTGGAATATTGATCTCTTCAAGTGATGTGCATCCGTTGAAAGCATTGTCCGGAATTGCGGTAAGGGTTCCAGGCAATATTACGTTCTTGAGTGCAGTTAAACCGGCAAATGACGGTAATCCCAGTTCGGAAGGGAAATATGCAAGTTCATACACAGACATGATTGAACTCTTCTCTGCATCTGTGAAGGCCGGGTAGGAGGTGACAGCTGCGGCTTCGGCAAATGATACTTCACCGTCATTGTTGCCATCAAAGTGTGATACACAGTATGATTTGAAGACATCATCAACAAACTGGATGTTCTCATTAGTGAAACCTGTGGCAACAGACTGATAGTAAAAACCGACATTAAAAGCTGATTTCAGCCATGCTGTATGGTGAGGGTTGCCGTTGGCAATAATCATAGCGTCACGGGGAGTAGCTTTCTGCTCCGAACTGAAGCATGAAAAGTAACGTGTATTGGCGCCCTTTGAATTGGCATTGAATGAGTTGTTTAATGTTATGCTTCCGTTTTGGGGAGTGGCAATAAATTTCTTGTCATTTGAGATGGTGAACATACAACCGCTGCTGATATCGCTTATCTGAACAGATGAAACAGACGTTGTGGCAGGAAGAGCGGACAAGGCCAATTGCATATAGCTGACTAAAAAATTGAAGTCAGGATTTGTGGCATCTATGTTATTGTCCTGTGAAGCTGTGTATTCAGCATAAACAACTATAGGTACGTCTGTTCCATCACCCCTTTGAGATGAAAAATCTACAGAAATAGGATTGTAGTCCTGCTCATCAACTACTGCCATTTCCTTTTTATAATCCAGTAGAAATACCAATTTGTCTCCTGCTGAAATAGTTCCTGTCAGGTTCGTGGGAGTAAAAGAGGATGATATGCCATTGTTGTCGGCATTCAGGTAGCCACCCAATTGTTTTCCTTTAGTTAGGTTCAGGACAACAAGCCTGTCATTCTTAGTCCAGTTGATTTTTACGACCGAAGATAGAGAGGCTTTTGTGTCAGCTTGTCCTTCGGATTTGAACTCCGGCATTACTGCCGTAAAATTACATTGTATTTCCTGTGAAGGTTGGATTTTCAAATTGCCTGTCATATAATCTGAACATGACAGTACAGTCATAATAGCGGAAATGGTCGCTGAAGCAAAAATAGTCTTTGTTCTCATATTCAATTAGTTTCATTTAATTATTCATCAAGAAAACCTCCGTTGGTAAACGAAGAAACTAATACAGGATTCATGGAAGAAAACTCAATTACCCTTACTTCCATTTTCTGATAAGATCTCTTTTGTTTGACTTCTTTTTTTTTCATAATCAGACAGTTTAGGATTTAATCCCTATAAGGAAGAAAATGCCATAAATGAGTTCTGTAGGGCACGGACAGAACAATAATACACAATGAAAGTGTGAGCCCACATAACCCTTTCCTACAGAGGGCTCTGGACTGCCGCAAGACGGAATAAGATTTGTGAAAAGCTCACACCGACCGTCTATAGTATGAGCTGTCGCTCAATTATAGTCAGCGTGAGCGTGTATCCTTACTCCCTGTCTTGCTTAAGAATTGTCCAGATTCTCTGCTCAGGAATAAAGCTATACGCTTTCTTAATATGTCAATATAGTTGCAAAGAGTAACAAATAACAACTATACCTAATTGCAAATATACGTATTTTATGGAAATACAATATGTTTGATTGTTTTTTTTCCAGTTGCAGGAGCCGGACTGTGGGTTTGGGGAGCATCGTGGAGAGGCGAATTAGCCTCGGAGCGTTGTCTCCCCAATCCCATAGTCCGGCGGTGCTTCCAAATATGTTAATAAATAGAAGATGTGTGTAGAAGGAAATAAGGCTCAAAATCACTACCTTTGCAAATCAAAATTTTGTAACTGAAATGATTATTTTCTTCAAGAACCCTACGGGCACGATTGTTGCCACTGAGACTGCTTCAAAACTGCAGGCAGAGGATGTTAAGAAACTGAGCTGGCTTTATGGTAATGCCGATGCTTTGGACCAGGAATCTCTGGAAGGTTTCTTTGTGGGGCCGCGCCGTGAGATGATCACCCCCTGGAGCACCAACGCCGTTGAGATTACCCAGAACATGGGTCTTAAGGGTATAAGCCGTATTGAGGAGTATTTCCCCGTGGCTAATGCCGATGCTGACTACGACCCAATGCTGCAGCGCCTGTACAAGGGTCTTGACCAGAAGATATTTACCGTTGACATCAAGCCGCAGCCTATTCTGTTTATCGATGACCTGGACTCTTACAACGAGCAGGAGGGTCTGGCTCTCTCCAATGAGGAGATTGAGTATCTGCACAAGGTGGAGGGTGAGCTGGGCCGCAAACTTACCGACAGCGAGGTGTTCGGATTTGCCCAGATCAACTCTGAGCACTGCCGCCACAAGATATTCGGGGGAAAGTTCATAATTGACGGCAAGGAGATGGAGTCATCACTCTTCGGCATGATCAAGAAGACCACGCAGGAGAACCCCAACCGCATCCTTTCGGCCTACAAGGACAACGTGGCATTTGCACAGGGCCCGGTTGTGGAGCAGTTCGCTCCGGCCGATCACTCTACATCAGACTGGTTCATAATCAAGAATATAGAGACCGTAATATCACTTAAGGCCGAGACGCATAATTTCCCCACTACTGTTGAGCCCTTCAACGGTGCATCGACCGGAACAGGCGGCGAGATACGTGACCGTATGGGTGGCGGTACAGGTTCATGGCCTATTGCAGGAACTGCCGTCTATATGACATCATATCCCCGCAATGATGAGTGCCGTTCATGGGAAAAGCCCATGAAGGAGCGCAAGTGGCTCTATCAGACCCCTGAGCAGATACTTATCAAGGCATCAAACGGTGCATCGGACTTTGGCAATAAGTTCGGACAGCCGCTTATCTGCGGTTCGCTGCTTACATTTGAGCATCAGGAGAACGGCGAGCAGTACGGTTATGACAAGGTTATCATGCTGGCCGGAGGCGTGGGCTACGGTACCAGGCGCGACTGCATAAAGGGAACTCCCAAGAAGGGCAACAAGATTGTGGTGCTGGGTGGTGACAACTACCGCATAGGTCTGGGCGGCGGATCGGTTTCATCGGTTGAGACCGGACGCTACTCATCGGGTATTGAGCTGAATGCAGTTCAGCGTGCCAATGCCGAGATGCAGAAACGTGCCTACAACGTGACACGCGCCCTGTGCGAGGAGGATACCAATCCCATAGTTTCCATCCACGACCACGGATCGGCCGGTCACGTAAACTGCCTGTCCGAGCTGGTTGAGGAGTGCGGCGGTCTGATTGACATGAGCAAGCTGCCGGTTGGTGACAAGACCCTGTCATCAAAGGAGATAATAGCCAATGAGTCGCAGGAGCGTATGGGCCTTCTGATTGATGAGAAGCACATTGAGCACGTACGCAAGATTGCCGAGCGTGAGCGCGCCCCGATGTACGTGGTGGGTGAGACCACCGGCGATGCCCGCTTTGCCTTTGAGCAGGCCGACGGCGTACGTCCGTTTGACCTGGCAGTGAGCCAGATGTTCGGATCATCGCCCAAGACCTATATGGTTGACGAGACCGTTGAGCGCAAATATGAGGACGTAACATACAGTGATGATAAGATACAGGAGTACCTGGGTAACGTACTGCAGCTGGAGGCTGTGGCCTGCAAGGACTGGCTTACCAACAAGGTGGACCGCTCCGTGACAGGTAAGATTGCCCGCCAGCAGTGTCAGGGTAAGCTGCAGCTGCCGCTCTCTGACTGCGGTGTGGTGGCACTTGACTACCGCGGCCGCAAGGGTATCGCAACAGCCATCGGTCATGCACCCCAGGCAGGTCTGGCCGATCCCGCTGCCGGTTCAGTCCTGTCAGTTGCCGAGTCACTGACCAACATAGTGTTCGCCCCGCTTACCGATGGACTCAAGACCGTATCACTCTCTGCCAACTGGATGTGGCCCTGCCGCGCACAGAAGGGTGAGGATGCACGTCTGTACAGCGGTGTCAAGGCTCTGTCTGACTTCTGCCTTGAATTAGGAATCAATGTTCCCACCGGTAAGGACTCCCTGTCCATGACCCAGAAGTACCCCGACGGCGGCAAGGTCATCAGCCCGGGTACCGTGATCGTGTCATCGGGCGGTGAGGTGTCAGATATACGTAAGGTGGTGTCACCCGTGCTTGCTGACCGCAAGGACAGTGTGCTGCTGCATATAGACTTCAGTTTTGACTCTCAGAAACTGGGCGGTTCTGCCCTGGCTCAGTCACTTGACCGCATAGGCAGTGACGTTCCCACTGTAAAGAACCCCGAGTATTTTGCCGATGCGTTCAACGCAGTACAGCAGCTCATTGACAAGCGTATGGTACTGGCCGGTCATGATATTTCTGCCGGTGGTCTGGTGGTAACACTGCTTGAGATGTGCTTTGCCAACACTCAGGGCGGTCTGGAGGTAAGTCTGGACAAGCTTACCGGCAAGGATCTTACAAGCATGCTGTTTGCCGAGAACCCGGGCGTTGTGCTGCAGGTGGAGAGCAAGAAACTGGATGCCGTAGGTTCTCTGCTTGATGAGGCCGGTGTAGGTTACGCCGTGATAGGCCGTCCCGCCGATGCACGCACACTCTACATCCGTCGCGGCAAGAAGGACATCACCATCGATATTGACAAGATGCGTGACCTCTGGTACAAGACCTCATACCTGCTGGACAGAAAGCAGTCCATGAACGGCTGTGCCGACAAGCGTTACAAGAACTACTCCAAGGTTCCCATGGACCTTAAGTTCGCTTATAACTTCAGCGGTAAACTTAAACAGTACGGACTGGATCCCGACCGCCGTACACCGAGCGGAGTCAAGGCTGCAATCATACGTGAGAAGGGTACCAACGGTGAGCGTGAGATGGCCTACACACTGTGGCTGGCCGGATTCGATGTCAAGGACGTAACCATGACCGACCTGGTTAGCGGCCGTGAGACTCTGGACGACATCAACATGATTGTGTTCTGCGGCGGATTCTCCAACTCTGACGTTCTTGGTTCAGCTAAGGGCTGGGCTGGTGCGTTCCTGTTCAACCCCAAGGCCAAGGAGACCCTGGACCGCTTCTATGCACGTAAGGACACCCTGTCATTAGGTATCTGCAACGGCTGTCAGCTTATGATTGAGCTGGGACTCATCAATCCGGATTATGAGAAGCAGGCTCACATGCTGCACAATGACTCACATAAGTTTGAGTCGGCATTCCTGGGCTTGACAATACCGCAGAACGAGAGCGTGATGTTCAAGACTCTGAGCGGAAGCCGCTTAGGTGTCTGGGTTGCTCACGGTGAGGGCAAGTTCTCATTGCCTTACCCCGAGGATAAGTACAATGTGATAGCCAAATACACATATGCCGATTATCCCGCCAACCCCAACGGTTCGGACTACAACGTGGCAGGTATAGCAAGTGCCGACGGCCGTCACGTGGCTATGATGCCGCATCCAGAGCGCGCCATATTCCCGTGGCAGTGCGGATATTACCCCGCTGACCGTCAGGATGATGAGATCACCCAGTGGATAGAGGCATTCGTGAATGCCCGCAAGTGGGTTGAGGCTCAAAAGTAACTGCATAATGCTATTTGACCTTTTCATCACCTTTTTTAAAATGGGGCTGTTCACCATAGGCGGCGGATATGCCATGATTCCGCTGTTGCAGCGTGAGGTGGTGGAGCACAAAGGTTGGTTAACTGATCAGGACTTCCTGGATCTGATGGCGATTGCCCAGTCAGCTCCGGGAGTCTTTGTTGTAAACATGTCCATATTTGTGGGCTACAGGGTGCGCGGCAAGCGTGGCAGCGTGGCCTGTGCCATGGGCACCGCAATGCCGTCAATAATCATCATCCTGGCCATTGCGCTGTTCGCTGGCAGTTACCGTGACAATGAGATTGTGGAGAATGTGTTCAAGGGCATCCGTCCCGCAGTCATTGCACTTATTCTTACTCCTACCATCCGTCTGGCATCCAAGGCGGGTCTGAACAAATGGACCTGGTGGGTGCCAGTGGTTACCGCACTGCTTATCTGGTGGCTGGGAGTATCGCCGGTATGGATCATATTGGCGGCCATTGCGGGCGCAATCCTGTATTACTTACTTAAACTCAGGAAGGCATGAACGGCATTGTTATCTGGATGAAACTGTTCTGGACCTTCTTCAAGATAGGCCTGTTCGGGTTTGGCGGAGGCTACGGAATGCTCTCGCTGATACAGAATGAGGTGGTGGAGAAACAGCATTGGATTTCAAATTCAGAGTTTACCGATATCGTGGCCGTAAGCCAGATGACTCCGGGTCCGATAGGCATAAACTCGGCCACATACGTGGGCTTCAAGGCCATTGAGAATGCCGGGATGACGCGGACTGAAGCCGTGTGCGGGTCACTGCTGGCATCATTCTCGGTCATGCTGCCGTCATTCATCCTGAT
>CAJOLR010000016.1:35827-42703 GCA_905235565.1 uncultured Bacteroidaceae bacterium | reverse complement strand
GGGACCACGCGCGCCGTTATCGCTGGAAGGTCTATATCCCGCCGTTCTCATACACTACCGATAATGCTGCCATGATAGCCTGCACCGGCTATTTCAAATACCTGGACGGCGATTTCTGCGGAATAGATGTTCCCATCTACTCCAATACCCGTCTTTAACACAAAAAAAGAAATAATTGTTTGGAAGAATGAAAACAATCGTGTAAATTTGCACCCTGTTTTGAGAACAGTGCTAAAAACGAATAAAAACAGATAGATATGTCAAGAATTTGTCAGATCACCGGAAAGAAGGCAATGGTTGGCAACAATGTGTCTCACTCAAAGCGCAGAACCAAGAGGGCATTTGATGTTAACCTGTTCACCAAGAAGTTCTTCTATGTAGAGGAGAATTGCTGGATCAGCCTCAAACTCAGTGCTGCCGGCCTGAGAATCATCAACAAGAAAGGTCTTGATGCCGCCCTCAAGGAGGCAGTCGCTAACGGATATTGCGATTGGAAAGACATCAGAATCATTGCGTAATAACAGAAAGGAGTTCATACTACTATGGCAAAGAAAGTAAAAGGCAACAGGGTTCAGGTTATCCTGGAATGCACTGAGCACAAGGACAGCGGTATGCCGGGCACTTCCCGTTACATTACCACCAAGAACAGGAAGAACACTCCTGAGAGACTGGAACTTAAGAAGTATAACCCCATTCTCAAGAGGATGACCATCCATCGTGAGATCAAGTAATACGTTTTAACCTATGGCAAAGAAAGTAGTTGCTACCCTGCGTCAGGGTAAGGTCTCAATGGCCAAGGTCATTAAGATGGTTAAGTCACCTAAGACAGGTGCCTATACGTTCACAGAGCAGATTGTAACAGACGAGCAGCTCAAGGACGCTATCAAGTAAATATCATACTTGAAACAGATATATTGAAGAGTGATCACGACGGTCACTCTTCTTTTTTGTTTATTGTTGTTTTTGTCACCTTATTTAATTAATTTTGCCGTATTCACCGAGTGTTTTTTTATGGGTTTGTTTTCATTATTTTCAAAGGATAAAAAGGAAGTCCTGGACAAGGGGCTTGAGAAGACCAAGACCAGTGTGTTCTCAAAGATAGCCCGAGCTGTGGCTGGTAAGTCTCAGGTTGATGATGAGGTCCTGGATAACCTGGAGGAGGTGCTCATTACGTCTGACGTAGGTGTTGAGACCACGCTCAAGATAATCAAGCGAATCCAGGAGCGTGTGGCCCGTGACAAATATATGGGTACTGCCGAACTGAACGGCATACTGCGTGAAGAGATTTCTGCACTGCTCGTTGAGAACAATCCGGACGACGATTCCGAGCCTTTCAGCATTCCTTCAGGGCGCAAACCATATGTGGTACTTGTGGTAGGCGTGAACGGAGTAGGCAAGACCACCACCATAGGAAAGTTGGCGTATCAGTTCAAGAAACGTGGCCTCAAGGTTATGCTGGGCGCGGCAGATACTTTCCGTGCCGCCGCAATAGAGCAATTGCAGGAGTGGGGACGCAGGGTTGATGTACCGGTCATTAGGCAGGAAATGGGTTCCGATCCGGCATCTGTGGCATATGACACACTCAGTTCGGCAGTAGCCAACAATGTGGATGTAGTGCTGGTAGATACCGCCGGCAGACTCCATAACAAGGTGGGGCTTATGAATGAGCTTACCAAAATCCGTAATGTGATGAACAAGGTAGTTGATGGCGCACCGGATGATGTGCTGCTTGTATTGGACGGATCTACAGGTCAAAACGCATTTGAGCAGGCCAGGCAGTTTACCCTTGCCACCAAGGTTACCCAGTTGGCTATAACCAAACTGGACGGAACCGCAAAGGGGGGTGTAGTGATTGGCATATCAGACCAGTTCAAGGTTCCGGTCAAGTATGTGGGGCTGGGTGAAGCCATAGACAATCTGCAGGTGTTCAATAAGACAGAGTTTGTTGATTCGCTTTTCAAGATGACTCCCGATGAGGCATGACAGTGTTGATATAATTACTCTAGGCTGCTCCAAGAATCTTGTTGATTCCGAGAGACTTATGGCTCAACTCAGGGCAAGCGGGCTCAAGGTGAGACATGATCCCGACAAGGTTGGTGCCGAGACTGTAGTAATCAACACATGCGGGTTTATCGGTGATGCCCAGGAAGAATCCATCAACATGATCCTGGAGTGCGTAGAGCTTAAGAAAGCTGGCAGGATAGGACGGATATTCGTCATGGGTTGCCTGTCACAGAAATTCAACAAGGAGCTTCTGGCCGAAATACCCGAGGTAGACGGATGGTACGGTAAGTTTGACTGGAACGGAATACTAAAGGAACTGGGCCGCAAGTGGAACGGTGAGATTGAGAACGAACGCTACGTTACGACTCCTTCTCACTATGCATATCTTAAGATTGCCGAGGGCTGCAACCGTGGATGCGCCTATTGTGCCATTCCTCTGATGACAGGAAAATACCGTTCACGCAGTCAGGAGGATATTCTGGATGAGGCCAGACTATTGGTGTCCAAGGGCGTGAAGGAGATTCAACTGATAGCTCAAGACCTTACATATTACGGTATGGATGTGGCCAAAAAGCCGACTCTTGCCGGGCTTGTGCAGAGGTTGTCTGATATTCCGGGTGTGGAATGGCTCAGACTCCATTACGGTTATCCCAACAACTTCCCGATGGACCTGTTGCCTGTCATGCGTGAGCGTACTAATGTGTGCAAATATATGGATATTGCCCTGCAGCATATCAGTGACCCTGTCCTTAAACGCATGCGCCGTAATATAACAGCCGCCCAGACACGTGATTTCCTGGCCTGTATACGCAGTGAGGTTCCCGGGATTCATCTGCGCACCACGCTTATGGTCGGATTTCCCGGTGAAATCGATGATGATTACGCTCAGTTGCTGGATTTTGTGCGTGAGCAGCGTTTTGAGCGCATGGGTGCTTTTGCCTATTGCGAGGTTGAGGGCACATACTCGGCATTGCATTACAGGGACGATATAACCGATGACATAAAACAGGCACGCCTGTCTCGCCTTATGCGGGTACAGCAGGATATATCGGCCTCTATCAATGAAGCCAAGGTGGGTAAGGTCTTCAAGACCGTCATTGACCGTCTGGAGGGCGATTATTATATCGGACGTACGGAGTTTGACTCTCCGGAGGTGTATCCGGAGGTCCTGATACGCGCCGAAAATGAGTTGAGGACAGGTGATTTCTATAACGTAAAGGTCACGGAAGCTGAAGCTTTTGACCTGTATGGCAAAGTGATATAAAATAACAAAACTAACCTATATGAACAACAAGCAGTTTTTGACAGAATTGTCCGGCAAGTGCCGAATGTCGGCCGAACAGGTTGAACGGCAGGTCCAGGCTCTGATCGGAGTCATGGAGAACCTGTGGCAGGAAGGAGATTCCGTGAGCCTTTCCGGATTCGGGGTCCTTGAAGTTAAGAAAAAGAACGAGCGTGTGTCTGTGAATCCGACTACAGGAGTACGTATGTTGGTTCCACCCAAACTTGTACTTACATATAAGCCCAGTTCACTTCTTAAGGAAAAACTCAAATAAAAAGGTACGCAATGGATAAGAAGATAAATCTCTCGCAGCTTGCTGACCTTTTGTCACAGGCAGGCGGAATGACAAAGACCGCTTCAGAGCAATTCGCCAAGAATTTCTTTGATATCATATCACAGAATGTCCTATCGGATGGTCAGGTCAAGGTTAAGGGACTCGGTACATTCAAGATCCTTCAGATGGAGAATCGTGAGAGTGTGAACGTCAATACCGGTGAACGTTTTACCATAGAAGGACATCAGAAGATATCCTTTATTCCTGACCAGGAACTCAAAGAGCGTATCAACAAGCCGTTCAGTGCTTTTGAAACGGTCGAGATCACAGCTGAACAGGCCGATGAGATAGCAAAGGCTGAATCAGGAGAGGAAACCAGTCCTACTGTTCCCGTAAAACCGGATACAGAAGAGGAGGGAGAGAGAACGGATGAAAACAAGACCGAAAATGCGGTTTCGCCCGAGGTTAATGATATTACCCAGAAGAAATCCAGCAGGGTACTTCTTAAGATACTTGTATGGTTGCTGTCCATTTTACTTGCGCTTGTGTTGGGAGTATACCTGTTGTGGCCTCTCATCGGAAATACTATTCTTGGGATAGTTGAACGTGATGTAACTGACGGCATAAAGACTGAGATGGTTGCAGACAGTACCGGATCGATTGTCGCTCCGGTCAAACCTGTTGAGCCTGTCACCCGGCCGGCAGAACCTGCAGCTAAACCGTCAGCAGAACCTGTGGTAACGCCTCAGAGACCTGCCACACCGGCTCAAAAGCCCGCTCTAAAGGATGAGCCTTTGGTAAATCCGCTCAGGTTCCAGCTGAACAAAGCCGATGAAGCCAAGGACCTGAAGGAGTTTACAGAGGCCGATACCGTCAATTACATAATGGATGGCGACATGGCAGTCCATGTCCTGCAAAGCGGTGAAACCATTACTGTGCTTGCGCTGAAATACTACGGCACCAAGAAACTCTGGCCGTACATAGTGAAATACAACAATATCAGTAATGCAAACAGCCTCAGACCTGGTGCCAGAATCCGTATTCCGGTACTTAAGTCCAAATGAAAAAGCATAACAAATAAATGCAAAAACATTAAAAAACTAACTGAAAGCAATACTATTTAAAATTTTTTAGTCCATAACAGCCTGCAAATAGTTCTATATTTGGCCATGCTTATTTTATGAGAGGCATAGATGGACTAACTTAATAAAGGATCTTATGAGTGAAAAAGTTGACATTAGGGAACTGAATGAGCGCATAGAGAAACAGAGTTCATTCGTTACCAACCTGATGGCCGGAATGGATCAGGTTATTGTGGGACAGAAACATCTTGTGGAATCATTGCTTATAGGTCTGCTTTCCGATGGGCACATACTTCTGGAAGGTGTGCCCGGATTGGCCAAGACTCTTGCCATCAAAACCCTGGCATCACTAATTGACGCAAGTTTCAACAGAATACAGTTTACACCGGATCTGCTGCCTGCCGATGTGGTAGGTACCATGATCTACAGCCAGAAGGATGAGACGTTCCTTCCCAAGAAAGGACCTGTATTTGCCAATTTCATTCTGGCAGATGAGATAAACCGTGCTCCCGCCAAGGTCCAGAGCGCATTGCTTGAGGCTATGCAGGAGCGTCAGGTAACATTGGGCGGTGAGACTTTCGCCCTGCCGCGTCCTTTCCTTGTTTTGGCTACCCAGAACCCGATAGAGCAGGAGGGAACCTATCCGCTGCCTGAGGCGCAGGTGGACCGTTTCATGCTCAAGGCAGTGATTGACTATCCCAAGATTGATGAAGAGAAAAAGATCATACATCAGCAGATACATCATGAAATAGGTACAGTCAAACCCGTAATGGGTACCGAAGACATCATCGAAGCCCGCAAGGTGGTTGATATGGTATATCTGGATGAAAAGATAGAGCAGTACATAGCCGACATTGTGTTTGCTACACGATATCCCGAAAAGTACGGCCTTAAGGAAATCAAGGAACTCATCTCATTCGGCGGTTCTCCGCGTGCATCGATAAACCTGGCCCTTGCAGCCCGTTCATATGCATTCATCAAGCGTCGCGGATATGTGGTGCCCGAGGATGTGCGCGCCATTGCCCATGATGTACTGCGTCATCGTATTGGCCTTACATATGAGGCCGAAGCTACCAACGTGACACAGGAGGAACTTGTGAGCCGTATCCTGAACAAGGTTGAAGTACCTTAATTCAATTTCCTTGTAATCAGTTTGTTATGGAAACAAGTGAACTGATAGGAAAAGTCCGGAAAATTGAGATAAAGACCCGTGGTCTGTCCAGTAACATTTTTGCCGGTCAGTACCATACCGCATTCAAAGGACGTGGTATGGCATTCAGTGAGGTGCGCGAGTACCAGTATGGTGACGAGCCCCGCGACATTGACTGGAATGTTACCGCCCGTATGAACAAACCCTATTCAAAGGTTTTTGAAGAGGAGCGTGAGCTTACCGTCATGCTGATGGTGGATGTGTCGGACAGCCTGAATTTCGGAACACAGGTCATGATGAAGCGTGAGATGGTTACCGAGATTGCGGCTACATTGGCTTTTGCCGCCATTGAGAATAATGATAAGGTGGGACTTATGTTTTTCAGCGACAGGATAGAGAAGTTCATCCCACCCAAGAAGGGGCGTAAACATATCCTGCATCTTATACGTGAGTTACTTGATTTTCAGCCGGAAAGCAATGCAACGGATATTACTGTTCCGCTGGAATATCTTACAGGAGCCGTAAAGAAACGTTGTACGGCATTCCTGCTGAGTGATTTCATAGATCCCCACGATTACAGGAATGCGCTGACCATAGCCAACCGTAAACATGACATTGCGGCAATACGCGTGTATGACAGACGTATGGAGGAGCTTCCTGATGTAGGACTTATGAAATTGTATGATTCAGAAAGCGGCCAGGAGATGTTTGTTGATACATCTTCGTTAAAGGTGCGTTCTGCCCATAAGAAATGGTTTGATGATAATACAGCACGTTTTCAGGATTGCATGACCAGAAGTTGTGTTGATTCCGTTTCGGTCAGGACAGACCAGGATTATGTCAAGGCACTTATGGGATTGTTTGCAAAAAGGAGTTGATATTAAGAGATGAGAAAATACTTGATATACATGGTTTTGGGGCTACTTCCTGCTGTGTACTCATCGGCACAGAACGTTGTAGTCAAGGCTGAACTGGATTCTATCATGATGTGGATAGGACAGCAGACCGGGCTCCATGTCGAAGTAACCTGTGATGCCGGACAGAGCGTCTCTTTTCCTGAATACCGTGATACCATAGTCAAGGG
>CAJOLR010000016.1:0-35822 GCA_905235565.1 uncultured Bacteroidaceae bacterium | reverse complement strand
GGTATGGACCGATACACAATACGTGAATAACGGCCAGCGTATGACCTTGACCCGCAACTACACTTTGACAAGCTTTGACTCGGCACTTGTGTACATTCCGTATATCCCTGTTACAGTGGATGGAGTGGAGTATCAGTCCAACCGTCTGGCTCTGGCTTTCATGACGTATGATATCCCGGAGGGTGAGGAGAAACAGATATTCGGCCCTAAGCAAAACATGAAGGCTCCGATCCGTTTTTATGAGGTGAGGGGATTCCTGCTCTATCTCCTGCTGGCTGCCCTGACAATAATACTTGCCGTATATCTGCTTGTCAGATATCATGATGACAGGCCGATCCTCAAGAAGATCAAGATTGAACCAAAGGTTCCTGCACACATAAGGGCATTGTCCCTTTTTGAGGAACTGAGGCAGTCTGGCAGTTCGCATGGAGAGGATTCCAAGGCTTATTATACTCAGCTTACAGACATTCTCCGCGAATATATCAATGAAAGGTTCGGGTTCAATGCCACCGAAATGACTTCGTATGAGATTCTGGAGCATCTGGAGGAGAGTAGGGACAAGGAGTCGTTAAGTGAGTTGAGAGACCTGCTCTCTACATCTGATATGGTCAAGTTTGCCAAGTTCAAGCCAATGCTCAATGAGAATGACCGCAATCTGGTCAGTGCGCTTGAATTTGTGAATGAGACCAAGGTCGAAGTACCCGAAGAGGAACTTCAGCCTAAGGAGGAAGAGACTGTTGTTGAAGTTAAGCGTAGCAGGGAAGCCCGCATGGCGTTGCTTGCAGCCGGACTGATTGTGGCTGCAGCAGGCGTGGCATTCCTTGTGCAGACTTATTTGAAGTTGTATTATCTGTTCTTCTAAAACAAAAGAGACATGACATTTGCAAACAGTGCTTACCTGTTATTGATGCTGCTGGTCATTCCTTGTATAGTATGGTATGTGCTCAAAGGCAACAAGAGGCGTGCCACATTGTCCGTTCCGACGACATCAATGTACTCAGGTATGAGGAAAAGCTGGAAATGTTACCTTATACACGTTCCGTTCATTCTCGAAATGGTTTCTCTGGTGCTTCTGTCACTTATTCTGGCTCGTCCTCAGACTACAGACCGCTGGCAGGATACGGAGATAGAAGGCATAGACATAATGATGTGTGTTGACGTATCAACCAGTATGCTGGCCGAAGACCTCAAGCCCAACCGTCTTGAGGCAGCCAAGCAGGTGGCGTCGGAGTTCATCAGCGGACGTCCCAATGACAATATCGGTCTGACGATATTTGCAGGAGAGGCATTCACTCAGTGCCCTATGACTGTAGACCATGCTGTTCTGCTCAATATGTTCCAGAACGTGAGCAGTGACATTGCTGCCAACGGTATCATCGAGGACGGAACAGCCATCGGTATGGGATTGGCCAACGCCATCAGCAGGCTCAAGGACAGTCAGGCCAAGTCAAAGGTGATAATACTTCTTACTGACGGCTCAAATAACCGTGGAGAAGTATCTCCAATGACAGCAGCCGAGATGGCCAAGAGTTTCGGAGTAAGGGTATATACCATAGGCGTAGGAACGAATGGCACCGCGCCATACCCCATACAGGGCGCGTTCGGAAAGCAGTATGTGAATGTAGCAGTTGAGATTGATGAGAACGTGCTCCGGCAGATTGCCCAGACAGCAGGCGGACAATATTATCGGGCCACCAGCAACAGCAAGCTGAAGGAGGTCTACGAAGAGATTGACAAATTGGAACGGACCAAGCTGCAGGTCAAGGAGTTCAGCAAGAATCAGGAGGAGTATCAGCCGTTTGCGTTGGCTCTGCTGCTATGTCTTGTCCTCTCCATACTGCTCAAACAGACCGTTCTGCGTACAATACCATAAATTAAAGGCACTATGTTCAAATTCGCTAATCCAGAATATCTGTATCTGCTGGTGCTGGTTCCGGTGCTGGCGGTGCTGCATATTGTTTCAAATATCCGAAGACGCAGGAAACTGTCAGACTACGGTGCAGAAGAACTGTTGTCCCGTCTTATGCCTGATGTTTCATCGGTCCGTCCAAACATTAGGTTCTGGCTTCTGTTCTCAGCCTATACCTTATGCTGTTTCCTGCTGGCCAGACCCCAATTCGGGGCAAAGCAGGAGACTGTTACACGCCGTGGCATAGAGACAGTCATAGCGCTCGATATCTCAAACTCCATGATGGCCGACGATGTGGCTCCAAACCGTCTTGAAAAATCCAAGCGTATCATCTCTAACCTTGTTGACCAGTTTAAGGACGACAAGGTAGGACTGATAGTATTTGCCGGTGATGCTTTTGTACAGTTGCCCATAACCAATGATTTCATATCGGCCAAAGTGTTCCTCAATACCATATCGCCAGGTCTTATTACCCGTCAGGGTACTGACATCAAGCAGGCTATTGAGTTGGCAACACGCAGTTTTACGCCCAATGAGGGGGTCGGTAAGGCCATTATTGTGATAACCGACGGCGAGAATCATGAGGGGGGGGCTGTCGAAGCCGCCCAAGCAGCAGCTGAGAAAGGCTACATGGTTTACGTTATGGGTGTAGGATTACCTTCGGGTTCACCGATACCAGGTGACCGCAGTGGTGAGTTCCGCAAGGACAAGGAAGGAAATATCGTGGTTACACATCTTGACGAGGAGATGTGCCGCAGTATCGCTGCTGCCGGAAAGGGCGTATATTTTTATGTCGATAACTCAAATGCGGCAGAAAAAGCACTCCGCAAGGAGATGGACAAGCTGGCCAAGGCTGATATCGAGACTACGGTATATACTGAATATGATGAACAGTTTGCCATCATAGCATGGATGATACTGATTGTATTGCTTGTGGAGATAATCATCTGTGACAGCCGTAATCCGAGACTCAGGAAATTCAATCTGTTCAAAACTGACGAGGAGAAATGAAAAAGATATTGTTGTTATGCCTTATGACACTGTCCGTAGCTGGTATGAACGCCCAGCGTTCGGACCGTTCGTTCATTCGCAAAGGCAACCGTATGTTTCAGGACAGCCTCTTCATTAAGGCTGAAGAGAACTATCTTAAGGCTGTGGACGCCAATCCTGAACTGATAGAAGGATATTATAATCTGGGTAATGCATATACTGCCCAACAGAAACCGAACGAAGCTGTCGAACAGTACCGCAAGACCGCCAATACTCTTGAAGGGCAAAAAAAAGAACTGATGGAAAGACATTCATCGGATCCCGAGGAACTGCAACGCATCAAAGAGGAGCTGGCCAAGACATACCATAACACAGGTGTCGTGTATCATATGTGTGAGCAGTATGACAAGGCTGTTGAATCATACAAACAGGCTCTGCGCAATAATCCTCAGGATGATGAGACACGATATAATCTGATACTTGCCCAGAGAATGCTGAACCAGCAGCAGGACCAACAGCAGGACCAGCAGCAGGATCAGCAGGATCAACAAAAGCAGCAGGATCAGCAACAACAGGAGCAACAGCAGGAGCAGCAAGACCAGCAGGAACAGCAGCAGGAACAGCAGCAGGACCAGCAGGATATGTCGCAGGAGAATGCCGAGCAGATACTGGAAGCTGCCATGCAGGATGAGAAAGAAGTTCAGGAGCGTGTCCAGGAACAACTTTTAAGGGTTCAACCCAAGAAACCTCTGGAAAAAGATTGGTAATATGAATATTTTAGACAAGACAAAAAGACTGTTATTGCCGGTTTTGCTTTTGATGCTGACCGCGATACCAGTCATAGCTGAAGATGTGACTTTCACTGCACAAGCCCCGCAGGCTGTAGTAAAAGGAAATCAATTCAGGATATCATTCAAGGTCAATGCCGGTGGAGGCAAGGAGTTCCGTGCCCCAGACATGAAAGGCCTGAGTGTGCTGGCCGGTCCCAGCCTGTCAACAATGTCCGGTACACAGATTATTAACGGCAAGATGACCAGCAGCACTTCTGTTACATATACATATGTGGTAATTGCCGAAGAAGAGGGTGATATCAAACTGGATGGTGCCACTATCAAAGTCGATGGCAAGCAGCTTACTTCAAACACTCTTACCATCAAGGTGTTGCCTCCAGATGAGAATAAGCCCGGACAAGGGCAGGGGAGTTCCCAGTCCAGACAACAGCAGCAGTCATCAGGGCAGGGAACATCATCCGTAGGTGCTGATGACCTGTTTATGCTGGCTACGGTAGATAAGACCTCGGCATATGAACAGGAAGCGATATTGCTCACATTCAAGATTTATGCCGCTCCGTCCGTAAATCTTACAAGCATGAGCAACAAGATGCCTGACCTGAAGAATTTCCATGTACAGGAGGTAGAACTTCCTACGCAGAAGGAGTTCCAGCTTGAGCACTACAACGGCCGTAACTACCAGACTATGGTATGGATGCAGTATGTGATATTTCCTCAGCATTCAGGTGAGTTGGAGATACCCTCCACACCATTTGAGGGGGTTATTGCCCAGCGTGTTGCCAGAAGTTCAAACGACGTGTTTGACATGTTCTTCAATTCAGACAGGTATGTGGAGACCAAAAGAGACCTGACTACGCGCCCGATAAAGATCAACGTAAAGCCGCTTCCACAGGGTAAGACCAAGTCATTCTATGGAGGAGTAGGCGATTTCAGTGTCAGTTCAACGATAAGCAGTACCGATGTTACTGCAAATGATGCTGTTACACTTCGTGTCATACTTTCCGGAACCGGTAACCTCAAGTTGGTAAAGACACCGGAGGTTCCTTTCCCGCAGGACTTTGACATATATGATCCCAAGGTCGAGAACAAATATACCATCAAGGGTGGCCGTCAGACCGGAAATAAGGTGTATGAGTATCTGGTAATTCCGCGCCATTCAGGTCAATACACCATTCCTGCAGTCGAATTCCAGTTCTTTGATCCCAAATCGGGTTCATACAAGACCGTAAAGACCGATGAGTATACATTGAACGTAGCAAAGGGGCAGGGTGGTGAATCCCAGACATCGGTATCATACGTGAACAAGGAGGATCTGAAATATGTTGGACAGGATGTCCGTTTCCATGCCACTCCAACATCTCTCAAATCAGATTCGTCACAGTTCTTCGGATCACTGATGTTCTGGCTGTCGATGTCATTGCCCCTGGTAATCCTGCTTATTGTGTTAGGAGTATCACGCAAACGTATTGCCGACAGCGCAAATGCTGCTAAGGTACGTGTAAAGAAAGCCAGTTCTGTGGCCACAAAACGTCTTAAGGTTGCACGTAAATTGTTATCGGACAATAAGAAGAATGAGTTCTACGAGGAGATGATGCGTGCTCTTTACGGATATTTTGGTGACAAGCTGTCCATACCGGTGGCAAATCTATCAAAAGACAATATCGAGGATGAGCTAAAGCGCCGGAATGTGGCTGAGGAAAATGTCAATCAGGTTATAGAACTGCTTGATGACTGTGAGTTTGCACGTTATGCCCCTGGCGATGATGAAGGCCGAATGGATCGTCTGTATGATCAGGCTGTTTCCGTTATCGGTCAGGTTGAGAATACCATCAGATAATTGAAAAATGATAATTGATTATTATATGAAGAAGATAACAGGTGTATTGCTGGTAGTATTGTTTGCTGTTCCGGCAGTTGCACAAGAGGAGAGTGGAATGACCCGTATTGTGGCTGATTCAGCTCAAGTGTCATTTGTACCTACATTGTCTGATGCTGATAGCGCTTATATACAAGGTGATTATCTTAAAGCCATCTCCATATATGAGTCTATAATTGCTGATCAGGGCGTTAATGCCACTCTATATATGAACCTTGGAAACTGCTGGCTAAAGCGAGATGAGATAGCCAAGGCTATACTGTGTTATGAGCGGGCATATCTGATAGATCCTTCAGATCCGGATATCCGTTTTAACATAGAGTTGGCCCGCACTAAGACTGTTGATAAGGTGAGCCCTGTAAATCAGTTGTTTATAGTAGTTTGGTTTAAGAAACTCCTGGCAGTACTTGACGTGAACGGGTGGGCAGTGCTTACTATTGTACTTTTTACATTAGCTATTTTAATGACCGGTGTGCTCCTGCTTTCAAAGAAACGGGGAGTACGTAAATTATCTTTTTCTTTTGGCGTTATTTTCTTGCTTTTATCCATTTTATCCATTACCTTCGCTACTACACAGATGGGAAATATCCGTAATCGTGATACAGCAATCATAATGTCGCCGAGTGTTACGGTTAAGAGTACTCCCAGTGGTAACGGTACAGACCTGTTTATAATTCATGAAGGAAGAAAGGTTCAGATACTGGATTCTTCCATGAAAGAGTGGGTAGAGATAAGGTTAGAGGATGGAAATACAGGTTGGATACCGGTTAATGTAATGGAAATCATTTAAAACAGTATGAATGACTGAAGTATCAGGTCTCATAGAGACAGACAGATTAGCCACGCTGTCAGTTAACGGCAGCGATTCCCTTTTTTGGGATGGCGTGGCTTCCCTGTATACTTCATTCTATATCTGGATTCCGCTTGCAATTGCCTCCATCTTATTGTTAATTAGGAATATAAACACCAAGAGACTGCTCTTGGTCTTATGTCTTGTGGCTATCACTGTCTTGCTGACCGATCAGTTGTCTTCATCGGTTTTCAAACCTCTTTTTCAAAGGCTCAGGCCCGGCAGAGATCCATATATATTAAATATGGTGGATACAGTAGACGGTTATCGGGGAGGGCTATATGGTTTCTTTTCAGGACATGCGGCAAATTCATTCGGTCTGGCAGTTCTGTTTATTTGGCTTGTCCGGGACAAGCTGTTCAGCCTTTCTGTTTTACTATGGGCTGCAACCAACTCATTTATAAGGACTTATTTAGGTGCTCATTTTTTAGGTGATATACTTGTAGGTGCAATTGTCGGATGCCTGGCAGGCAGTCTTACATATTGGATTTATTATATTGTATCACGCAAGGATCGGAATCGGATACATATACATGGTTCTGACTTGATGTACACTAAGTCAGGATTCATGCGTAGTGATGTCTGTGCGTTTCTGTGTGTTCTTTATGGAACATGCTCGTTTATTCTGATAGGCTCTTGTATAAAGCAAGGAGTCGTGTTTAATTGAGATATTTATTACTGATTTGATAATAACCTAATTTTTATGCTTATGACCAGATTAATCACATTCAATGAACTGCGCCAGATCAAGGCGCAACTTCCGGAGGGCAGTATCCATAGAATTGCCGATGAGCTGAATATTGATGTAGAGACAGTAAGGAACTTCTTTGGAGGTACAGACTACAAGAAAGGTTCAGCTGTAGGTTTCCATATTGAACCGGGACCAAACGGAGGATGCGTTGTCCTGGATGATACGACAGTTCTGGATAGAGCTCTTGAGATAATTGCAGAATCCAAGAAGTAAGAATCAATTAGAATCATCAGTTTTTGGGCGTTAATTATAACGCCCTTAATTTTTGTCGCGTCTTGACATTATTCAACTAAACTGGTTATTCTTCCCGCTGTCCTGAAAATTTGCATAATAACTATTATGTTAAATAGAGGAATGTAGTCACTCCCTATCATAAATAAAAAGACCTTCGCATAAGCAAAGGTCTTTTTATTATATTGTGCGGAATTTTTATCAGAGCATTCCTTCTTCCTTCATGCGAGCCTCAACTTCATTGAGTTCCTTAGTCATGTTAAGGTTATAATAGATTGCCTGAAGAGGAATTCCCCATTTTGATACTGATGTCGGTTTAGCCTCCCTGTATTGCAGGAAGTACGGAAGAGCTTTCTTATAATTGTCCTTCTGATCCTGAATGGCTTTCTTATAAGCAGCTGAACGGTAATCCAGATTTGACTTTGACTCCATTTCGTCATCGGCCTGGAGCATAATGCAGAGACCAAGGTTAAATATGGCGTCATAGTGCTCAGGATTCTTTTGAATAGCAATGTTATACTGCTCAATGGCCTTGTCATACTCCTCGTTCTGGTGAGCTATGATTCCAAGAACGTAATAGTTGTCAGCTCTTTCGGGATCCAGCTCAATCATATTCAGGATGAACTCCTCGAGTGCAGTAAGATCGTTCTTGAGATTGTAGTAATTCATGAGCTTTACATAGAAGAACTCCTTTGTAGGATACTTATTGATACCATATTTAAGAGTCTCAAGCCATTTTACGGTATCCTGAGTTATTCCATAAGCGTCGCAGATCATCTCTGTTGCCAACTCACCGTTTGTCTCATCGTCTTTGGCTATCTCGGCATATCTCAGAGTGTTCTTCCAATCCTCAAGCTTGTAGGCAGAAAGAGCTGCAAAATATGCAAAATAGCCCTTGTTGGCATGATAGATGGTGTCATTGTCAGAGTACTGCTTGCACAAATCATTCTCGGCAGTAGTAAAGTATGTATCAAACATCTCATACGCCTTCTTGTAATCAGAATGGTCGTTGAAATAGAAAATACCTGCACGGATCAGGTCATCAACGGTGTTGTAAATGCCCCTGGCATGGTTTGTGCGGGTCTCATTGGTAACTTTTCCACCATTGGCCGGAGAGTGTTCCAGTGAGTCGGCTATGAAGTCATAACGATACCACTTGAGAAGGTTGTTGTAGCAACCTACTGTGTCATATTTCTGCTGTGAATTGGCCTTCAGCTTCTCCTCGGCGTATAAATGATGGTAGATTTCGGCGGCTTCATACCAAGTAAGATACCAATCTTTTACATATGGGTTCTTAATAGCCTGATCAATCATTCGCTTGGCGTTGCTCTTATCCACAACATCCTGCCTCTCCATCTCTTTTTTGGCATCATTTACAAGTTTCTTAGCCTCTTTTGTAGCTTTCTTGATCTCTTTTTCTGTCATCTGCGCATATGATGTGCATGAGACTCCAAGAGCAGCAATCAAAACAAATATGAGCTTTTTCATGTCGAATAAAGTTTTATAGGTTTTACATTATTATTATATCATTTTAATTTGGTTGTTAAAATCACTCGGTCACAGGCATCTCTGGAGCGGTTCCAGGGGTTGTCTCCTCCCCACCCTCAACGGGAACATCCCCGATGGGCTCACTGTCGACCTTGCAGATGGAACCTATCTGGTCATTTCGCTTCTCAAGATTGATAAGCCTTACACCCTGAGTGGCACGTCCCATGATACGGAAATCAGATACGCTAACACGAAGTGTTATACCGGATTTGTTAATGATTACCAAGTCATTATCATCGGTTACAGCCTGTATTGACACCAGCTTTCCGGTCTTTTCGGTTATGTTAAGGGTCTTTACGCCCTTGCCGCCACGGTTGGTCTTGCGGTAATCCTCAATCTCACTGCGTTTGCCGTAGCCCTGCTCCGATACAACCATGATGGTCTCCTCGGGCTGCTCATCTACGGCTATCATGCCTACCACCTGATCAACGCCATCGTCATCAAGAGTCATGGCACGTACGCCTGTGGATACACGGCCCATGCCGCGTACTGTACTCTCATTGAAGCGTATGGCGCGACCGTTACGGTTGGCTATGATTATCTCCTTGTTACCGTCGGTAAGCAGAACGTTTATCACCTTGTCGCCTTCGTTAAGGTTGATGGCGTTGATACCGTTCTGACGTGGACGTGAGTAATCCTGGAGTATTGTCTTCTTGATTACGCCGTTCTGAGTGCAGAATACCAGATAGTGGTTGGATGTGAATTCCGCATCATTAAGGTTCTTGATAGCTATATATGCATTTACTGCATCATCGGGCTCTATGTTAAGCATGTTCTGGATGGCACGGCCCTTTGAGGTCTTGCCTCCCTCAGGTATATCATAAACCTTGAGCCAGTAGCAACGTCCCTTCTGGGTAAAGAAGAGTATGTGATTGTGAGTGGTTGCTGTGAATATGTGCTCTATGAAGTCCTCATCACGTTTGTCGCTGCCGCGTGATCCTACTCCACCCCTGCCCTGCAGACGATACTCTGTAAGGGCGGTACGCTTGATGTAACCCAGATGCGACATTGTAATAATCATGGGCTCGTCAGCATAGAAGTCTTCGGGGTTGAACTCCTCGCTTGCATATACTATCTCTGTCTTGCGCTCGTCACCATACTTGTCAATGATGGCCTGCATCTCATCCTTGATGACCTGCTTGCATTTTTCCGGATCATCCAGAATGCTCTGCAACTCTTCGATACGGGCCATTACCTGGTTGTACTCATCATGCAGCTGATCCTGCATAAGTCCGGTAAGCTGGCGCAGACGCATATCCACGATAGCCTTAGCCTGTATATCGTCCAGTCCGAAACGGTCCATAAGGTTCTGGATGGCATCGTTTGGAGTCTTGGCGGCCTTAATTATCTGGATTACCTCATCTATGTTATCGGATGCAATGATCAGACCTTCCAGAATATGGGCACGTTTCCTGGCTTCCTCCAGATCATATCTGGTGCGACGGATGACAACTTCATGACGGTGCTCTATGAAACACTTGATGAGTTCACGCAGATTCAGACATTTGGGACGGCCTTTGACAAGGGCTATGTTATTTACGCCGAATGATGTCTGAAGTGAAGTCATCTTGAACAGTTTGTTCAGCACCACACCGGCATTGGCATCCCTCTTGACATCAATAACGATACGCATACCTTCGCGGTCTGACTCGTCATTTACGTTGCTGATACCCTCAATCTTCTTGTCTGTAACAAGTTCTGCAATGAACTTGATGAGTTCTGCCTTGTTTACTCCGTAAGGAATCTCGGTCACTACAATCTTGTCATGCTGCTCGCCGGCCTCAATCTCTGTCTTGGCACGCATTATCACTCGGCCGCGGCCGGTCTCGTATGCCTCACGTACACCGCTTATACCGTATATGTATGCACCTGTCGGAAAATCAGGAGCTTTGATGTACTGCATCAGTTCATCTACGGTTATGTCCGGATTGTCCACCATGGCCATGCAACCGTTCAGAACCTCTGTGAGGTTGTGCGGCGGCATGTTGGTAGCCATACCTACGGCTATACCGGATGAACCGTTAACAAGCAGGTTTGGTATGCAAGCCGGGAGAACTGTCGGTTCCTCTTCCTTGTTGTCATAGTTGGGGACAAAGTCAACGGTATTCTTGCTTATATCCTGCATCATCTCCTCGCCTATCTTCCTGAGCCTTACCTCAGTGTAACGCATGGCGGCCGGACTGTCTCCGTCTATGGAGCCAAAGTTACCCTGTCCGTCAACAAGCGGATAACGCATGATCCAGTCCTGTGCCAGACGCACAAGAGCGCCGTATACTGATGAGTCGCCATGAGGATGGAAGTGACCGAGCACATCACCGACGGTACGGGCCGATTTTCGGTATCCCTTGTCCGATGTGTTGCCGTCACGCATCATGCTGTACAGGATACGACGGTGTACGGGCTTAAGTCCGTCACGTGCATCCGGAAGAGCTCTGGCTACTATCACTGACATTGAATAGTCAATGTATGAGGACTTCATCTCCTCCTCAATGTTCACCCTGATAATTCTGTCCTGATTTTCCAATTTCCTTTATCTTTTAAAGACTTCTACAAAGCTTATACTGCATTGTTGCATTAAGCATCCAAAATTACTCCAAAATTAGTTCATAAGCAACTTTACGCGCGTATTTTTGATGAGGTGTTAATAAGAATTCTCCGCTTTGAATCAGACTTTATGACATATATGTAGAAATGGCACATGATTTGTTGATATCTTATTGATTAAAATGAAATGAACCGGTCTTAAACCGATTATCTTTGCAAATAATGGAATACAGGATATCAGATAAGCTGAATACTATACTGACGCTCTCAAAAGAGGAGGCAGAGCGTCTCACCCACTCTGAAGTTACTGCCGAACATCTGCTTCTGGGTATGATCAGGGATGGACATAACAATGCCATCGACCTGCTTGTCAAGATGGGAGTAGATCTGTCTGAACTCAGAATCCGGCTGGAGTCTGAGTATCATGCTGCCGATACCAGTGCGGACAAGGTTCCCATCGAGAAGATAGTTCTTTCTGTAGCAGTTACCAGATTGCTTAAAATCAGTATGCTGGAGGCCAGGCTCCAGAAAAAGGAGGAGGCTGATGCCGAACATCTGCTTCTGGCCATGGTGCGTGACCGTTCCAGCAGTACAGCCCGGATACTGTCAGAGTATGAGATTGACTACCGTCACTTGCTTGACCGTATAAATGATACCGCCCCTCAGATTCAGATGGGTATGGGATTGACTGATAATGAGGATGATGAGGATGAAGATGAGATGCCGTCATCCAGGAATGATCCGGGCAAATCCAAATCTACAGCAACTGTAGCCAAGTCAGGCAGCAAAACCCCTGTCCTGGATGCATTCAGTACAGATATGACATTAGCCGCCCTGGAAGGCAAACTGGATCCGGTGGTGGGACGTGAAAAGGAGATTGAGCGTCTGTCACAGATCCTGACCCGCCGTAAGAAGAACAATCCTGTTCTTATAGGTGAGCCCGGAGTCGGAAAATCTGCCATAGTCGAGGGATTGTCCCAGCGTATAGTTCAGCGTAAGGTATCCCGCATGCTGTTTGGAAAGCGTGTGCTTGCGCTTGATATGGCAGCAGTTGTGGCAGGTACAAAATACCGTGGCCAGTTTGAGGAGAGACTGCGTTCTATTATTCAGGAACTCAAGAAAAATCCTGATATCATACTCTTTATTGACGAGATACATACTATAATAGGTGCCGGTTCGGCACCA
Organism: uncultured Bacteroidaceae bacterium; assembly: GCA_905235565.1. GTDB lineage: Bacteria > Bacteroidota > Bacteroidia > Bacteroidales > Bacteroidaceae > Colenecus. The sequence goes on along the minus strand of CAJOLR010000016.1, from coordinate 23,147 downwards.
GGCTCCATGGATGCTGCCAACATGCTAAAGCCGGCTCTCTCCCGCGGAGAGGTACAGTGCATTGGCGCAACCACTGTGGATGAGTATCGCAAATCCATAGAAAAGGATGGAGCTTTGGAACGTCGCTTCCAGAAGATACTTGTGGAGCCTACATCGCCCGATGAGACACTCACCATACTTGAAAATATCAAGGAGCATTACGAGGAACATCACAATGTTTTTTATACCCCGAGTGCCATTAAGGCCTGCGTCAATCTGGCTCAGCGCTACATTACTGACCGTGCATTCCCGGACAAGGCCATCGACATCATGGATGAGGCGGGTTCCAGGACACATCTTTCGAACCTTTCCGTACCTAAGGAGATAGAGGACAAGGAGCATCAGATAGACTTTACCCGTCAGGGAAAGAATGATGCCGTGGCACGTCAGGACTTTGAGCTTGCCGCCCGTTTCCGTGATCAGGAGAAGGTTATGGAGGGTGAACTGGAGCAGATGCGCAAGGACTGGGAACAGTCACTCAAGACACATCGTGAAACTGTTGATGATGATAACATCGCTACGGTTGTATCCATGATGAGCGGAATACCCGTTCAGAAACTGGCACAAGAGGAAGGAGAGCGACTGAAGGGGCTTGCCCCCACCCTGAAATCCAGAGTAATTGCTCAGGATTCGGCTATTGACCTTTTGTCAAGGGCAATCCGCAGAAGCCGTGTCGGTTTGAAAAATCCCAACAAGCCAATAGGCTCGTTCCTGTTCCTCGGACCAACCGGTGTGGGTAAGACTCTGCTTGCCAAGGAGCTTGCCAACCAGATGTTCGGAACGAGTGATGCTTTGATACGTGTTGACATGAGCGAGTTCATGGAGAAATTCGCAGTTTCACGTCTGGTCGGTGCGCCTCCCGGATATGTAGGATATGAGGAAGGCGGACAACTGACAGAGAAGGTACGTCGCAAGCCCTACTCTATCATACTTCTTGATGAGATAGAGAAAGCGCATCAGGATGTATTCAATATCCTGCTGCAGGTTATGGATGAGGGACGACTGACAGACAGTGAGAGCCGTACTGTAGATTTCCGCAACACCATCATCATAATGACTTCCAACATCGGTTCACGCCAGATCCAGGAATATGGTCGGGGTATCGGTTTCGCAACAACCGATTCAGGGACCGAATTGGCTCGCCAGGATATCATCCGTAAGGCACTTAACAAGTCTTTCGCTCCGGAGTTCATAAACAGGATAGATGAGATAATAACATTCAACCAGTTGGACCGTGAGGCAGTGGGACGCATTGTGGACATAGAGCTTTCACATCTGTCGTCCCGTCTGGCAGGTATGGGATATACACTTTCTGTAACAGACAATGCCAGGTCTTTCCTGTCAGATAAGGGTTACAGCCGTGAGTATGGTGCCCGTCCTCTCAAACGCGCCATCCAGACATACGTTGAGGATAAGATTGCCGAAATAATGATAGATGGGGAGTGTCCCTCCGGTTCAACGCTCACCGTTGACCTTAACACAGAGGGAACGGACCTTGCTGTCACGATATAACCTTATTGATGGACATAGAGTCAGTAGCAGACTCCTGTTCAGCCAAAATGTCAGACGTTTCCCCGTCTGGCATTTTTGTTGTATACTGTACAGCACAAGGAAATAACTAAAACAAAACAAGATATGCAGAAAGGTAAAATCGGGGTAACGACAGAAAACATATTCCCCATTATCAAACAGTTTCTCTACAGTGACCGTGAGATATTCCTCCGTGAGATCGTATCCAATGCAGTTGATGCCACACAGAAACTCAAGACTCTGGCTTCAAAAGGAGATTTCAAAGGTGATATGGGCGATCTGACAGTTCATGTGACCGTCGGTAAGGATACTGTCACCGTAAGTGACCGTGGCATAGGAATGACCGCAGCCGAGATAGACAAGTATATAAACCAGATAGCTTTTTCGGGAGCCAATGATTTCCTGGAAAAATACAAGAATGACGCCAATGCCATTATAGGACACTTCGGACTTGGATTCTACTCGGCATTCATGGTTTCCAAGAAAGTTGAGATAATTACCAAATCATATCAGGAAGGTTCTCAGGCTGTAAAGTGGAGTTGTGACGGATCTCCGGAATTCCAGCTTTCCGACAGTGAAAAGTCTGACCGTGGTACCGATATCATACTCTATATAGACGACGACAGCAAGGAGTATCTTCAGGAGACCGCCATTCAGGGCTTGCTCAAGAAGTACTGCCGGTTCCTGCCCGTACAGATTGCCTGCGGCAAGAAAAAGGAGTGGAAGGACGGCAAGGAGGTTGAGACAGACCAGGACAACATAATTAATAATGTGGAGCCTCTGTGGACCAAGACCCCCAGTGAACTTAAGGATGAGGATTACAAGGGATTCTATCGCGAGCTCTATCCCATGCAGGATGAACCTCTTTTCTGGATACATCTGAATGTGGATTTCCCGTTCCATCTGACCGGTATACTCTATTTTCCCAAGATAAAGACCAACCTGGACCTGCAGAAGAACCGCATACAGCTTTACTGCAACCAGGTGTTCGTAACTGACAGCGTCGAAGGGATTGTTCCGGACTTCCTCACTCTGCTGCACGGCGTTATTGACTCTCCGGACATTCCGCTGAACGTATCGCGTTCTTATCTGCAGGGTGATTCGAATGTAAAGAAGATATCGGGATATATAACCAAAAAGGTGGCCGACCGTCTGACATCGATATTCAAGAATGACCGTAAGGAGTTTGAGCAGAAATGGGATGATGTGAAGCTCTTTATCAACTACGGTATGCTTACGGAGGAGGATTTCTACAGCAAGATGGAGAAAGTAGCCCTTCTGAAGGACACTGACGGCAAGTATTTTACTTTTGATGAGTACAAGAAACTCATAGAGGATAACCAGACCGATAAGAACAAGAGCCTGATATATCTCTATGCTACAAACAAAGAGGAACAGTACGGCTATATAGAGGCTGCCAAGAACAAAGGCTACAGCGTATTGCTGATGGACAACCAGCTGGATATTCCGGTAATAGGCATGCTGGAGCAGAAGTTCGGAAACAGCAGCCGTTTCCAGAGGGTTGACAGTGATTCCGTTGACAACCTGATTGCCAAGGAGGACAACAAGACGGTGGATCTTCCTGCCGGCCAGTTGCGTATGATTACCAAGATATTCAGCAGCCAGATGCCAAAGGTCGAAAAGGCTGATTTCCATGTCGATGCCCAGAGTCTTGGGGAGTCTGCCCTACCCGTCATGGTAACTTGCAGCGAGTATATGCGACGTATGAAAGACATGGCAGCGATCCAGCCTGGAATGAGTTTCTACGGCGATATGCCTGATATGTACACCGTGATTCTGAACAAGGACCATAATCTCATAAAGAAGGTGATCGAGGAAGCCGGAACCGCATGTGACGCAAAGATCAAGCCCGAGGATGATAAACTCAACTCACTTAAGGAGCGTCAGGCAGAATTGCGTAAGTTGCGTGAAGGTAAGAAGGACGAAGACGTTCCTCAGGCTGAGAAGGATGAGATGAAAGAGATAGACGGCAAGATCAGTGAAACGGAGAATGCCATTTCGGCAATCTATTCGGAATATGCATCCGGCAACAAGATTGTACATGAACTGATAGACCTGGCACTGCTTCAGAACGGCATGCTTAAGGGAGAGTCATTGGCCAGGTTCATTCGCAGAAGCGTAGAACTGATCTGATCAGGACTATTCTTTATGAAAGTGGGCGCTGATAGAACATCAGTGCCCTTTTTTACATATATTTGTAATAATAATTTTCCGAAATGTTTAAAAGGGCTTGTATATTGTTGATTATCATGGTCTTGTCTTTGTCTGTCCAAGCGCAGAAGGTAGGCCTTGTTCTCAGTGGCGGTGGTGCTAAGGGAATGGCTCACATCGGTGTCATACGTGCCCTTGAGGAGAACGGGATACCGATAGACTACATAGCAGGTACCTCCATGGGAGCTGTGATAGGTTCTCTTTATGCTATGGGTTATTCTCCCGATGAGATGGTCGAGCTGATCCGTTCTGATGATTTCAAGAATTGGTATATGGGTTCCAAGGACATGAACTATCAGTTCTATTTCAAGCAGAACCCTCCCACTCCCGATTTCATATCTGCCCAGATAGCCATCAGGGACTCCATGACCGTAATACGTCCGGTGGTCAACAGCGTAGTTGACCCTTTACAGATGAACCTGGCTTTTGTTGATGTGTTTGCCGGGGCTTCGGCAGCCTGTGATAATAATTTTGACAATCTTATGGTGCCGTTCAGGGCGGTGGCATCGGATGTGTTCAACAAAAAATCAATAGTTCTTTCTAAAGGAGATCTGGGAGATGCCGTGCGAGCTTCAATGTCATTCCCATTTGTGTTCCGCCCAATCAGAATTGACTCTATAATTGCTTATGATGGAGGCATTTACGATAATTTCCCTGTAGATGTCATGGTCGAGGCTTTTCATCCTGATTTCATTGTGGGCAGTGTCGTGGCTGTAGCACCAGATGCGCCGGAAATCAATATTCCCGATGCTTTTGACCTTAAGGGTCAGGTAACCAGTATGATAATGCAGAAGAGTGATTACAACCTGAATCCTGATCTTGGAGTCAAGGTGGAGTTTGACCTTCGTAGCGTGAGTCTGCTTGATTTCCATAAAATTGATGAAGTATCGGAATTAGGATACACAAACACGATGCTGCTGATTGATTCCATCAAATCCAGAATAACTGCCCGTCGTGATGTTTCGGATGTCGAGAAAGAACGTGCTGATTTCAAGAAGACCATTCCTCCGCTTAATTTCCATGACGTTATCGTGACCGGTATCAACCAGGCTCAGGAACGTTATTTTGAGAAAGAACTGAATGCAACCGGCGGATCTTTCGGCTTTGATGATTTCAAGTCCGGTTATTTCAAGCTTCTCTCTGACGACGCCATAAGTGAGATCGTTCCAAGCACACAGTTCTCTAAAGAAGATTCAACGTTTACATTGACCCTGAACGTCAACCTGGACGATCACCCCACCTTCAGTCTGGGCGGCGGGCTCTCCACCTCAATATCCAGCCAGTTGTACGGTTCTGTATCATACAACCATATCGGTGAGGCATCAGAATCATATCTGCTTGAGGGACAGTTCGGCAGGTCATATAATAATGCGCAGTTACTTGCAAGGTTTGACATGGCCATGCAGATACCTATGTCATTTACTGCACAGCTGGCATATAACAATATGAACTATTTCCGTACAGGCGAGTTCATATTCTCATCCGATAAGTTTATGCCGGCATTGAACAAGTCCATAGAATTTTTTGGAAAGATCAAGATATCGCGTCCGTTCCTGAACAACTATAAGACAGTGTTGTCATTGGGAATAGCACATCATAAGGATTTTTATTCTCAGTCGAGCAACATCGATCTGCGCGAGTTCAGATATGACTGTAACCGCCACAACATTCTGGGAGGTTCGGTAACCTTTACCGGCAATACGCTTAATACCATCCAATACCCTACCAGAGGCCGTTCAGAGACAATCCGTGCATTCATCGGAACAGAAAATGACTTATACCGCCCCAAAAATGAGTATTCAACAGAATTTCATTCGGTGGACCGTTCCTGGCTGCAGATAGAGGCTAACCTGGAGCACTATTTCAAGCTAAGTCAACATTTTACCCTGGGTACCATGCTGGAGGGCTACTATTCGTCCAGGAACTTCTCTACAAACTACATGTCTACCGTGATGCAGGCAGGACATTTCAGACCTACCGCCAACAGTCAGTTCGTATTTGATCCTGATTACTGCGCCAATGCATATTTTGCTGCTGGTATCAAACCCATCTATATTATTAACAATATCTTCCACCTTCGTTCAGAGGCATATTATTTCCAGCCTACACAGCCTATAACCAACGTTGACGGCAAGGCTGTTTATGGAAGAGTTCTGGGAGGTACACAACTGATGGGCGAACTCGCTTTCGTAGCACAGTACCAAAAAATATCCTTTGATGCATTCATTGACGTGTCCACATCAAACAACATACCATATATGATTGGTCTCACATTGGGTATCCTGATGCCTAATGAATGGTTTATGGAGTAATTTCTCCCTGTTGTTCCCTCTGTTTCTTAAGCCAGGCTGAAGGTGATGAGCCGGCAATCTTCTGAAACTGCCTGTAGAAGGTTGAACTGCTTATGTATCCGCATGAATATTCTACGTTCTTGGCGGATTCTCCTTTCAGGAGCAACTCCTGAGCATACATGATTCTGGCATAGTTGACATAGTCGGAGAATGTCTTTCCACTGAACTGCTTTACTGCCAATGAGAGATATGTGCGGTTGGTACCCAACCTTTGAGCCAGGTCAATAAGGTTCAGGTCTGGCTCCAGGAATACCTTTTTCTCATTCATCAGCCGTTCCAGATTATTCCAGCAGTTAGAGATGGTCATCTCTTGCCTGTTCTCGTTGAATATGTTCCTGGCCAGTCTTGCATCGCCCTTTTCAATCATATGGCGAATATCGTCAGCACTGTAATCAATACTGAAAGCCATGATTGTGAGCGCCAGTTGGAAAATAAATGTAACCAGTATCAGAATAATCTTCTGTAGATTTATCTGTTGCTCATAGTCAGGCGAAGCTTCACGCAACAGTACTACTACCACTCCTATGGTTGTAAGTACCGATATCAGCCTGGACTGGCTCACGGATTTGCCGTTGTTTGATGAGAAATAGTCATTTACGGTATCCTCGTATTTGAGCATGCACCAGCCGCACCAAAGCAGTACTCCGGCTTCGAACCAGAAAGTAACGGTTCTTGCTACATTAAAACACAGGTATTCAACAATATTTATAGCAGTTGTACTGGCCGTATACTCTCCTCCGTTCAGGATCACATTGTCATGCATGGTCTGCAACGTACTCTGGCTGACCCCCATATAAATGATAAGAAACATGGTGGAGATGGCGGCCATGGGTATGAATACCATGTAATCTTTGGTTGTAATACCTTTTAGTTTAGTGAGTTCAATAGTAAAAAGGTAGAACAGCGGGGCATATGCCAGACTCAGAATGATATAGATCGGCCAGGTCCAGATAACCTGAAATCTTTCGGGATTAAAAAGCTGTGCGTAGATGAGCATGCGCATGCTCCATACGAACTGTATAGCCATTAGTATCCAATGGCATTTGTTCTTGTCAGGCTTGAAGAATACAATGGTCAGAGCACAAATAAAACTGAAAACGCCCAGTAAGGTATATAAGAGATGAACAGGTATATTGCTCATTTTGAAAAAAGTTACTTGTTCTCGGAGTACGAAAATACATAAAATGGTAATGAGTTGTCCATGAAAAATGATATTTTTGTACAATTATTATATAACTTATGGAGAAATACTCTCATTATCTTGAAAGGCTTCAGGCCGCCACACGAAAATATTGGGACAAACCCGCATTGAACAACATCGGTGGCGAGACATTCACATATGCCCAGATGGCGCGTTCCATAGCACGTATTCACATAGTATTTGAATATGCCGGTATAAAGAAAGGTGACCATATAGCCCTGTGCGCCCAGAACGGTGCCCGCTGGGGATTCGCCTATCTGGCTGTAAACACATACGGGACTGTAATAGTGCCTATTCTGGCCGATTTCAAGCCCGACAGCGTAATGGGACTGGTCAACCACTCGGAAAGCATCATCCTGTTTACAGATTCCGGCCGTTGGGCAAAGATGGACAGTGCCAAGATGCCCAATGTCCGCGCGGTGTTTGATGTAAATGAGCTCAAGTTACTGTTCTGCAGTGATGATAAGATACAATATGCCTTTGAGCATCTTGACGAACTGTTTGACAAGAAGTATCCCGGCGGTTTCGGCCCCGACGATGTGGTATTCCCAACCGATAACTGGGATGACCTTTCCACCATCAATTATACATCGGGCTCCACGGGTGATCCCAAGGGTGTGATGCTTACCTACCGCAATTTCTCATCCATAGTGGATTACAGCCAGCGTCACGTTCCTGCAGGCGATAAGATGGTCTCCATGCTGCCAATGGCCCATATGTACGGCCTTGTGATAGAGTTCCTCTATCCGCTGAGCAACGGCACATCTATCTATTGGTTAGGCGCAGCCCCCACTCCGGCAGCCCTGATGAAAGCCTTTGCCGATGTAAAGCCCTATCTGCTCATTACCGTTCCGCTGGTTATGGAAAAGATATACAAGTCCAAGATCAAGCCCATGATAGATAAACCTGCCATTAAGTTCGCACTTAAAGTGCCCGGTCTTAACTCTATCATTTACAAGAAGATAAAAGATGGACTTGTAGCTGCTTTCGGTGGCAACTGCGAGGAGTTCATCATGGGAGGTGCCGCCCTCAATCCTGAGGTTGAGCGCATATTCAAGAAAATCAAGTTCCACTATCTGGTAGGTTACGGAATGACAGAGGCCTGCCCTCTTCTGGCCTATGAGCATTGGACCAAATACGTGCCCGGATCATGCGGCAAGCCCGTTGATGTGGCCGAGGTCCGTATTGACTCTGAGGATCCCCAGCATGTAGTCGGTGAGATTCAGGCCCGTGGCGAGAACATAACCATAGGTTACTATAACAATCCCGAGGCTACAGCAAACGCATTTACCGAGGATGGCTGGCTCAAGACCGGCGACCTGGGCGTAATGGATGCCGACGGCAACATATTCATACGCGGACGCAGCAAGAACATGATTCTGGGACCTTCGGGCCAGAACATCTACCCCGAGGAGGTTGAAGCTGTTGTAAACAATCAGGATTATGTGGTAGAATCAGTGGTTGTGGACCGCGGCGGAAAACTGGTTGCCCTGGTCTATCTGGACGAGCAGGCCATAGCCAAGTCCCTGCTTGATGCCGAGGCCAAGGATGCCATACCTGAGAATATCCGCCTTACATCCAATCGCACACTGCCTGTATACAGTCAGTTGGCAAAGGTGGAGATCCAGGCCGTTCCGTTTGAGAAGACTCCCAAGATGTCAATCCGCCGATTCCTTTATAAATGATACAATTGGGGGCAGCCCCTTTTGGGATGACACAGGGAACTGATCCTTCAGTGTCCTGCCGTGGGTGACAAAAAGAGTAGAGGCACAATCACTTGCACCTCTACTCCAAATCTAATTACTATGATAATTCTTTCAATCTACTTACAGCCTCCTCTATAATGTACTTGCCGATGTAGGACTGGCGGTGGAGAGGGTCAGCTGCAGGAGGTAACTACCGGCATTGGTCGAGGTGGTTATGCTCAGGCTGTTGGTGCCTGGGACGGGCTTGATGGGAATGTCATCGTGGCCATTTGACCTAACGCGCGGACCAGAATTGATGCCAGGTGCGGGTCTGGCAGAGCAATGGACGCAATGGGCATTCCATCGGGGTCATCGGGTAAACAGCGCGGACGTGAGCCTCCGAGAGGTATGCCTATTGGCTCATTGGAACCGGGCGGGATTATACCACCGCCATTCTGGGCGAATGTGTTGATTGATAAACTGGGCATTAGAGCCAATGCGATCACTAAGAGTTTTTTCATGTTACGTTTCATGATAGTGTTGATATTAAGATTAACGCCCAAATGTAGGAAATAAATGGCGTTCCAACAACCTACAGGGCACTTTTTGACAAACAAATTTTCATGTATGAAATGCCTGAAAAGTAATTGGGTACAATGAAGAAGAACAATAAGGTTTATCAAGAACATGGCACAGTGAACTGATCCTTCTGTGCATCATAAACAATGAAGGTTTAATGAACCGGTCTTGTTGAAGTTGTTTCATATTTGGGTTTTATTTGCGCAGCGGGTCCAAGTCTTGGTATTGGGTCTGGCTGATGTCGATAAACTAATGGAAGACTTGCCGAACAAAGTGCGCGATGTTCTGGGAATCATGGTAGATGTGAACCTCCACCACGAAGGCGACAAGGCTTACATCGAAATGGTTGTCGAGCCGTATCCCTATCCTGTGAACTACAAGGGGCGGTACGTTTGACCGTGGTGAAGAGGTTGTTATTACTGCAGTACCGGCAAACGAGAACTATGAGTTTGTGCGCTGGAGTGACGGTAATACGGCCAACCCGCGTACTCTGGTGGCCAACCGCGACTATGATATCATAGCGGAGTTCCACCACAAGACAGATACCAAGCAGATATCAGTTGACTCCTACTACGGTGAGACTACCGGTAGCGGCACTTATCACCTGGGTGAACTGGTGGAGATATCTGTTACTCCGAATGAGGGATTCCATATGGTGCACTGGGATGATGATGACAATGAAACCGACTTGGTTAGAAGGTTCTACATTACCCGGTACACACCCAGGTACTTTGAGGCCATACTGGAGAGTGATGCGACCTACCATATCCGGGCGGTGTGCGAGCCTGAGGAGGCTGGTGCCGTAACGGGATGCGTGGAGGCGGCCCACTATGAGGATAGCGTGGAGCTGGATGTTACACCTGCTCCGGGCTGGAAGATTGTGGGCTGGAGTGATGATCCCCACTTTGACGGTGACCACAGAGACATTGACGTTTATGAGGATTTGGATCTGGTGGTTTATATGGAGGAGATTCCGGATGATGAGGGATAGCACAGGTAAGTGATACTTTTGTGCCCTTACATAAGAAAACTGCCGGTGTCCATGGGGGCGTCGGCAGTTTGCATTTCAAATAGTGTGCTTATTTCTTTACCAATCTAGCCAGATTAAACCAAGATTCATCAGGTTTGGCAATAAGCCTTGCGTCTTTATACCCTTCCTCCAGATCTAGAATTGTTTTTGCTATGTATAGTTTATTCTCACGATCAGTTTGTAGTACAAGTGCAAAATCTGGAGATTCAGTATATTCTCCATCCAAATAAATTGGCATTAAAAAAGAAATACTATCAATCTTTGGGTAGTAAATCGGGACAATATACTTATAATTGCGCTTTGCTATAGCCACCGCAAAATCTATTGCATTTTTTAATTTGCGGGCAAGAACGTCTTTGCTTTTAGTCTGCCAATAAACTGGGAATCGATATATCCGCTTCTCAATAATATGAGACAATGAATCAAATTCTTTATCAATTTGCCATCCTGTGTTGAAAACAACCTCATTAATATCATCAAAGAAGACTGGAGCTTCTGGGTCTTTCCCTCCAAAACCATATTTTCCTTGAGTCTTATAACTTTCTTCAGATGTCCGTTTAGGGTAAACATATATCTCTAGCCCCTCTACTACTTTAACTTCTGCTATTATATATAGTGCCTGAGAAAAAATGTCTAATAGATTTGTGTTGAACATTATATACTTTCCATCTTCACTTCTAATAATCTTATTTTCCCTTTTAAGTTTTAGGTAAATATTATTGAGATATGAAACAAGAATGGGGTGTATTATACCGGATTGTTTTTTATTAAAATCCCAACTTTCTGGAATTGTATGTGAGGCAATGTCCTCAAGAAAATCCTCAAAAGCGTCTTTATTATCAAAATAGATATCACCCATATGAGGTTTTGAGCGTAAAAACCTATATGCACGCAATACCTTTAATGTCCCCCATGTTACGCCGGAAAAAGTACCTTTCTCTTTATTTTTCTCAAACCAGCCATAAATAGGTTCACCTGAAGGAGTTGTATATCCAGAATCAAATGCCTTAAAATAAGCATCCTCCTCTTTTACATCTACGCCATTGCCATCGACCTGATATCCATTCCAATTTAAATACAGTATTTCTGCATTCTCTGCTCTTTCTTTAATGTCTTGAGCAGTTAAATCTACTACGGTCTCATCAACCAATTCTTCAAGTTCTTTGATGTAGACCTCATCACGCCAATTAGCTACATAACCAAATTTAAAAAGACCCTCTTTAATTTTGTCTGTGTTTGTTTTGTAATACATATTAAATACACTTATCACCTTTAGTTAATATTTGCTCTGTAGATACCAGGGTGATAAGTTTTTAATATTAACTGGTACTACGAAGTATAAATAAGCTGCACTATTAAGCTACTTTCTTGAAGCTTATTGCAATTGCTTCATGTTGCAAAAATAGTTCCTCAATTATTCCCATCCCAATTTTTGAGTTTTTTTTGCATTTCACGTTCTTGTCTTGCCCAATCCGCCTCTATCGCCTTTACGTCTTCAAGCAGTATCATACCCCGCTTGCCATAGCTTGGCAGTATATTTTTGAGATCCTGAATGATTGAGTCACGGATTGCGAACTCCTCACATACATGGTAGATGCAGCTTTTAAAGAAGTACTGCTCAAATAATGGTGAAAGCTCATCATCCGGTGAGAAATACAGGTTTGCCTGATAATAGAGCGAAATTAGTTCCAAGGCATTATCCAGATACCCTGATGCAGATAATGTGATTCCATATTCAAAAAGCAGTTGGGGGAATGTGTTTGCCACATTGTGAGGCGTTCCGTCCATAATACCATTTATAGAAACCTCTGTCAGAACTTCATCATACAACCACTTAAGATACCCAGTGAGATAATCATCATTCTGGTACTCATAGAGCAGTTCTTTTACCACATCAAGTATGAATGCTGAACGCAGTTCGGATTCACGCAGATGGCCCAATATGCCAAGGCGTGCGTTTTCATCAAGGAGATATGAGCTTGCCCTATCATACCGGTATGTGCGTATATTGTGGACGAAACGTTTCCAACTCCGGCTGGCTTCGGCCCAGGCGTCAAGAATTTCATTCCTGCTATATGGCTCTCCTGTTTCAGAGCTTATTACGACGGGAATGCTGTCTGCACGTTCTGTTATCAGGACGCGGTTGACAGAATCTATCAGCAGCACTTCATCATGTATGGAATGATGGTTGGAAACTGATTCTTGTTGTTTATTGCAACCTGCTATCAAGATAGCGGTTGCTACAAATAGAAAATAACTGATTGCTTTCATTGCTATAGTCTATTAAAATCCAAAAACATCATAATCTATATCTCCGCCGGGATAAGGGCCGTACTGGCCATCGGTCAGGGCATCCCATTCCTCTTCGGCCCAATCTATTCCTTCATATGGGTCATGTGTAGTTTCTTCATCATCGCCATGCATTCTCTGCCACTTATCATATTCCATGTCTGCCCTTGCATCCAGTACTTCAGTGTTGTAGCTCCACTGTTCCATGAAATCTGCATCGAGAGGGAAATCCGGATAGCTGTTGCGGATTTCTTCAATTACTTCCTCTTCAAAACAACATATTCCGGGATCAACATTCTTATTACACCAGGTAACATAAGAGGGATGATACATGAGGACTTCACCCAATGACTCCCCATCATGCATACCGAAGTCAAACTTGTCTCCCAAACTCCAGAACTCACACATGACTTAATGAGATTATTCACCTTCACAAAAGAGTTCATCTGGACGGAACATAGAGAAATACATTTGTCCTGAAATAGGATTAGTTTCCCTGCAGATAACCATAAAGCCATTACCAACACCACGAATGACACCATTATCACACTGGAATAGATATTCACCCTCTGTAGTGTGATAAAGGTACTTTTTAGGGTCAGACGTAGATTGCTCTATTATCCCTGGTCTACTGAATTTCTTGCTAAAATGAGTGTTGCGGTAGCTACGCATCTTGGAATAGGTATCCGGCTGGGTATTTGTCAATTCCGGTACGTATATTTCATTGAGAATGAGTTCCTCTGATTTTTCACAGACCTTTACTACATCAAATATTGGTTTAGTTACCGTCTTATACTTGTTGTTACAATCATCGAACCGCTTAATTGTAAGAACATTATAACAGACGTGAAAATCATCCATTGGAAGTAAGTCATCATCAAATGTGATGAATTCATCTTTTTTATACACCGGAACAAAGCCATAGATTACCTGTCTCTTGCTTAAAACGTGATTTACTTCCAACCCACACTTTAATTCATTATCAAATGACAGCTGAGTGCTCAATTTCAGATACTTCATTTTTCTAAAGTTTTTGTTTGACAACGGTTTTGTTTGATGCAAAACTACATTGACATATAAACGTGAAAAAATCTGCAATCGGGAACGTTTGAAATTAACGATTGGAATGGGTTAAATGCTTATTATTGCGATTTTTTGAAACGGGAACCTATTGGTAAAAATAATGTTTGGTTATATTTGCCCTCAAATAACAGGGACTATGGGTTACAAGATTGAAAGACTCAGGATTATTGATGAGCTGCTATCAAGCGGAAAGCCTGTTTCATTCCAGGATTGTGTTGACAGGATGGAGCCGGTATTCAAACGCCTGGATGATAAGCTCTACTCTTCATCAATGGACAGTGCTTACGGAGACAATTTTAGGCAAGACATAAAGACTATTAGGGATATTATCAAGACACCAGCCAATGAGATTGATCCGGATATGCTTATTACTGAAGGCAGCAAACGATACACTAAATACAGATACAAAGTTCCCGGATTCAGTGTAATGCCCTATTTGGAATACCAGTACACCCAAGCCGATTATAAGAAGCTGGAGAAGGCCCTAAAGATACTGGGAAACAATCTGCCGACGGATGTGTTTGAAAGAATTGAGTTTGCGTTGCTGAGCCGTATTGAATATGACTATGGCCGGAAGGAAAAGAGCATAGACTACGGTGAGAATTACAGACTGCGCGGTAGAGACCGCTTACCTTTTATATACAAGTGCATAAATAAAACAGTCCTAACCGTCACTTACAAGACTTACAACGACGTAAGTGAAACTTACCTGCTGCATCCATACTTGCTGAAACAGTATAATAACAGATGGTTTCTGTTTGGATACAGGCCTGATAAAGAAGACAAGTATTGGTGTGTACCCCTGGACAGAATTGAAGACATAAAGGTTGTAGATGATTTGGAGATTGAATCAAGGCCTAAGGATTATAATGCATACTTTGATGACATTATTGGCACGACTAAGGGCATGCTGCTAGAAGACGGCAGAATTGACAGGACTGCAGAGAAAATGCCCATCAAGGTAAAAGTGACGGATATAAGGACCTGGAAAAGAATCATAACCAAGCCTATCCATAAGTCTCAACGGATAATTGATGACTTTGATAATGGCGTGGGCCAGTTTGAACTAACCCTTATACCGAACAACGAGTTCTACTACAGGCTTATCTCTACCGGTAGCGGTATTAAGATTGTTGAGCCTGAGCGGGTTGTTAGGATCATGGACTTGATTATAGCAAAACTGTGATACAATTGCATTATTCTATGGATGAAAAGAAAGGTTACTCTATCAATAGAGTTCATAGACTCACCATTAAATGGAGCAGGCCTATCCTTTTGGACAGTCTGACCCGTGAGAATCATAAAAAGTACTTAGACTGTGGGTGGTATTATATAACCCGCAAGTGGGGAAATACAGAAAAGGCCTTGTACATTGGAAAAGCCCGTGGAGATATAATTAGTAGAGTACTACAGCATACTGAAGATGATTCTAATAATGCTTATCTAAAAAAGAGGGGTAAAAAATATGTCAGAATTGGTACTGTATGTAGTCCAAGCATTAATACAAAAAGTAAAATATCCAGTCATTATCACTTAGATAGGTTTTTAAAAACCATAGAAAGTGAATTGATACAATTTGCCCACCCCATAAGTAATATCTCTCAAGACAAGACATATACTAGATGGTATAAGTTCTGCATCAACAACATTAATATTGATAGAAACCTATTATCTCATATTATAGAGAATAGAGATGAAATAAACGTGATTCCGAATCCTGATTGGTGGAATGGACAATTAGAGGATATTTAGTTTTTATAGACGTTTCCAGTTATTCCTATACCCAGTAACTCCATCAATAAGACGATAGCGAACGTGGACTTGATAGTCTTCAATGTCTGGACATGGGACATTGAAGACTATCTCATTCTGCCTATTACTGATGGCCAGATATGTGCGCATCTTGCCCGGGTCACAGCCCACACCCTGGGCTGTGAGCTGTATCTTGGCTGATACGTGCCAGCGGGCGGGATTATCTGTATTCTGGAGTGTGAGACGGCAGCGCAGGGATACAGATCCTGATGAGCCTCCGGTTTCTATCTCCAGCAGCTGGAGATGTGAGATTGGGAACAGCGGGTATGGCTGTGGTACCGGGACGTGTTCACGGCCCAGCTGGGCGAAGCCGTGATAGGCTGAGACAAAGAGATTGTAGCCGCTGATGTGGTGATTGTCATCATACGGCGGACGGTGGGACGGTACGGACTTGGCCAGTTCACGCCACTGGAGCTGGACGGAGTGCGGTAGCTGCTGCCAGGCAAGTATGGCTCGGTGATGAACCTGGGCTTGGTCAAGCTGGGCAGCAGTACCACGATATTGGGTATAGGGCTTGCGCTTGTAGAAGCACTGCCCGTTACGGTGGTAGAAGGTGATGTTGCCTATGCTGGACCAGCAGTCCTGGATTATGGGTGTGGGATGGAATTTAGGCATGGTTTCATGGTGTTATTGTTACTATGCAAAGTTACCAAAAAATGAGAGGATTTACAGCATCTCGAGGACCTCGGCAGCCTGGCTGTAATAGTCCAAGCGGTTCTGGAAGAATTCAGGGGATAGTTCATCCAAAGGAAGACAAACTATTTCCTTAATAAGGGACTCTTCAATACCTGTCATTTCTGACAATCGTGTAGTTGCATAGTCTGTAGAGTAACTGGTGTTTATGATGCTAGTCAATGTCTCAACGCACACTCCTGAATCAATCCAAGCTTCAACGGCATTGGATTGAAGTAATGCGTATTTACGGCAGGCCTCTATGGCCTCCAGATAAGCGGATTCTTCTTTAAACTCCATATTACTGATTGATATTTATGACAAAGGTCATTTATAGGTGTGCAAAAAGTATGCAGATGAAGAAAAATTTTGAGAAAACAGAAAAAAAGATTACCTATGCAATGATTTTGCATACCGCGCCCATATTTTTGCGCCAAATTAAATGCAAAACAATATGATTTTAAAGAAGGAACAATTGCTGAAGAACGCCGCCTTTGAGGATGTGGTTAAGGCTGGCCAGAAGAAGGTTTATCCTAAAATGAACGAGCTGCAGAGCGAGCGCTGGGAGCGTGAAATGGATTGGATCAGACTGCAACGCCTGCAGGACGGTTTCCTGGAAATGTGGAACATTGTAGATACGGCCCGCGCCAACATGAAAGCCACTATTGGCAATGCCCGCCGTGGTCTTGAAAACAGCATGGTGGCGTATAGCATGGGGCTGACTGCCAACGACCCGCTGCAGGGAGAAGGCCTGCCCGCATTCCCCTTCCCGGACATCAACCTACCGCTGAACGTTGGCGTGGCCATCGACAACGAGAACCGCAACCGCCTGGTCCAGCTGGCCGAGGTGGTATATGGCAAATCAATGATGAGGGCTGGGCTGCCTATCCTGAGACTTAACGGCATAATACTGGAATTCTACCGGTGTTAATGCCGTTGTTATCTATTATTTGTATCTTGCAAAACGATATAGGGACTATCACCAAAAAAAAACGATGGAAAATAGTATGAAAGAATTTGAGGATGTAATTGTTACAACCCAAAAAGAATTGAGAGACCACAAATCTGAATGGGAAGGGAAGTACATTGAATATCTTCATAATTCTGTAATAAACTTAGATAGTATCAAGAATAAGAGGCAGAAGTTCCACAAATGGGGTCCTTTAAGCGTTTATTATACTATTGGGAGAGCTAAAGATAATTCAAGCTATTTTGACGTTAGGTATCAAGGTCAAAGTGTGGGACAAATAAGTGTAACATCAAAAGGCGAAGTCTTTCTTCATATTTCAGACATTCAGTATAAGAACAACTGTAATGAACAATATTTCTCTGGATATCCTAAAGATATTTGCAAACCCGGGAAGTATGGATGGAAAACGTCAAAAGAAGCAATGGCTTTCAGGGCATTCTTTAAAAACGATCCTGGAAAGAAAGGTCATCCGGAACATAGATGTGAGAACCTATTGCTAAGAGAATTATCAAAAAGTGACAGCAATAATAAATCTCTTTGCCATATACAACCTGTCACAATAACAAAGGATCTGTTTTTTCAGATGCCGACACCCATAAGCGCAAGCGGTGACAAGCCATATTATTCTGGTGGGAAAGGAGGAATTGATATCCTTGCCCGCAGAAATGGGAAACTGGTTGTATTTGAACTTAAGGACCAGTATAGTTCAAATCATGAAACGCCCACCAAGGTCATTAAACAAGCTATTGCATACGCCACATTCTTAGTTGAATTATGTAAGACCAGTGCTTGTGATGATTTCTGGAAACTATGTGGTTTTAAAGATACTACTCACGGGAATGAAACTATTAATGTTTCCGTACTCTTGCCGGACCCTGGAAAAGAAGAAAAAGAATTGTCTTTTGCCAATCAGGAGCTAGAAGTTCCAAAATCAAAAATGAAAATAATGCTACACTATACATTCTTCAGAATTGAAGGTGAAACAACTATCATAACACGCACTACACTCTAATAAGGATGAACATAACAATACATAGAGGACTAAACCAGATTGGTGGCTGTATTACTGAAATCAGTACAGCCACATCACGCATATTTATAGATATGGGACAGAACTTGCCTGGGAACGGTGAAAAGACTACTCCAGAGCAGGATAAGGCTATGGTTGAGACTTTATTCCAGAACGACAGGAAAAAGTACGAAGCCGTTATTTATACCCATGTACACGAAGACCATATAGGATTGTTTGACTACGTACCGAAAGGTATTCCACAGTATTTAGGCGAAGGAGCCAAAGAAATAATAGTTGAGAAATACAGGCTGCTTTGCGAAGCCGATAAACTATCCGGTAATGATCCAAAAACCAACATACGCAAACACGCCAAGTTGAAGGCCTTCCACACTTGGCCACGAAGTTCAAAACCGGAACCTTTCAA
Organism: uncultured Bacteroidaceae bacterium; assembly: GCA_905235565.1. Lineage (GTDB taxonomy): Bacteria > Bacteroidota > Bacteroidia > Bacteroidales > Bacteroidaceae > Colenecus. The sequence goes on along the minus strand of CAJOLR010000016.1, from coordinate 4,238 downwards.
GATTGGAGATATAAGCATCACCCCATTCTACAACTGTCATTCCATATATGACTCATATATGTTCCTGATAGAAGCTGATGGTAAACGTATATGGCATACCGGCGACTACAGGCAGCACGGATGGACTGGCGGTAAGCTGCTGCAGCTGCTCAAGTGGAAAGCAACCGATATTGATGTTCTCATTACCGAAGGAACTATGCTGAGCCGTAATGACGAATGCATTACAGAGAAAGAGGTTGCTTTTAAATTGGAGAATGTCATGAAAGCATTCAAATATGTATTTGTACTGGCTTCTGCTACCGATATTGAAAGACTGGCAAGCATAAATCTGGCCGCAAAGAATGCCCACAAGACTCTGTTTGTATGTGCTGGATTGGCGAATAACGCTATGCGTATATTCAAGCGCAGAGAATCCAAGCAGCCAGGTGACCTGTTTGACTTTAACCCACGATACTACAAAGAGGAAAGGCACCTGGAGACGATGAAGAAGCGTGGATTTGTGATGGTATCAGGTGTATCACAATTTGACAGAGTTGAAGTACTCCATAGACAATTACCCGAAGAAGAGGTGCTGCTTATCTACTCCACTTGGGATGGATATTACAAAGAGCAGGCACAGGTGGAACAGAATCCGGGTTATAAAATGTTCCGTGAGGCTTTCCATAATGTGGTGGATATACACACTTCCGGGCACGCGAGCCGACAGACCATCAAGGATGTGATTGAAACTGTCAATCCTAAGCAAGCAATAATTGGTATTCATAAAGACGAAGGCCAAACACTGGAATCATTGGGGCTGAAAGGAGAGATTAAGAATAAGATTGTAGACATTGAGAAGATTAACTTATAATGGATCGAGAATTATTAAAGGAGGCAATGATATCTCATTGCAAGAAGCTTCCACGCTGTATTAGTGAGAGAGAGATAAAAACGATACTCCCTCTATCCGAAAAAGATATTGATCAATTGAAGAAAGGAAGTGGAAATGCAGAAAAAGAATATTTATTTGCAGATTCGTCAACAGCCTTAGGAGTAAACTACTTCTCTTTATACAAAGAATGTCATAAAGAATGCGAATTAGAGTATGAATGGAAAGAAGATTCGCCTCTTAAAGTAGGCGGCAACTCCAATTTGGATATCAGGTTAAAAGAAGGGAATATCATTAAATTCTATGAATCAAAATTTCTTGAGCCTTATTATATGTCCAATTCTGATTTCACAGCAGCTTATTTTGATCCCGTCTACTATACTGTAAATAAAGAACTTGCTCAGAACATTATAAATATGATACGCTGTAAAGTATGCGACTACTATAACGTATCACAACTTGTCAGACATCTGCTTGCTATTTATAATCACATATATAAACACCCGGCGGAATATTCAGGAATAGATGAAGTTGTTCTAATCAGCATCTGCTGGGAAATGCCAGATAGTTTTATAAAAAGCATGGTAAATGTTACTAAGCGGTCAATATCATATTTAAATAAAAGAATTGATGCCCTCTTAAAGGAAAGAATCAATGCTGAGGATTATATAAACCAGTTAATAAATTTACTCCAACCGGAATTAGGAAAGAAGTTGGATATTAAACTATCATTTAAAACTGATTCGTATAACAATGCCATTTCAGCCCTAAGGGAATCTGAGTTTCTTAATTCATTTAAAGAACAGTATTTTTTATGATGAGTATCCTCCACATATCTGACACTCACGGTCTGCACAGACAACTGACGGACTTGCCGGCCGCCGATGTCCTTGTTCATAGCGGGGACATAAGCAATAGTGGTACTGAGGTGGAGGTGTTGGATTTCATCAACTGGCTGATTGAACTGCCATACAAGCACAAGATATTTGTTTGTGGTAATCATGACTGCTGCTTATGGGATGCTGAGGACATTGAGGACTTGCCTGAAGAGATACACTTTCTGCAGGACAGAAGTGTTACGATAGACGGAGTATTATTTGCCGGCATAGGCTATAATCATCCAGCCGAAAAGATTAATCCGTTAGCTGATGTGGTTATTACTCATGAACCCCCTACTATGATTATGGACTACTCATCAGGGACACATTGGGGTAATATCAAGATAAAGAATCGAGTACAGGAGATAAAACCAAAATTCCATATGTTTGGCCATGCACATGACAGTTATGGAGTCAAAAAGATTGAAACGACAACTTTCTCTAATGCGGCACTGCTTAATGATAAAAATGAATTAATAAATAAGCCCAGGTTACTGAAATTAAGATTAACAATATGGGAAGTAAGACAATAAACCGCTACATCTGGCTGCTGGATGTACTGCTCCAAAAGAAGAAACTGACGTTTGAAGAGATAAGCAATCTTTGGGAAAAGAGCTGCTTGAGTGATGGCAATCCATTACCTTTGAGGACATTCCACCAGCACAAGTCTGCCATAGAGGAAATGTTTGGTGTGGAAGTAAAGTGTAACCCATCTGACGGGTATCACTACTACATAGGTGAACTGGATAACTTCAGGAAGGACCGCACAAAGCAGTGGCTGTATAACTCTTTCACGTTATCAAATATGATAATTGCCGGCCACAACATGAAAGGCCGGATCCTTTTTGAGGACATACCACATGGCACCCAATACCTGCAGACAATCATTGAGGCCATGCAGCAGAACAAGGTGCTTGAGATAGACTACCAGCCGTTCAAAGGAGCCCACAATATATATCACATAGCCCCATACGCCATGAAAGTTTATAACCGGCGCTGGTACGTAGTTGGTTATATGACTGAATCCAAAGGCATAAGGCACATTGCCCTGGACAGGCTAGTGGATCTTGCTGTTACCGGTGTATCATTCAAGATGCCCAAGAAGTTTGATGCAGAGGCATATTATGCTAACACTGTAGGCATATATGTAAGTGAGGATCTGAAGCCCACGCCGGTACGCATACGGGTATATGGCGAGAAGGTGGATTATGTGCGCTCTCTGCCGATACATAAGAGTCAGGAGGAGGTTCTGACAAAAAACGGCGAATACAGTGAATTCAAGTACAAAGTTTGCCTGACTCCGGAGCTGACTACTCAACTATTGTCCATGGGCGAATATGTGGAAGTACTGGAACCGAAGGTACTGAAAGACACAATGAAAGAACGCCTTAAAAAGGCCTTGAAAACCTACAAGGATTGAAAAAAGCGCTATGCTGTGTAATGTTTTTGCATAGCATAGTAGGATTTTTCCATGAAAATGCACGTTTTTCTTCCTATATATATGGAGGGGTATGAATTTAAACCAACTTATATATATGAAGAAAAAGATGAGACAACTGAAAGTAACAAAGCGCATCACCAACCGCGAAAGTGTATCACTGGACAAGTACCTGCAGGAGATTAGCCGTGAGGAAATGATAACGGCTGAACGAGAGGTAGAATTAGCCCAGCGCATACGCAAAGGTGACCGCCAGGCATTAGAGGAACTGGTACGTGCGAACCTGCGCTTTGTGGTTAGTGTAGCCAAACAGTATCAAAACCAAGGGTTGAGTCTGCCAGACCTGATTAATGAGGGCAATTTAGGCCTCATTAAAGCCGCCAGCAAGTTTGATGAGACCCGCGGATTCAAGTTCATAAGCTACGCTGTATGGTGGATACGCCAGTCTATACTGCAGGCCTTGGCAGAACAGTCAAGCCTGGTGCGCCAGCCCTTGAATCAGGTAGGACTGGTAAAGAAGATAAGCAAAGCCATAGCAAAGTTTGAGCAGGACAACGAGCGCCGTCCTTCGGCCGACGAGTTGGAGGAACTGCTTGATGTACCCGCTGAGAAGATTGACGGTACCACTCTTACTATGGGCCGCAGCATCTCTGTGGACGCCCCGTTTGTGGATGGTGAAGACAACAGCCTGCTGGATGTGATGGTGAATGAGGACTCGCCCAAGGCCGATAATGGCCTTATGGCCGAATCGCTCTCACAGGAGATAGAAAGAGCACTCTCAATACTTACTGACCGAGAAAGGGAGATAATCAAGATGTTCTTTGGTATAGGATGCCGCGAAGCAACACTTGAGGAAATAGGTGGCAAGTTTGGCCTGACCCGCGAGCGTGTGCGCCAGATCAAGGAAAAGGCCATACGCCGCTTGAGGAACAGCAACAACAAAATCATTCGTGAATACATAGTCGGCCCTGCTTTAGTCCGAAACAATTGATATTCAATACAATAAACTCAAAAAGTACTTGATTTATTTGCAGAAAATGCTTATCTTGCAGGA